>SXLG01000151.1 GCA_005777805.1 Pseudomonadota bacterium
CGTGGAGCCGGTGGCTGCCATACGTACGTCGGCTCTTCTTCCAGGCCGCCCGAATGCTGAGCCGCAGGCGTCGATCTTCCTTTGCGCGATGCGACTCCGGCCGCAGCCGCCAAGCGTAGAACCCACGGCGCGAGACCTCCAGGTGCCGGCACATGAAGGCCACCGGGAATGAGGCCTTCTCCGTGGCGACGAACGCGAACTTCACGCTGTCTCCTTCGCGAAGAAGGCCGCCCATTTTTTTAGTAGCTCACGCCCATCTTCAGCGTTCGGTTCTCCCGCCGAAGTCTGGACAACTCCTCGCGCTCGGCAGTCGTCAACGCCCCGGCCGGCCCCTGGCCACCGTCGATCTCGGCCTGGCTGATCCACAGCCTCAGCGCCGACTCGCTCAGCCCGAGCTCCCTCGCCTGATCCCTGATCGACTTGCCGCTCTCCCTTGCCAAATGGACGGCCTCGGCCCCAAAATTCCCGGGTGAATACTCGCCTCGTTCGCTTCTCCATCTTCCCGTTCTCCCTCATCGCGAGGGTGTCCACCAAACCGGGGCCGGCTCAAACATAAGGTCTATCCGTAGAGAGACCTATCTCATTTCTCGGCCGAGAGGCGCAGTCCCAAATCGTTCTTTCGGCACGGCCGCCCAATGCGACGCGTCGTTTATGCGCAGCTGCCCAAGCCGCACGAGAGCGATTCCCACCTGCCACGCGAAGGCAACAGCGCGCCGAAGGCCGCAGGGCCACCGCCGAGGCCAAGGCCATCTACGAGGAGCGCACCGCCACAGCCGAGACCGGCAATGCCAAGGCCCAGACGCATCGTGACCTTGACCACCTGACGTCGCGCGGCGGCGACAAGATGCTCTGTAGCGCCGACCTGTTCGCCCTCACCTGAAACATCCCGCGCTTGATCAGCCTCGACGGCTGACCCTTCAGAGTCCGCGCCCCCGCGACACAGAGCCGGGTCGAAAACCGGGGCGTTGCCGCAGCCTGCCTCGGCTCGGAACCCCGGCTCGCCAGAAACAAGCGGCGAACTCTTGGCGGCTGGGGAATCTGCTCGGGCTCTCAGACCAGCGGCCGGCCCTCGCTCGATTCGAGTCCGAGCCGGCGCAGCAAGCGTTCCTTGATCCGCACGGCGACCTTCTCGCGCTCGAGCCCGTTGCCTTCGACCGAGACGCGGCCGCCCGCGATCATGTCGTGCCCGCCGGCCGAGCGGCTGCCGAGAACCTTCTGCAACAACTCGCCCGCGTTGGCGTCGCGGTCCGTGGTGCGGGCCGACACGAAGAGCTGCTTGCCGTAGCAACCCATCGCCACCGCCCACTCGGCTTCCTCGAGGCGCAACAGAAAATCGGCAACTTCGGCGACCATATCCGGGTAATGCACGTCGCCGAGATCGGAGAGCACGAGCTGATCGTCGTAGACCACAGCCTCGTCGATCGCGTCGCGGAAAGCACGGAAGTACTCGCGCGGGACGCGCGCGTTCTCGATCTTCCCGAGCCGTCGCTTGTTGGCGTAGGGGTAGAGGAAATGGCTCGCCGCGAAATCGGCCTCCGTCGACTCCCTGCCCAGATCCTGAGTCTCGGCGTTGATGCCGTAGAAGAGCGCGGTCGCGATCTTGCTCTCGACGGTGACGCGCGAATCCCGCAGGTACTCGGTCAGGATGGTCGAGGTGGCGCCGTAGTCCTCCCGTAGATCGACGAAGGGCACCGCCGAGACGTCCTCGTAGGCAGGGTGGTGATCGATCACCGCAGTCGGGGTCAATCGCGGCGGCAGCGAGTTGTTGCGCCGGCCGGGCTGGGTATCGACCAGGACCACCTGCGACTCGGGCCTGAGGTGGACCTCGCGCACCGGCACGAGCCCGATGTTGAGGAACTTCACCATCGCCCGGTTCTCGGCCCGGCCGATGATCCCGCCGAGCGCGATGACCGATTCCCGCTCGGCCAGTTCGCGCAACAGGTACTGCAAGGTCGCAGCACTGGCGAGCGCGTCGGGGTCGGGGTTGTCGTGCGGCAGGATAACGACCGGGTTCGGACCTCGGATCTTCTCGAGCAGCGACAGGATTGGGGCTTTGGCGTTTGCCATGCCAGTGGGCGGCCGCGCTGGACCACCTGAAAAGCGTCATTAGCGGTCGGGCGCCCGCCCTGTAAAGCCGAGAGCCGCCGAACTCGCTCCCGCCCCACTCCGGCCCATCCGGTGCGGCGCCCCGTGCCGGGCGAGCGAAAGCGCAACACGCTCGAGCCGACCGGGCCCGGGTTGACTCCGCCCCGTGGCCCGCGAAGATCGTCGTGTGAGTTCCTCGAACGCCGCAGACCCGCCCAACGCTGACTCCTACCTCGCCGCCCGCTTCGGGCTCGACGAACGCGCCCTCGAGCGCGCACTCGGCACGGCACTGGCCGCCCAGATCGATCACGCCGACCTCTTCCTCGAGGACGCGGTCGCGGAATCGGTCAGCCTCGAGGACGGCGAGGTCAAGCAGGCCTCGCACGATGTAGTCCAGGGTGCGGGCGTCCGCGTGATCGCCGGCGAGCGCACCGGCTACGCCTACACCGACGAGATCACACGGCCTCGTCTGGAAGCCGCGGCACTGAACGCGCGCCAGATCGCCGGCGGGCCGGCGCAGCCGGGGCCGCTCGAGTTGCGGACGACACCGCGTGCAGCGGATCTCTACCCGGTTCCTGTGCACGACCGGACACGAGCCCTGCCCGACCGCGTCGCTCTGCTGCAGCGGATCGACACCGCGGCGCGGGCGGTCGATCCACGCATCACCAACGTCATGGCGGGAATCGCCAATCAGACCCGCAAAGTCGTGATCGCCACTACCGACGGCCGCATCGTGCTCGACGAGCGGCCCCTCATCCGGGTCTCGGTCACCTGCGTCGCCGAATCCGCCGGCCGCCGCCAGACCGGAACGGCCGGTGGCGGCGGTCGCTTCGGCTTCACGGCTCTGCTCGCCGACGAGGCCAGGTTGCTCCACTGGGCGCGCGATGCCGCCCGTCAGGCACTGGTTGCACTCGACGCCCGCGAGGCGCCGGCCGGCGAGATGACCGTGGTCCTCGGTCCGGGCTGGCCGGGGGTGCTGCTCCACGAGGCCATCGGCCACGGGCTCGAGGGCGACTTCCTCCGCAAGGGCACCTCGGCCTTCGCCAAGCTGCTCGGCGAGCGCGTCGCGAGCGAGCTGTGCACGGTGGTCGACGACGGCACGATCCCCGACCGGCGCGGCTCGCTCAACGTCGACGACGAGGGGACGCCGACGCGCCGCACGGTGCTGATCGAGAAGGGCCGGCTTTGCGGCTTCCTGCAGGACCGCCAGAACGCGCGCCTGATGGGCGTGGAACCGACC
>SXLG01000152.1 GCA_005777805.1 Pseudomonadota bacterium
CGAGGTGCGCGACTTCGAGACCGCCGAGATCGCCGTTAAGGCAGCATTGACCGGCCACCTGGTGCTTTCGACGGTGCACACCAACGACGCGCCCTCGACGGTGAACCGCCTGCTCAACATGGGCATCGAGCCCTTTCTGATCGCCTCGTCCGTCAATCTGATCCTGGCGCAGCGGCTCGCCCGCGTGATCTGTCCCAAATGCATCACGCCGGTCGAGATCCCGGCTCAGGCCCTGATCGATCTCGGGGTTCCCGGCGACGAGGCCCACGCTTTCGAGGGCCGCCGCGGCGCGGGTTGCTCGAGCTGCGGCGGCACGGGCTATCGCGGCCGGATCGCACTCTACGAGGTCATGCGGATGAGCGAGTCGGTGCGCGATCTCGTGCTCTCTGGGGCGTCGGCGACCGAGCTCAAGCGTCAGGCAGCCTGCGACGGCATGACCAGCCTGCGCCGCGCCGGAGTCGAGAAGATTCGCGCCGGGCTCACGACCGTCGAGGAAGTGCTGCGCGTCACCATGGCCGACTGAGACCGGCCCGGGCGACGGCGCACGGTCACGGTGACGTGCGGGGGCTGCGCCGCGTCACCATGGCCGATAGACCGGCCCGGGCGACGGCGCACCGTCACGGTGACGTGCGAGGGCTGCGCCGCGTCACCATGGCCGATAGACCGGCCCGGGCGATCCTGCCGTCGGGTGCGGGCTGGGCAGCACCGCGCAGGCTCAGACCGGGGCCCCCTCGGCGTAGAGTTCGCGCAGCCGCCGCTTGTAGATCTTGCCGTTCTCCTGGCGCGGCAGTTCGTCGAGGAAGGCGACGCTGCGCGGTGCCTTGAAGTGGGCGATGCGCTGGCGCGTCCAGTCGATGATCTCGGCGGCCAGTGCCGGGCTCGGCATGAAGCCGGCGCGCAGCTGAACAATGGCTTTGACTTCCTCGCCCATGTCCTCGTGCGGCACGCCGATCACGGCGATGTCCTCGATCGCCGGGTGCTCGACGAGGCAGTGCTCGACCTCCTGCGGGTAGATGTTGACACCGCCCGAGATGATCATGTGCGATTTGCGATCGGTCAAGTATAGGTAGGCCTCGGCATCGAGATGTCCGATGTCGCCCAGCGTGAAGAGCCGTCCACGCCAGGTATCGGCCGTCTTGTCGGAATCCTTGTGGTAGCGGAAGCGCACCTCGGCATCCTCGGGCCCTTCGAAGTAGACGAGGCCGTCGCGTCCGGGTTCGACGATGGCGTGGCCGTCATCGTCGAGGATGTGGATCGTGCCGCCGGCCCAGTGACGTCCGACCGAGCCGCGGTGGGTGAGCCACTCCGCCGAGCGGATCAACGAGCCGCCGCCCTCGGTGCCGGCGTAATATTCGACCAGCTTCGGTCCCCACCAGGCGAGCATTCGTTCCTTGACGGGGATCGGGCAGGGCGCGGCGGCGTGAATTGCCACCCGCAGGCTCGAGAGGTCAAACGACGTTCGCACGGACTCGGGCAGCGAGAGCAGGCGGTTGAAGTGGGTCGGCACCCACTGGCTGGTGGTGACGCGGTGGCGTTCGATCGAGCGCAGCGCCCCTTCGGGCGTGAATTTTTCCATTACCACGACGGCCGCGCCGATGCGGTGCTGGATGGCCGAGAAGGCCAGCGGCGCGGCGTGGTAGAGCGGACCCGGGCAGAGGTAGCGATCGTCCGCGCGCATCTCGAAGAACGCCTGGAAGGCGGCTGCGGTCGCGGCCATCACCCCCGTGCCGAGCGACGTCCCCGGGAGCGGCGGCCGTACGCCATTGGGCCGGCCGGTCGTGCCCGAGGAGTAGAGCATGGTCGAGCCCTCGCTCTCGTCGGCGATCGGCCTGGCCGCCGTCGCCGCCAGCATCGTCGCGTAATCGTCGAAGCCCGAGATCGTGCCGCCGACAGCGATGCGCTGGCGAAGGCCTGCGGTCTCGCGGGCGAGAGGCGCCACGATCGGGGCCAATTCGGCGGCGGCGAACAGCGCCCGCGCATCGGAATTGGCGACGATGTAGGCCATCTCGTCGCCCGTCAGGTGCCAGTTGATCGGGGTGAAATAGAGCCCCGCCCGCATCGCTCCCCAGTAGATCTCGAAGAACTCCGGCGTGTTGCCGAGCACGACGGCCACGCCATCGCCCGGGCGCAGGCCAGCGGCGCGCAACGCTTGCGCCACTCGGTTGGAGGCGTCGTCGAGCTCGCCGTAGCTCACGTGCCGGTCGTCCGTGGCGAAAATCAGTGCGGTGCGCTCGCGATCCCGAGCGGCCCATTCTTTTGGATGCACCTGTCCTCCTGTCCCTTCCGCTGCCGAGCCCCACGCGCGCGGGCCGGGAAGGTTGTGGTTCGGCCCCGGCAGGAAGGCAAGGGCGGGCCATGGCTCGCCGCGGCACGGGCGCGGTCAGGTCCGCGCAGGCACGCATCTCGACTCGCGGCTTGCTGGCACGCCCCTGCAGCGCGGCCTAGATTGTCGGAGTGGCAGACCGGATGGACCTGGGCCGAGCGCCAGCACGGCAGCGGCGGCGCTGGCGCTGGGCCACCGTCGGCGGGCTCCTCGGTGTCGTCGTGCTGGCCGCACTCTGGGTCGGGTTCGGTCTCCTCGATCCTCCGAGTCTTGCTCCCTTTGCGGCGTGGCGCCTGCCCACGGCGACGGCACCGGCCCCTGCCGGTGCACAGGTCCGGGTGACCTTTCTCGGTGTCGCCACGATGCTGGTGGATGACGGCGAGACCGCGCTCTTGACTGACGGCTTCTTCACTCGCCCCGGCAAGCTCGCGACTCTGCTCGGGCGCATCGCGCCGGACCCGGTGGCGATCAGGCGCGCTCTCGACGCGGCGAAGGTCCATCGCCTGGCGGCGATCTTTGTCGTGCACTCCCACTACGACCACGCGCTCGATGCGCCGCTGGTGGCGATGCATACCGGTGCGCTGCTGGTCGGATCGCCCTCGACCGCCAACGTCGCGCGTGGGCTCGGTTTCCCCGAGGACCGCTTCCGGCTCGTCCCCCCGAACGAACCGATGCACTTCGGTCGCTTCACGGTGACGATGATCCCCTCGCGGCACTTCCCGCACGGGGTCGCGATGGGCGAGATCGAGGCGCCGCTCCGGCCACCGGCGCGGGCCAGCGCCTGGAAGGAGGGCGGCAGCTACTCGGTGCTGATCGAGCACCCCCTTGGCCGCCTTCTCGTGCAAGGCAGCGCGGGCTGGCGCGCCGGTGCGCTGGACGGGCGGCGGGCCGATGTGGTGGCACTCGGCATCGGTGCGCTCGGCACCAGGGACGCAACATACTTTGACGGCTACTATCACGGGGTGATCGGTGCCGTGCGGCCGCGCTGCGTGATTCCGATCCACTACGACGACTTCACGCTGCCTCTCGATACCGACCTCGAACCGATGCCGAGCTTGCTCGACGATGTTCCCGCCGCGCTGCGGGCGCTCGAGAGGCGCGTCCGCAGCGAGCCTGGCATCGGCATGGGTCTCCTGCCGCCGCTCGCTCCAGTGGTGCTCTTTGGCGACGGTGCGGTGACTTGTGGCCCGAGCTTGGGGAAGCACTGAGACGCCACGGCCGCGGCGAGTGCCTTGGCGTATCTTGGCTTGGCGTGCCTTGCACTTGGCACGTCGATCCGTTGGCAGCGGAAACCAGCGAGTCCTCGCAGGGGCTCAGGCCTGCCAGGCGGTCTCGTTTGCACGCAGCAACGACCACCACACGCGCGGCGAGCGCAGGAGTGCGCGGTAGCTGGCTTGTCCGGTGACGACGTCGGTCATGCGCTCGCAGAGTTCCCGGCCGCGGTGGGCGAAGAGCAGGCGAGCCAGGCGTGGTTTCGTATAGAGGACGGCGGCGAGGTGTCGGCCCACCGCGAGTTCGGCCAGCATGTCGGCGCGAAGGGCGGCTGTATAGTGCGCTGCGGCATCGCCCCGGGCCAGCACGGCAAGGGCGGCAAGTCGGCCCGAGCGCAACGCCGGCGAGATCCCTTCCAGTGTCACCGGGTCGGCGAGCCCGGCCGCATCGCCCGCGAGAAGCACGCGACCCTGTGCCAGTGTCGGCCGCGGCCGCGCCGGGATCACGTAGCCCGCGACGGTGCAGTCGTAGCTGACAGAGTCCAGAGATGCCGGGGGAGACTGGTCGGCAGGGTCGCGCGAGCGCGCTCTTCGGAGCAGCGCGGTGGGCGTGGCGTCGAGGCCCAGAGCGGTGAGCACGCCGGGCAGGCGTTGACGCGGGCTCGGCGTCCGTGCGGCGGCGCTGGCGTGGTTCAGCACGCCCGCCGAAACGTGCGCGTCCTTGGCGAAGCTCCACGCGTAGCCGCCGGGCGGCACGTGGAAGTCGAACACGGCGCGCTCGCTGGCTGCGGCAAAGCGTCCAGCGGGCAAGCGGATCTCGGCTTCGAGGGCCGCTGTCGCACGCGGCGCGGGCCCGAACCCCGCCAGGCGGGCCACGTCCGAGAGCGCACCGTCGGCGGCGATGAGCCAGCGCGCGTCGAGCGGGCCAGCAGAGGTTTCGACACGGACCCGATCGGCCTTGAGCGTGAGGCTCTGCACGCGCGTGCCGGGGTGCACCTCTGCCCCCGCCGCGTGCGCGGCCTCGAGTAGTGCAGCGTCGAATTCGGCGCGCATCACCAGCGCGATGATGGGAAGGTCGCGCCGGATGTGATGGCGCCTGCCGTTGTGGTCCACCATCTCGACGTCGCGGGCAAAGCGCCGCACCGGCAGATGGAGATCGGGCGGCAACTCGCCCCACGCCCGCGTGACAACGCCTCCGCCACAGACCTTGTCGCGGGGTGGCTCGGCCCGCTCGAGCAGCACGACGCGCTCGCCCGCGCGGGCCAGGTGCAGCGCCGCACAGCTCCCCGCGGGCCCACCACCGACGACAACGACCGGATCGTGCGCTGGCCCCACGTCGACGCGATACCTCCCGTGGCGGCGCGCCTCCACTCCCAGCCACGGGGGCGGGGGACGCTCTGGCTCCGAGGATCGGCCCCGCCGCGGGTCGAGTGCTGCGCGCAACCGTGGTAGTTCCGCCGCCGTGAGTCTCCCCCTGCTTGCAGCCCTGGTCCTCGTCACGCTGGCGGCGGGCTATCACTTCTACGGCGGCTTCATCGCGCGCCAGTACCGGCTCGAGCGCGATGTCGAGACGCCCGCGCGGCGCCACGACGACGGCCTCGACTTCGTGCCGACCGAGCCGTTCTACTTGCTGCCGCAGCACTTCTCGGCGATCGCCGCAGCCGGACCGATCGCCGGACCGATTCTCGCTTGCCAGCAATTCGGCTGGCTCCCGTCGATCCTCTGGATCGGCCTCGGCGTCATCTTCATCGGTGCGGTGCACGACTTCTCGACGCTGGTGGCGTCGGTGCGCCACGATGCCCGTTCGATCGCCGAGGTGGTCAAGGAGAATCTCGGAGAGCAGGCCTACCGGGCGATCATGGTCTTCATCTGGCTAGCCCTGATCTATGTGATTGTTGCCTTCACCGACGTGACCGCCTCCACCTTCGTCTCGGGAGACGCCGAGATGCAGGGTCTGAGGTTGCGCTTCAATCCGGGTGGGGCTGTGGCCATGTCCTCGGTATTATACTTGACGATTGCGGTGGTGATGGGCCTGGTCGCGCGATTCGTAGCCCCGCCGCTCTGGCTGCAGACGCTCATCTTCGTGCCGGCGACGCTGATCGCCGTCTGGGCGGGTACCTGGCTCTCGACCTGGATCGTCCTCGATGCGCGCACCTGGGCCGTGCTCATTCTCGGCTACTGCTTCGTCGCCTCGCTCACCCCGGTGTGGGCCTTGCTGCAACCGCGCGGCTACCTCGGTGGCTTCGTGCTCTATCTGGCGCTCGCCTTCGGTGTGGTGGGCATGTTCTTCGGCGGCTTCGAGGTGCGGCAGGAGGCGTTTCGCGGCTTCGTGGTGCCGGGCGAGACCGGCCAGCTCTTCCCGTTTCTCTTCGTCACGATCGCCTGCGGGGCCTGCTCGGGGTTCCACGGCCTGATCTGCTCGGGCACGACCTCCAAGCAGATCGCCCGCGAAACCGACTGCCGGCCGATCGGCTACGGCGCGATGCTGCTGGAGGCTTTCGTGGCGCTGATCGCGCTCGGCACGATCATGATCGCCTCGGGCCCGGAGGTTGCGGGCAAGGCACCAGGGGCGATCTACGGCGAGGGGCTCGGTCGCTTCGTCAGCGTCGTGCTCGGCGAGGAGCATCTGCTGCTCGCGACCACCTTCGGCGCCATGGCTTTCTCGACCTTCGTCTTTGACACGCTCGACGTCAGCACGCGGCTCGGGCGTTACGTCATATCTGAATTGCTAGGCTGGCAAGGCCGGGCCGGCGCAGTCGCCGCGAGCGCGGTGATGTGCCTTCTGCCGCTCCTGTTGCTGCTGGTCTCGGGTCCGGGAAGCTATCGTGTCTTCTGGACGCTCTTCGGTTCCTCCAACCAACTCCTCGCCGGTATCTCGTTGCTGGTCATTACGGTCTGGCTCCGCCGCATGGGCCGTTCCTCGTGGTACACGTTTCTACCGGCGATTTTCATCCTGACGATCACGGCCTGGTCGCTGGTGCTGCAAGTCGTCACCGGCCTCGGCGGCACCGCCGGCACGATCGGCATGGTGAACGCCGCGGTCGCATTGGCGCTGATCGGCCTGGCGGCTCTTCTGCTCAGATCCGCGGGCCGCGAACTCCGAATCGTGGCGGCCACGCGCTGAAATCAAGGCTCTACCGGGTGCCGGAACTGTGCCAGGCCCGGCGCGGGTAAGCTCCCCGGGAAGGCACCGGTGGTGAGATGGAATCGAGAGCGGCGCTGATCGCAGCGGCGCGGGAGTTCAACCGCGGGCGCTACTTCGAGGCGCACGAGGTGCTCGAGGCAGCACTCGACGATCTGCCCGACGAGCAGTGGGCCTTGTTTATTGGGTTGATTCAGGTCGCGGTCGGCTACCACAAGGTGACCCAGCAGCTCTGGGACGGAGCGGCTCGCATGTTGGGGCTCGGCCTCGAGAAGCTCGACGAACTCGGGCCGGATTCCGGGGGTGTGGACCTCGTGAATCTGCGCGAGCGTGCTCGCCGCGACCGCGATGCTCTCGCGGCCCGGAGCTTCGCCCCGGAGGTTTTCGTGCGGCATCCGCCGCGGCTGCGACCACGGCCCATTGGGACGAAGTTCAAGTACGGGCCGGGGTGAATTGGGACACCCCGCCCGTCCGGTGTTCAGTGCTGCCCGGCGGGCGAGGTCGTCGTGGGGGGAGCCGCGCGCCCAGACCTTGCGGGCGGGTCTCGGGACTCCTGCGCCATGCCGAGTGCGGCGCGGATGGCGCGTGCGGCTTCGCGGGCGCGCAGGGTGTGCCCCGCGGCGTTCAAGTGGATGACGTCAAGGTAGTTATCGGCACGCGGGCTGCGATCGAAGTCGAGCCGGCGAGTGGCCGGGACCTCCTCGCGTATGCGATCATTGATGAGCTTGATCGCCGCGGGTTCGGGGGACCACCTGCCTGGCGTGGCGTGGGGCCGGAGCATGGGCGCGGTGGCGAGGAAGGCGAGGACCCCCCGTTCCTCGGCCGCCACGGCGAGTTCGAGCAGGGTCGCGATGATTTCTTCCGACGGTTGCGGGTCGCTGGGATGCAAATCGTTGGTCACGAAGGCAATCAGCACGACGTCGGGCGGCCCCGCGGCGAGGGCGGCCGCGAGCTGATCGGGACCGCTCAGGATCAGGCGCGAGCCCCGGAGTTGGTGGGGGGGCCTGGCGACCGCGCGCGCACCGGCCGAGGCACGGTTGTCGACCTCGACCACGAGCGCACCGAGATGATCGGCAAGTTGCTCGCACCAACCGTGCCCGCGCTCGAAGCTCGGGTCCTTCCGGTGCTGCCAGTCGGAGGCGGTATTCGAATCGCCGAGACACGCCACGCGCAACGTGCCTCCGCGGGCCGCCACCCGCTGCCGCAGCGCTTCTGCGGATGTCGTGCGCTCATCGCTGCCGTCGCCGTCCGGATGCATTCCCGCGGAATCAGCCCCCGACCCGTCGGGTCGCGCGCGCGCGGCCGTGCAGCCGCAGAGCAGCGCCAGCAGGACCGGGACGATGGTCGCGTGTGGAGACTTCATGGGCATCTCATGGTGGCGGTGTGGGTTTGCGAGAACGCGGTGGCCTGGGGCTCACCCCAACCGTCGGCGCAGCGCTCGACGGTCGGTCTGGACCATCGCCGCCCGGAAGTCGGACGTCCAGGCCCCCGTGCGCGCCGGCGGAGCGCTCGAGGGCCGGGGGAGATTTGTGCGCAGGCGTCACGCCGACATCGGCCACCCGCATTTCGCGGTGGCGCCGTGCTCGAGGCCGGAGGAGACCTGTCCGCAACGGAATGGGGCCCGCGCGCAGCCCTCGCCTTGTGGACGCGCTTGGGCAAAGGCCCGCCGGGCACGAGCCCGGTTGACCGCAGGTGTCTGTCGGTCCAATCTGGCCGAACCGGCGCCCCGAAAGCTGCCAGCCACCCCCACCCCGGAGACTCGAACATCATCCCACACGAACGCTCAGGATGTGTCGACAGCGACGTCAGTCGAGACGTTGCGCGGTCGGGGCCACGCTCTCACCTGCTCCTGCGCCGGCCGGCCCATGGTCGGTCGGCTCTGCGCGCGGCCGGCGGCCGTGCCGCACTCGCCTGCGTGTGGGCGGCCGTATTCGTGGGCACCGCAGCAACCCTCACCGGTACGGCCCGCGGCATGGACGTGACGGCGTGTGGCCAGACCGTGCCTGCGGGTCAGCACGGTGTGCTGGTGGCGGATCTCACCTGTCCGAGCGGTACTGGGGTCGTGGTGGGCCGGCGGGCCACCCTCGATCTCGCCGGACATGCGATCGCGGCCCGGGGTGCGTCAGCCATTGAATGCCTCGGCCGCAACTGCACCATCACCAGCAGTGGCGGCCCCGGCGAGATCTCGGGAACGTCACTCATCGACTGCATCGTGACCGAACCCCGCACGCGCTTGCGGCTCGACAACCTGCACGTGCACGACTGTCGGACCTGCATCGAGACCAACCCGGAGTATCACTCCGGACAGGGCGCGATCGTGAACGCGAGTCATGTGGTGGTTGACCATTGCGCCGATGTCGGGATCAACGTCCGCGTGTTGCACGCCGACCACGTCTCGGTCACCCAAGCCCGAGGATGGATCGCGCTCTGGTCCGAGATGTTCCTCGAGGGCAACAATATCACCGCAAGCGACAATGATCAGATTGGCATCTTTGCCACGCACCTGCGGGCAAGGAACCTGTGGGCCAACAACAACGGTCGCTACGGCGTCAGTAGCTTCGGCTTGGTGAGCATTCGCGGCGGCGAGATCCTGAACAACGGGTCGTGGGACCTGGTGGCCAGGAGGGCCGGACTGGTGGGCGTCAACTGCGGCCGCAGCATCCAGAGCGCGCAGGCGCTGACCGAGACGCTCGGTGTTTGCGCGGACGACTGAGAGAGCATAAATTATACTTGGGCACTGGTTCAAGGGCGGTCGGGGGCGATGGACATCTCGCCGCCGCCGATCCTCTTCGGCGGTTCCTTCACGGACTCTGGAGCCCACCCGCACCTCGTAACGCCCTGCGTGACGTCGAGGTGATGCGCCGCGACCTTGCCCCGGCCGAGTCGCCTCGCTGCGATAGGTGAGGGGGTCTGCGCCAGCCCGACGCCCTCCGCCGGCTCAGTCTCCCTCGCTGCGATAGCGTTCGTCGAGCGCGTATTTCTCGTCGAGGCCGACGAGCCGGGCGAAGCCGTCGAAGTCCATCATCCGGTCCTCGAAGCCGCGCGACGTGCCGTGGGTCAGCAGATGGCCGTAAGCGTCTTCGAGCGCCTTGGCGGCGGCGAAGAGCCCCGTCAGCACAAAGCCGATCGCGAAGTAGCCGAGGGCGTGGGCCTCTTCGAGCGATTGGATCGGCGTGCGCCCGCCCTCGATGTTGTTGAGCGATTTGATGCCCGGAATCTCGCTGGTGATCCGGCGCATCTGTTCGATGGACTCCGGCGCTTCGACGAAGATCACGTCGGCCCCGGCTTCGCCGTAGGCGCGCCCGCGCCGGATCGCCTCGTCGATGCCGAGCGGGCCGAGCGCGTCGGTGCGCGCGGTGATGATGAAGGGGTGCGGGCTCGCAGCCCGGGCCGCCACGGCAGCGCGGATCTTCTGGACGTGCTCTTCGAGCGGAACCACCGACTTGCCGCGCATATGCCCGCAACGCTTGGGCCAGGTCTGGTCCTCGAGCAGGATGCCGCGCGCGCCCATCCGTACCAGCTCGCCCACCATCCAGTGCACGTTGAGAGCGCCGCCATAGCCGGTGTCGCCGTCGACGATGACCGGGATCTTGACGGCACGACAGATGCGGCGCGCCGTCTCGAGCACCTCGGACTGCGTCAAGATCCCGAAATCGGGCTCGCCCAGCAGGCTGGCGCTGACCGCGTATCCGCTCACGACGATGGAACGGAAGCCGGCGCGCTCGGCGATGCGGGCGCTGAGCGCATCCCACACGCCGGCCGAGACGACCACCTGGTGATTCTCGATCAAGGGGTGCAAGGGCGGGGGCATTGCTGCCGCCTATCACGGATCGGCGCGAGCAGGCGAAGGCGCCGGGGCTGCAGCCGCCGAGCGGTTGTGCCCGCGCGGGTCGGGTCGGGCCGGGCCGGGCCGGCATTCCCGAGGGACTCGACCCCGCTTGCGCGCTGCCGGCCCCAGGGGCACGCCGACCTCGTTGGCTCGGCTGTGCACGGGCGGATTGGAGTGCGTCGGCAGGTTGCCTCAGGAGATTCTGCTGCCTAACCGGTAGCAACCCTCGGGGAGGCTGGACGACATGAATCTACGGTTTGGGTCTCATTCGAATCGACGCATCGCCGCCGGTCTCGTGCTCTCGCTCGTTGCCGCCTGCTCGGACTCGGACGAAAGAGGCAGTGCCCGCGATCGTCTCGCGCCGCCGGAGGCTTCGACCGTCGCCGACCTTCTTGCGCTCGACCGCCCGATCGTCATCGCCCATGCCGGGGGGGACTTCGAGGGGCCGCACTCGACGCTCTACGCCTACACCGAGGCTGCGCTCGACGGTGTCGACGTGCTGGAACTCGATGTCATGCTCACGGCCGATCGCGTGCTCGTCGTGCAGCATGACGACACCGTCGACCGCACGACCGAGGCCACCGGTCGCGTGCGCGAGCTGACCTTCGCCGAGCTGCGGGCTCTCGACAACGCCTACTGGTTCTCCGGCAATACCTGGAGTAACCATAGCTTGTCGCCCGAGTCCTACACACTTCGGGGAATTCGCAGCGGAGCCGTTCCTCCACCCGCAGGCTACGCCCCCGAGGACTTCGCCGTACCGAGCTTCCGCCAGGTGGCCCTGGCCTTCCCGGACCGCGTACTCGACGTGGAACTCAAGATACCGGGCGATTCCTCGGGTGCGCCAGACCTGGCGTGGGCGATCGAGGGCGCCAGGGTGTTGGCGGACGAGATCACGGCGCTCGGCCGCAAGGATTCGGTCGTCGTCGTGTCGTTTGATGTCGACGTGCTGGCCGCCTTCCGTCAGTTTGCGCCCGGGGTGGCGACGAGTCCCGGTCTGGAGACCCTGGTCAGTTGGTACCTGGGCCAGCCCGTCGAATTCGCCCCGACGGACGTGGCGTTCCAGGTGCCGCCGGTCTACGCCGGGGTCGAGGTCCTGACTCCCGACGTCATCGCTCGCGCCCATGCCGATGGCTTCAAGGTGTGGGTGTGGATGGACGACAGCAGTCAGGAGAACGCGACCTTCTTCGCCGATCTGCTCGATCGCGGAATCGACGGGCTTCTCGTCGCGCGCCCGTCGGTGGCGCTCGATGTCATCGCCCGGCGCGATTGACTACTCGAACCGGCGACATTTGCGGCCGTGGCGTGAATGGGCCCGGCCCGCTCATCTGCCGGGAGCGTCGTTGGGGCAGACCTCGTCGAGGCGGCCCGAGGCCACGTCGTAGACGAAGCCGCAGATTGCGTCCTTGTGCAACAGGAAGGGCGAGCGCTCGAGCCGGCGGATGGATTGACGAACGGCGGCGACCGGGTCGCGGAAAGCCTCGAAGGCAAAGCGCGGGGCCAGCCCGGTCGCGGCTTCGAGCTCGGCGCGCATCGTATCCTCGCTGATCTTGGATAGACCACAGTCGGTGTGGTGGACCAGCACGATGGCGGTGGTGCCCATCGCGCGCTGCGAGAGGATCAGCGAGCGGATGACGTCGTCGGTCACCACTCCGCCCGCGTTGCGAATGATATGCGCGTCACCCGGTTCGAGGCCGAGCAGACCGAAGATCGGCATGCGCGAGTCCATGCAGGCGACCACTGCGGTGGCGCGGGCGGGGCGGAGCGGCAGGAGGCCACGAAACTCCGCGCGCCGCCAGAGTTCGTTGTGCGCCCGGATGCCCTCGGAGGTGAGGGGTGAAGGGGCGGCTTTTGGGTCGAACGATGTGGCCATGGGGTCGGCCGAGAGTGGCGTCCGGAGGAGAGGGGCGCAACCGCGCCGACAACGTGTCCTCGGTGCGGGCGCGGGGTGGTGCGCCGGGCGGGAGGTTCCGGTGCCGGGGGCGCGCACCCCAACTCGGTACCGACGCGCGGTAGTGCGTCGGCGTTCCGGGGCTGGGGCCGGACAGGACGGTTGGCGGCCGATCGCCGAAACTTGCAGGACGAGGCTCCTTTTTTGACGGTGGCCTGGTGCGGGCGGCGGCGGCCGTACAGAGCCGTTGTCCGGCCGACCGTCAGCCGACCGCAGCGGCTGGACGTGGACGTGCGGGCGGCGGCGGCCGTACAGAGCCGTTGTCCGGCCGACCGTCAGCCGACCGCAGCGGCTGGACGTGGACGTGCGCGCGGCGGCGGCCGTACAAAGCCGTCATCCGGCCGACGGCGGCGCGACGGCATCGTCGGGTCGTAGCTGGCCGGGAGGCCTCGCCTCGCCGGTCGGTTTCACCCCCGATACGCGGCGTTTCTCCTTGCGAAACTTGAGGTTTCAGGTGGTCAGGGCGGGTCGCCCGCGCGGCTCTGGGCTCGCGCCCGGGCCCACATGGCTCGCTGGCATCGGGCTTGCGTCGTCTCGGACCGGGGACCGTGTGTTCGCTCGGAGCGTGCGGGGCGGTGAGGCGGAGGTCGGTCGGATGCAAATACACGAACTCTTCGAGCAACTCCTCGCCAAGGAGGGCTCGGACCTTCATCTCACCTCGGGCGCGCCCCCGATGGTGCGGATCCATGGCGACGTCGAGGCGCTGCCGCACGAGCGGCTCGACCCGACCGCGACCCGCCAGCTCTGTTACAGCCTGCTCACCGAGCAGCAGAAGAAGAAGTTCGAGGAAGAGAACGAGCTCGACTTCTCCTTTGGCATCACCGGCATGGCCCGCTTCCGCGGCAACCTCTTCTTGCAGAAGGGAGCCGTCGGCGGCGTCTTCCGCGTCATCCCGCACGCGATCCCGCCCATGGAGAAGCTCGGCCTGCCACCCGCGGCGCAGAAGCTGGTCGATCTGCCGCGCGGGCTCGTGCTGGTGACCGGCCCGACCGGCAGCGGC
>SXLG01000153.1 GCA_005777805.1 Pseudomonadota bacterium
CTCGACATCCTCTCCGACGTAGCCGGCCTCGGTCAGCGAGGTCGCGTCCGCAATCGCGACGGGCACCTGGAGAAAGCGCGCCAGCGTCTGGGCGAGCAGCGTCTTGCCCGACCCAGTGGGGCCGACCAGGAGGATGTTGGACTTCTGGAGCTCGACGTCACCCGAACTCAGGTGGGAGTCGATGCGCTTGTAATGATTGTGCACCGCCACGGCGAGGATCTTCTTCGCCTGCTCCTGACCGATGACATACTGGTCAAGAACTTTTTTTATCTCGGACGGCTTCGGCACCGACGACGTCGAGGCGAGACCATCCTCCTGGTCGCATTCCTCGGCGATGATGTCATTGCAGAGGTCGATGCATTCGTCACAGATATAGACCGTCGGTCCCGCGATGAGCTTGCGGACTTCGTCCTGACTCTTGCCACAGAAGGAACAGACCAGGTTTCCGCTGCGGTCGTCGCCATGCTTCGCCATGGGGCCCCCTAGTCCTTCTTCCCCGGCCGGGCGCTGATCACCTCGTCGATCAGACCGTACTCCACCGCCTGCTTGCCGGTCATGAAGAAGTCCCGCTCGGTATCTTTCTCGATGCGCTTGATGCCCTGCCCGGTGTGCCGGGCCATCAGGGAGTTGAGAAGCTCCCGCACGCGGAGAATCTCCCGAGCCTGAATATCGATATCCGTGGCCTGCCCCTGCACCCCGCCAAGCGGCTGGTGGATCATGATCCGGGCATTGGGCAACGCAAAGCGTTTGCCACTCTCGCCCGCGGCGAGGAGCACGGCGCCCATGCTGGCGGCCTGGCCAACGCAGAGCGTCGAGACCGCAGGTCGGATGTACTGCATGGTGTCGTAGATCGCGAGGCCCGCCGAGACGCTGCCGCCGGGCGAGTTGATGTAGAAGTGAATGTCCTTCTCGGGATCCTCCGACTCGAGGAAGAGCAACTGCGCGATCACGAGATTCGCAATCTCGTCGCTGACCTGCGTCCCGAGGAACACGATCCGGTCTTTCAGCAGCCGCGAGTAGATATCGTAGGCGCGCTCGCCCCGACCGGTCTGCTCGACCACCATGGGGATCAGCGCCGTCGTCACGACACTCTCCCGGCGTTCGCACGTCGCTTCATCGCTCGAAGTCTAGACCTTTCCCCCATACCGGGCAACGTCATTCCGTCGTCGTCGCGGACACGCCGAGCGTAATGCCGGCGCGAGCGACGAGTGTCTCCAACGCTCGCGCACGCAGCATACGCGTCGCCAGCGCAGCACGTGCCGACGCTTCGGCGTAATGCTGGCGGATCTCTCCACCACGCCGGGCGGCACTCGCGGCGAGCCGTTCGATCTCGGTAGTGATGGTCTCGTCATCGACCGCAAGATCGAGCTGCTGAACCACGCGATCAAGGACGAGCCCTGCCTTGACCTCGCGCTCCGCACGCGGTTGCAGCTTCTCCCGGGCCTCGTCCTCGTGGGCGGGTGAGGTGAAGCGCATCCCCTGGATCGCGAGCTGCAGGCGAAAGTCCTCGAGCAATGCGGCGGTACGCTCGCGGACGAGCGAGGGCGGCAGTTCCAGGGACACCCGCGCGAGCAGCGTATCGAGCAGGGCGTCGCGCACCGCGGCGTCCGCACGCCGGTCACCGTCCTCGCGCAAGCTGTCTTCGACTCGTGTCCGAAGTTCGGCCAACGTCGCGCACTCGCCGTGGTCGCGTGCGAACTCGTCATCCAGCAGAGGCATGCGCTTCTCCGCGATCGAGAGCACCGCGACGGTCCAGCTCAAGATCCGTCCGGAGATCTCGGGCGGGGCGCCCTCGGGAGCAGGCGCCTCGACGGAGAACGAATCATCGACGCGCACCAGCGAGAGGCGCTCGTCCACTTCCGGCGGCAGATGCCCCGCACCGACCTCGACCGTCGCACTCGGGCGCGACAGGATCTCCACCGGCTTGCCGCCATCGAGGACCTCGATACGGATGGTTGCGAAATCACCGCGGGCCAGTTCCTTGCGGCCCTCGATCGACACCAACTCCGCGTGACGGTCGCGCAGTCGCTCGAGAACGCGATCGACATCCTCGGCCGACACCGTGGCGTCCGTCCGCGCCACCGCGAGCCCTTCGAGGTCGACCTCGGGCACCTCGGGCCGGATTTCGAAGCGTGCCGAGAAATGCAGTGCCGCATGCTCATCGAACTCGCCGAGATCGATCTCGGGCGCCGACACCACCGGCAATTCGGATTCGACCAGCGCCTTCGCGACGGCCTCGCGGACCAGGCTCTCGGCCGCTCGCGCCCGCACTTCCTCTCCGAAGAGGCGCTGCAGCACCGGCCGCGGCACGCGGCCCGGCCGGAAACCCCGGACGCGCGCCGAGGACGAGACCGAACGGAAGACCCGCTCGAACTCCGCCCCGACACGTTCCGCAGGAACCTCGATCTCCAAGCGACGCTCCGTCGGCCCGGTTTCCACGACCTGAAACCCCATCAGCACCGCCTCCGTCCAAGCACGCGTCGTTCCATCTGGCGGCCCGGTTACCGGAGGCCCGGAGCGGCGACAAGGACGGGGATTTGGCTGAACGTGGACGCGACCGGTCGGCCGCCCGGCCTCGATCGGTGCGTCGCATGCGAGAGGGGGGACTCGAACCCCCACGGTTGCCCGCTGGATCCTAAGTCCAGTGCGTCTGCCAATTCCGCCACTCTCGCGGGATCGGAAGCCCCTATCACCGAGGCTCCCTGAACGCATCGTCCTTGGTGTCGGCCTCGTTCTCCGCCTTGAGCAGGGAGCGCGCCCGATTCAGCAGATGCCGGGCCCAGACGAACTCCGTGGCGAGCAGAGCCAGTGCCAGAGGAATGACCACCAAGGCTGGTCCAGGCAGGAAGACAAGGATCACCCCCAGAACGAGCAGAGTCCCGCCGACGACCAGAACCAAAAGGCGCCGCAAATGGCGCACTACGATCCAGGCCGGCGAGCGGGCGGGCGGTGCTTTGGGCTCGACCGATGGTGCGGCCGCTCCGGCCTCGCGCGATTCCACGGTCACGAGCGGCGGCGCCCGTTCCCCGACAACACCTGTTCGAGCCGCGCCGCGCGCCGCTCGAGTTCATCGATGCGGCGCTGCAGAGCGGCCATCTGACTCTGTAGTCCTCGTCTGAACTGCGCCACGAGGTGGCTCGCCAGACGTGCCGCGTCGGCCTGGAGCGCTTGCTGGCGATCCTCGATACCGGTCACCACCGCCTGGACGCTGCGCAGGATCTCCTCGCCGATCACCTCGACTTCGTGCCGGACGTCGCCCGCAGCGCTCCGGGCCCGCTCGGCCAGGGCTGACGCTCCGGGCAACGCCACGATGCCGCCGATCGCATTGGCGACCGCGCTGACCGGGCCTGAGGACATCGCCCGCGCGATGGGCTTCGGCGATCGCAGCACGACCTCCTTGGCCGCGGCCTTGCCCGGCGGCTTGGGTTCGGCCTTCTTCTCAGCCTTTTTGTCGCGCTTGGGGGCGAGCGCTTCCACAGGCTCTACCTCGACGCGTCGGCGTTCCGCCTTCTGCGCGGCTTTCTCGCTCTTGCGGGCTTCCTTGCGCTCGCGCTTGCCACCAGCGCCGTCCTTGCTGCCCCGTGTCTTCCCCGCCTTGTCCTTCCCAGCCACCCCTGGTCTCCTCTTCGTTCGGCCATCGGTGGCCGGCACCATCCTTGGCACGAATCGCTCCAGCGAAGGAAGCCGGTGCCACCAGCCGTCACAAGGCCGCCGCAACCGCCCCCGCGACACGGTGCGCCAGCGCCATCGTCACCAACATAGGATTGACGGCTGGGCTGCGCGGCAGAAGCCCGGTATCGGCCACGAACAGATTCTCCGCCGCGTGACATCGCCCAAACTCGTCGGCCACGCCGCGGCGCGGATCACCGTGCATGCGGGTGGTCCCGAAAACATGATTGCCTGAGCAAAGCAGATCCTGCGGGCGGATCGGCGCGGTGCGCAGGACGCGCGCCTCGTCGAGGGAGCGCATCTCGTCGGGCAACCCGGCTACACCAGGCAGGATGGTGCGCGCCCCGGCGGCGAAAAAAATGCGCGCCAGCGTCCACAGCGCCTCGCTGAGAATCGGCAGGTCGCGGTGGTCGAGATTCCAATCGAGAAGCGGGTCCAGCGAGCCCCGCTTCGCGCGCACCCGACCGTGCGAGCGGTTGCACGAGGCGATCGCATCCCAGATCGCCGCGTTCTTGATGCGGGCGAGGTTCTCCTTGTAGGCGAGCCCCTGCCCCGGCAGGCGGACCGCCATCACGCCGGGCGGCCCCCACAGTGTCTCGAGTTTGTAGCCGCGATCGAGAAAGGCCAGCGAGTGGTAGCCCTGCGTCGCGCCAAAAACGGGCTCGGTCGGATCATCGAAGATCCCCATCACCGCGACACCGGGGTGGAACTGAAGATTGCGCCCGCATTCTCCACTCGCGCCAGCAAGGCCGCTGCGCTCGAGCAGGAGTGGCGTGGCCAGGCAACCAGCGGCCAGCACCACCGCCCGAGCCTCGACCCGGAACGCCGCACCCGATTCCCCACACAGAGGTCGAACCGTCCGTCCCCCTACCCCCGTCACGCGTCGGCCGTGGGAGAGGACCTGCCCCACCCGGGCCGAGGCGTAGACGCGCGCGCCGGCTGCGACCGCGCGAGGCACCAGCGCTACGTCCGTCGATTGCTTGGCGCGTGCTCGGCAGCCGGTGAAACATTCGCCACTGCCCTGGCAAGCGCGCACATTGCGGCGAATCGGCTCGGCCGCGATCCCGAGCGCGCGGCAACCGTCGCGAAAGAGCAGATTGCGCCGGCCCTGGACGGCGTCGGGCGTGGCCTCGACGCCAAGCGCCGCCTCGATGGCATCGAAGTGCGGCGCGAGATCCTCCGGGCCGGTTACCCCCAGTTCGAACTCCTCTGCCCAGCCCGCCAGCGTGGAGGCCGGCGGACGCACACAAATTGCTGAATTGACAAGCGACCCGCCGCCGAGCGCAATCGCCTGCATCGTCGGCATGCGCAGATTGCCGCGGGTCGTGCGCAGGCCGTCGTCCCGCAGCAACCTGCCGATGGCCGCCGAACCGTCGGTCACGAAATCCTCGGGCTGGAACGGCGGCCCCTCTTCGAGCAGCACCACGTCGTAACCGGCCTCGGCGAGTTGCCACGCCACGACCGCTCCCCCGGGGCCCGAACCGACCACCGCCACGTCACAGCGATCGACGAAGTTCCGCAGATGCTCGTCAAAGGTGCGAACGAACCCACTCACCCCAGCTCCCCGCCGTCGGCAAGGGCCGACCATGCTGCCCCCGGTTCGAGAGGTTCCGTTGCTGCGCGCGCGGATTCGCCCGCGCCATCCAGGAGCGGCCACAGGCCGTCGGCCGGGCTTGGTTGCCGGTGCAGCACAGCCGGCGCGATCCCCAACGCGGCCGCCACCTCGGGATCGGCGAAGTACCCCATCGTGAGGAGCGCGCGCAGACTCGTGAACATCAGCCGCTCCAGATAGCGCGGACTCGTCCGAAGGTGTTCGAGACACGCGGCGCGTTGGTTCTCCGTCAAGCGGGAGAAGCGCCGCCGACCGCGCGGTCCGGGCGCGGCGAGAAACAGCGAGGCCCACTCGACCGCCAGCACGAGGAGTCCGATCAAGCGTCGATTGGTGCGACCGAGCCCGGCCACGAAGTCGTCGAGATGGGTGAGAATCCGCGCATCCGCGCCCGAGCGAGCAAGGGCGCCCCCGGGCGGGAACATCACCAGGGCCACAGCCGAGAACAGCACCCTCTCGGTCGCCGTCAGAACAGCAGGCCGCTCGGCCCCCGGACCGCGAGCCGAAGGCGGGACAATCAAGCCGATCTCCCCGGCGACCGCTGCTGCAACCGGGACTTCCACCACGCGGCTCGGCGGCTAGCAGAAGCGCCAGTCGCCCGCCCCACAACCGCAGAGAGTGGCCCAGCCTCCGTGCGGCGCTGCGACAAGACTGCCTGTTCCATCCCGCCACGCCGGAAGCCCCGCCCGGCCTGCTGGGACCCGCAGCCGCACGCTCTGCGGGCAGACACCGAGGCCAAGGACGCGCCCCTCGATCCGACCATCCTCAAATAGTTCTCCGCCGTCGCGAGAGAGGGGTCTTGACTTAGGAGATAAATGGGAATAGTTCCCATTTCTATGGGAATAGTTCCCATTAACAACCGGGCCTTGGCTGACCGGGCAACCACCCGGCCCAAGGCAGGGAGAATTGAGCGATGAAGAAGACCGCGAAGAGATGGATCGTCAGGGGCGTGCTCGTGACCCTGATCTGCGGAGTGGCGGCAGCCGCCGCGGCAGAACCGGGCCGGAGGCGACCGCATGGCCTGAGCGACTCCTGCCGGCGGGCGTGCGATGGAGCAGCCCAGACCTGCCTCGCTCCGACGCTTCAGGAACGACGGCTCTGTGTCGCCGCAACCTGTCCGTCCGAGGCCGAAGCCATGGCCGCCGCGTGCGGAGCCGATCGGCACTCCGCAGCTTGCCTGAGCGCCCGAGGCGCCCTGCGAACCTGCGCCACTCCCTGCGTCGAGAGCTTGGCCGGGGCCGTTGCGGCCTGCCGCGGCGAGCGTTCGACTTGCGTGGAAACCTGCCCCGCTCCGCTCGATCCGCGGGACTACGACCCGACCTGTGTGAGGCCCTGCTTCGAGGGGCTCCGCTCCTGCCAGGCACCGGTGCGTGAGGAGGCCACGAGTTGCCGCACGAGCTGTGTCGACTTGGTCAACGCGGCTCGGGAGGCGTGCGCGGCGGCGCCCGAGAGCGAGGACTGCACCGCCGCCAGACGAGCGGCGTACTCCTGTCATGAGGCTTGCCGCGACGCCGCCGCCGCAGTGGCCGGGCCCTGTCACACTGCGGCCCGGGAATGTGTCGAGGCGTGTCCGATCGTGGTGACCGACTGAGGCCGGTCGCGGACCTTCGGGCTGCTGCGCCGGCACGGGTGGATCCTCCCCCGGCCCATCCGGACCGGCGCAGCACCGATCGGCCGCCTCGGACCAGAGGTCCGAGGCGGCCGACCCGACTCGCGGGCGAGATGCGCGCGCTTGCGCTCGCTGCGCGCGGGCGGGATCGTCGGACTCCCCTCCACCGAACGAATGAGCAACTGACGTGACTCCGAAAGAAACGAGGGAACGCTTCAGCGCCGCGGTGCGGCGTCTGCTGCGGCCGGTGGTGCGGCAGCTGATCACCCTGGGCCTCACCTATCCGCGGCTCGATGCCATCATCCGCAACCTCTACCTTGAGGTCGCGGAACGGGAATTCGCCCTTCCGCACAAGAAGCAAACCGATAGCCGACTCGCCCTCTTGACGGGCCTGAGTCGCAAGGAAGTGGTCCGGCTCCGCCGCCATGCGCGGCCGGCCTCCCGCGCCATCGAAGTCGAGGACACGATCGTGACCCGCGTCATCGGGCGCTGGATGGGCGGGCCTCCGTATTCCGACGCCTCCGGCCAGCCGCACCCCCTGCCCTACGACGCCGGGACCAGCGAAGACCCGAGCTTCATGCGGCTGGTCCGCGAACGGGGCATCGATGTTCCCCCACGGTCGGTTCTCGACGAACTGCTGCGCGCGGGCATCGTCGAGTTGCGGCGAGACGAGCAGCTCCACCTGATTCGACAAGCGCATATTCCAGGGGGCGACCTCGAGGGCAAGCTGACCCTGCTCGCCTCGGATCCGGGCGAGCTGTTCTCGACCATCCTGCACAACGTCCAGGACGCGGCGCACCCCTGGCTGCAACGCAAAGTCGTGTACGACAATATCGGCAGCGATGCGCTCCCGGACCTGCGTGAGCAGGCACGTCAACTCGGTGAGGATTTTGTCCGCGGCGGCAACCTGCTGCTGGCGGCGCGCGATCGCCACCGCAATCCCGGCGCACCCGGAGGCGAACGCTCGCGTGTCATCCTCGCCGTCCACTACTTCGAGGAGCCCCGCCCCTCTGGCGAGAACGGCCCATCCGTTCCGCCGCACGAGCCCGATGCCCCGGCCACGCCGCCGGGGTCCGACGCCGCAACGACCTCTCGCGAAGGGAGTACGTGACATGAAGCGCGCTCGACCCGCTCGACTCCTGCCGTGGTTGCTCCTCGCCCTCGCGACGGGGGCCTGCGGCCCCATGATCGACGGCGGTCCGGTAGGAACGGGGATCTCCACGCAGGTGGCCGGCAACGTCGTGCTGGTGGAAGACCCTGCGGGCCTCGCCAGAGCGACGGCCGGCACCGACGCCCCGTCCGACGCAGCGGGCGAGGAGACGGGCATCGCCGGGGTGGTCGTCAGCCTCGACGAATACCCCGCTCTCTCGACCGTGACCGACGCCAGCGGTCGGTTCGCCCTCACCGGGAATCTCGAGGGCGACGTCAATCTGCGTTTCTTGACGCCCGGTTTCGAGACCACCGTAGCCCTGATCGTGACCGCCGGAGAGACTCTGATCCTGAGCGACGTCGCGCTCGGTCCGAGCGGGGTTTCGTCGGACGCCATCCAGGCATTCGCGCAGGCCGGCCGGATCGCCGCCGTTGATTGCGCCGCGACAACCCCACGACTGCAACTCGAAACCGGTGCTGGACGCATTCTCGATGTCGCGCTCGCCGCTGACGTCGAAATCGTCCGCGGCGACGTCTCGATTGGCTGCAGAGAGCTGACCCATCAGCAGGCGGTGCGCGTCTCGGGCCTTCTCTCGCCGGACGACCTGAGCCTCGAAGCCTTCCGGGTCGAGCTCGGCCGCGCCAGCTCGCCCGAACCGGGCGAAACGCACGCCGCGCCAGTCCGGGGACGCATCGCCGCGATCGACTGCGATCGTGGCGTGCTCGCCCTCGACGACGGCAAACGCCTGCAACGTTTGGTGCTCTTGCCCGCGACAACCTTGACCAACCCGGCCGGCACGGCGCTGGCCTGCGACAACATTGCCATCGGTGCAGCACTGGTGGGACGCGGTGTGATCCGGGTCTCGAATCCCGGACGAGTCGAGCTGTCGAGCGCGACCGTCGGTGCCACCACGGCAGGGCCCCGGCTTCGCTTCGGCGGCCTGGTGACGGAGACGGATTGCACCAGAGGCCTCGTCCTGCTGGTACGCGGCTCGCTGCGGCAGCGGATCCTCGTCAACCCAGCAACCGCCGGTCTCCCGGCCGATGGTTGTGCGGCCCTGCCGGTGGGCGCATGGCTCGACGGGCACGGCACGCCGCTGCCCGACTCGCCGCACCTCGTGCTGGCTGAGGCGATCCGGCTGCGCCGACCGGCCGTGGTGGCGGAGCCGCAGGGCCGCCCCTGAAGAAAGGTACGGGACACGACCACGTAGGGGCCGGGGCGGCCCCGGCGGACGCGAGACCATGCCCGGCATCGCGCCCGGGCAACCCCGTGCGAGGGTCGGGGCGCCCCCTTTACCCGCGGGGCAGCGGCTTCTAACGTCGCGCGGGGAGGATCAGGATGAAGTCACGCCTTTGCTCGACGATCGCCACGGCCTTCGTACTCGTCACTCTCGCCGTGCCGACCCTGCCCACCATGGCTGCGGCCGAGGACTGCACGTGGTCGGTCGCTCCCGATGCGGTCAAGGTCGAGTGGACGGCCTTCAAGTTCACGAACAAGACGGGCGTGACCGGCACCTTCACGACGAGCACGCTCTCCGGTCCGCGCAGCGCCGACTCTCTCGTCGGCCTGGCCAAGGGCCTCCAGATGACGATCGACGGCGCATCGATCGAGTCCAACAACCCGGCGCGAAACGTGACGATCCGTGACTTCTTCTTCGCGAAGTTCGTGCCCGACCCAAAGATCCGCGGCCGCGCCACGGCGGCGAGCGGGGACGACCACCGCGGCACGATCGAGATCGAGATCACGCTGAACGGCGTCTCGCGAACTGTGCCCTTTGCCTACGCGATCGGCCGGGACAACCAGGTCGAGGCGACGGCCTCGATCGACCTGCTCGATTTCCAGCTCGACGCGGCCCACGCCTCGATCCATGAGACCTGCCAGCAGCAGCACACCGGAGAGGACGGCGTTTCGAAGACCTGGACCACCGTGGGCATCGCGCTGCGCGGCAAGTTCACGAAGACCTGCCGCGTCAGCGCAAGCTGACCCTCCTCGCTGACGCGCACATTCGCCCCCCTTGCAACCCATGACAGCGATCGATGTCCTGCGGAGCCGGCTCGGCGTCGCCACAGCCGGGCCGCCGCAGCGCAAGATAGCGCGTCCCCGAACGGTAGCGCTGATTGACGTCCACGCCTGCACCGGCTGCGGCCTCTGCGTGCCGGAGTGCCCCGCTGCCTGCATCGAGCCGCTCGCCAGCGTGCCCCTGGACCGCACGGATGCACCGCCCGTCCAGACGCGGCATGACGAGTGTCTCGGCTGCGGCCTCTGTGTCGAGATCTGCACCCATCTGGCGCACGTGTCGGCCATTCGCAGCTACGACACCAACCTGGTCGAGCAGGCTCTGGGTTGCGCCATCGCGGCCGATGCCCCGCTCGCGCGCACCTCACCCGAACCCGGGCACGAGTACTGGGCGGAGGAGGGAGCCTTCCACCACATGGGCGAGGGCACGCGCATCCCTGTCGCCGATCTGAGTCCGGAGGAGCGCACCGCGCTGGCGGCCGGCGCGCGTTGAGGAGCAAGTTCATGTCCCAGGAACACCAGTTCGAGTCCTCGCTGCGCTGGCGGGTGGGTCCGGCCGATGGGCCCGACCCCCACCCCGAAATGATCTTCGCTGGCAGGCCGCCCCTGCCCTTCGCGCCGGCGCCCGCCTTCGGCGGCGACCCCACCCTCCTCAACCCCGAGGAACTCTTCCTCGCCGCGCTCTCGTCATGCCAGTTCCTCTCGACGTTGGCGCTGGCACGGCGCGCCGGGCTCGAGATTCTCTCCTACGAGGATTCCGCTCGCGCCACGCTCGGCATGGCCGACCGGCGCATGCGCATGACGCTCGCCGTGCTGGCGCCGGTCCTGCGCGTACCGGCAGGGACGGATCTCGAACGCGCCAGGGAGATCGTCGAGAAGGCCCACCGCCGCTGCTTCATCGCCAACTCCGTTTCGTGCACCGTGCGTATCGAACCGACGATCGAGGCGATCCCGGCTCCGGCGGCAACCGATGGCTGAGCCGGCCACAGGGGGACGATCCCTCCGTCTCGGATCTTGGTCGCGACGCACTCTTGTGTTCGCCGCGGCGGCGACCTTCCTGCTGACGCTCTTCGAGATGGACGTCCTCGAATGGACGCTCGAGCGCGTGGGCATTCCTCATCGCTGGTACTTCACCGTGCTCGCCGCGAGCTTCTTCGGCAGCCTGCTGAATCTCCCTCTCGGCACGACCCCGGCCCGGCCCGGCGGGGCCAGCACGCTGATCGCGCTCAACCTCGGCGGCGGGCTCGTCCCCGTCCTGCTCTCCATCCATCTACTCTTGACGCAGCCATCGATCGCGCTCCCGGTCTTGCTCGCGCTCGCCATCGTGAGCGCGACGACCCACGCCGTTTCGCGTCCGGTGCCTGGCGTCGGCATCGCCATGCCCGTACTGCTGGCACCGATCGTGGCCGCGGGTGCGGCGTTTCTGCTCGCGCCACAGGCGGCGCCGGCCGTCGCGTACATCGCGGGCGCCGTGGGCACCCTCGTCGGCGCCGATCTTCTCAACCTCCGGCGTCTCGACATCCTGGCGGCTCCCGTGGTGTCGATTGGCGGGGCCGGGACCTTCGACGGCATCTTCGTGAGCGGGATGCTCGCCGCCCTGCTCGCCTGACGGGGCGGCACAGCGGCCCTGACCGCAGCCCGGTTGTCAGCGCACGGACATTCCGGAGGTTGTCGCCGTCGCCATCTCGCCGTTCCCGGCATTCGTGCCCTCGCCGTCGCCGCGCGGCAGGAAGAGCACGGCAAGCGCGACCGCGACCCAGGCGAAGCTAGTCAAGAGGATTTGCGGGGCCGTATACCCACCGGTCCGATCGTAGAGCGCTGCGGTGAGGAGCGGCGCGCCCGCGGCGGCGATGTCGTAGATCACCTTGTAGGCACCGAGAATCGTCCCGAGTTCCCGCCGCCCGAAATAGTGTACGGACAGGATCGGGATCGCCGGCAGGAGCCCGCCGTACCCGGCCCCGAAGAGCAGCAAAGACACGGGCAAGAGTTCAGGGTGCCGTGGCACGACCAGCAGAATCGGGTAGCCGATGGCAATCAGCAGAACAGTCGCAATCACCAGACGGCGGCGGTCCGTGCGATCGGCGAGCCAGCCGAAGACGACACGAGCGATCGCCGCAACCAGGAAGAGAAAGCTCTTGTAGTCGGCAGCGGCGACCGCGCCATAGCCCAGCTCGCGCAGGAAGACGAGGAGATGCTTGTTGTGTGAGTAACAGGGCATGCCCCCGAGGAAGATCACCGCACCGAGCACCCAGAAAATCCGCGAACGCAACGCCACGCGAGCGGTCACGTCACGGGCGGAGCTGTACATAGTTCTTCTTGACTGCGCCCCATCACCGCCTTCGACGCCCAGGGGACGCAGGCCCAGATCCTCCGGACGGTCGCGCACCACCAGCAGCGTCGCCGCCAGGGGGGGAACAACCGCCGCGAGCGCCATCCACCCGAAGGCCGAGCGCCAATCGCTGGCTTCGATGAGCCGCGTAATGAGCGCCGGAGAGATCGACGCCCCGAGTGCCGTGGCGCCGAGCAGGATGCCGTTCACCAGACCGACCCGCGCGTGGAACCAGCGCGCGATCAGCACCTGATTGGGCAGGATCGTGACCCCGGCGAGCCCAACCCCGACGACCACGGAGCTCGCCAGGTACTCGAGAGGGGTGTGAACGTGGGCAAAGGCGAGCAACCCCACGCCCTGCACGAGAGCACCTGTCGTGAACAAGATACGAATCGGAAAACGATCGACAAGCCAGCCCACGAACGGGCCCAGCGCCCCCACCGTCACGATGATGATCGAAGTCGGCAGGAAGATGGTCGAGCGCGGCCACTGCGGGAAGGTCTCGATCAAATAGGGGTAGGCCGTGGTGATGCCGAAGATTCCGAAGCCGATCCCGAAGAGTTCGATCACCACACTCGCAGCGAGAATGAACCAGCCGTAGAAGATCGGCCCGTCGTTCCTCTTCCCGCGCTCGCCCACCAGAGATCACCGATGCCACGGCGCTGTCCGTTGTGCGAACGGCCCGGCCCTAAGGTTGCCGCCGCGCGTGCCCCCAGGTGTTCCACGTCGCGATGCGCGGCCCTGGCAGATACATGGACTCGAGCCGCTCGACCGCGAAGCCCGCCCCGGCCAGCAGCTCCGGAGCGTTGCGCGTCAGATGACAGCCCCCGGCGAGACGCTTCCACAGCGGCTCGACGCGGCGCTGCCAACGCGCGACGCCCGGGTCGGGCGCCGCGCCGTGCTCCACAAAATGCAAGGCGCCACCCGGACGCAACACGCGCCGCATCTCGGCGAGTGACTCCGGTACGTGGGGAAGCGTGCAGAGCGTGTAGGTCATGACCACGGAATCGACCGAGGCGTCATCGAGCGGAATGTCCTCTGCGCCGGCCTCGATCAACTCGAACGCCAACCCGGCCGCCCGGGCTCGGGCGCAGGCCAAGAGCCCCAGTTCGCGCGACGGCTCCACACCAGAGACGTGCTCGACACGAGCCCGATCGTAGAAGGCCAGATTGAGCCCCGAGCCGACCCCGATCTCGAGGACGCGGCCACTGGCCTCCGGCACGACCTTGCCCCTCTGGCGCATGATCGGCGGCTGCCGCATCGAGAACTCGATCAGACGCGGCAGGGCGTACCGATTCCAGAGGCCCATGCTCTCATTCCCCCTTCATCAACTCGACCGTCACGAGCGCGTGCGGGCCGACTTCGAATTCGATTGCCCGATCGTCAATGGGCTCGACCTCCGGGTCCAGCGCGGTCTCGTCGAGGCGCAGTCGGCGCCAGTGCGACACCGGGAGCGAGGTCCCAAGCCGCGCCCGAAGCGGACAATCGAGGGGATTCAGAAGCCGCACCACAAATCCCTCACCCTCATCTCGCTGCTTGAAGGCTTCGAGCCGGAGCGGCGCCGGGCCGATTTCGAGCAACGCTCGCCCCGCTTCGACGATCGGGGACGGGCCCGCCGCGACGGCACAGAGGCCGAGTTCGGCCGCACGCGCTCGGCCCCATGCGCCCGCCGGCAAGCACGTCATGCGGGCCCGTACCGGCCCCTGACACTGGGCGCCCGGCGTCGCGACAATCGGGCCCGCCGGCATGGGGCGACTGCGGAGGTCCATGCGCGCGAGCCAGCCAACGCTGCGCACGAGCGTCAGCGCGAAGGTCCCGTCCGGAAAAAGTTCGCACTCGACCAGGCCCGGGGCGGCGAGCAGCAAGCCACCGCCTTCGACGAAACCGCCCTGCGCAAAGGTGCTCACGGCGGACTGGACCCAGCCCGTCGTCTCTGGGGCGCCCGCACGCACGGCGGCGACGTCAAAGGTCGTGGCGGCACGTCCATCCGGCCCGCCGCCGGTCGGGAAGAGCAGTCGCAGGCGGTGATCCCGGGCCTGGTTATCGAACTCGATCGAGAGTTCGACCTCGTCCATGCCGTGCACGATCCGCGCGATCACCCGCAGCGTGACCGCAACCATCTCGCGCGAACGCTCGTCGCGGTCGCACTGGAGCCCGGCCGGGAGCCTCAGGCGGCGGGTGACCTCGAGTTCGCTGATCCCGCAGGCGTGACGTCGGCGCTGCACGACGACGTCGTCCTGCCCGGGGCCATCCCCGAGGACCGGATCAAAATCATAGCTATCGCCACGGTCGCCAAGATCCTCGATCCCGCAAAGCCCGCGCCACGACGCGCCCCCGAACCAGAGCGAGAGCGTGCCATCTTCGGCCACCGCGACGCCACGGTCGTCGTCGCCAATCGAGCGCCCGTCATCGACCTCGTCCAGATGTCCGCCCGGCACGGCTTCAAGCTTGACGCGCTTCCAACCAAAAGCCGGGACGTCGCGCGCCACGAACTGCACCGCACGTCCCGGCCGCTCCGCGTCGAGCTGCACCCGGCCGGGGCTGTCATCTGGCACCAGCCGGGCCGGTGCTCCGTCGGCCGTGAAGCCCAAGGCCCGCAAGTCCGCCGCAAGCAGTGGATGGATTCGCAGCGAGCGTTCATGGTCGCCGCCGGTCTCGAGCCACATGTCGGGATCGAGCGGAAACGTGACGACACCGCTCTGCGCTTCCGGATTGGGGTTGAACACGGCGAGCTCCAGAGCCGCGGACCACGGCGTGCTGCGGATCGGCGGGAGCCCCGCGAGACGTTCGAGACTGCGGCGCGTGGTCTCGTGCGCAAGTTCAAGCGCCGTCGCGTAGCGCGCCTCGCCCTGGCGATGGACTTCGTCGAGAGAACAGCCGCAAATCGAATCGTGGGCCTGGTTGGCGAGCAGCGCCCGCCACGCCCGCCGCAACGCGGGCCGTTCGTCGCGCAGGCCGAACGCATGCCCGATCGCGGCGAAGGGTTCGGCCCAGCCGGAGAGCGTCGCCTCGACGCGACGGTTCATGATCTTGAGCGGCGTGCGCGTCGACCACACCCCGGGCAGGAGGTTCGCGATCCGGCCTCCGAGCAGTGGCCCGCAGTGGCGGGCGCCTGTGAAGTCGAGATCCGCGACAAAATCCTCCAGCAAACCGCGCCGCACCCGCCATCCCGTCAAGCGCCGCAGGACGTCGAGTCCCGGCCCGACGTGTTCTTGCGGCGCGGCGTGGTCGATCCCGTTCATGAAGAGCACGCGGCCACTCCGCGTCGGTTCGGCGAGTGTACGGCCGAGTCCCTCCAGGAAAGCCGCCGTCGCGACGGAGTCCGTCGGCAGGCCGCAGGCTCCGAAGTAGCCCTCGGCGAGGTGGTGGACCGCGACCGTGCTGCCGTCGGGTGCCGCCCACGTCCACTCGGCGCCGAGCCGCTCGATCTCGTCGCCAACGCCGCGCCAGAAGACGAAGGGACCAAGCCCGAAGCCGGCGAGAATCTGCGGCAGTTGGGCCGGATGGCCGAACGAGTCGGGCGTGTAGGCGACCCGTGAAACACCGCCGAAGGTCTCGCCCACTCGACGCCCTTCGAGCAGGTTGCGGATGTGCGTCTCGCCGGCCGGGAGGATCGAATCGGGCTGAACATACCACGGCCCGATCGCGATCCGACCCGCGCGGCACGCCGTCTCGAGCTCGCTGCGGCGCTCCGGGCGAATCTCGAGATAATCCTCGAGCACGATGGTCTGCCCGTCGAGCAGGAAGTGGAAATCGGGCTCGGCCGCGATCAGGTCAAGAACGCGATCGACCGTGTCGACGAGTCGGGCGCGGAAGAACTCGAAAGTGCGGTACCACTCCCGATCCCAATGCGTGTGCGCGACAAGGATGCACTCCATGGTGGCTTTGGCTCCCGGCCCGCGTGTCGTGGCGAGCTTGCCCTAGGCCAGGCCGCCGTCGAAGGCGATCGTCGCTCCATTGACGTACTCGCCACTGCGCGAGCACAGGAAGAGGCAGGCATCGCCGACCTCCTCGGGCTGTGCAAAGCGCCGCAGCGGCACCTGCGCCGCAAGCTTGTGCTCGATCGCAGGGTCACTTCTGGCGATGTATTCGCGCCACATCTCGGTCACGACGTGCCCCAGAGACAGACAATTGACACGAATCTTCGGCCCCCACTCCTTCGCCAGCGATTTGGTCAAGTGATTCAGACCCGCCTTCGCCGCGCCGTAGGAGACCAGTGTCGGTGACCCCGCCGGCGACGAGGCCTGGCTGGAGATATTGACGATTGAGCCGCCGCTCTCCTGCGTGACCATCTGCCGGTGCGCTCGCAACGCAAACCACATCGGCCCGGTCAGATTGTTCTCGATCGTCGCCTTGTGAAAGCGCGGCGAGACCTCGGTGGTGCTCGTCGTCGGTGCGCCCCCCGCATTGTTGATCAAGACGTCGAGCCGGCCGAAGCGCTCGACCACACGAGTGACGAAAGCGTCGATCTGGTCAAAGTCACGCTGGTCGCAGACCCAGTGCACGGCTCGCTCGACTCCGCCGGGAATTCGGTCCGCGAAAGGGGGCGGAAGCATCTCCTTGCGCGAACAACTCGCGACGCTGGCACCCGCCTCGAGGAAGCGACGTGCGATCCCGAGACCAACCCCCCGGCTGGCCCCGGTGACGATCACGACCTTGCCCTCGAACTCTCCGGCCATGGTGCACTCTCCTCCCTCTGCATCACGAGTCACGAATCGCGCCCCGGATCCCGCCAGCCAGCTCGAACCGGCTCCCCATCACGCGGGATCGAAGACTGTCAAACCATCCTTCTGCGTCAGCTTGCCCGACGCGCCGATCTGCTCTCGGGCCACGAAGGTGTCGAGCAGCGTGCGATCGGCCGGGGTGTTGGCGAGGAAACGCCGCCCCTGCGCCGTGGCCCCCAGCACGATCCCGCGCGCCGGTGCACCGTCACGGCCATAGATCACCGTGTAGCCCTCGATCCGCGCCGGGCCCGTGGCGCCCTCCTCGACCGGCCGCGCTGCGGTCTCGATCGTCGCCGAGGGCAGCTCGGCGGCGGGCAGGAGGCCGTGCTGCGGCTTGCCCGTGGGATGCGGACGGCTGCTCCACACGCTTGCTGCATGTTTGGTCAAGTACCAGCCGTTGCCGGTCACCAGCCCGGTATCGCCGGGGTGATCGCGCAGTCGGCCCGCCATCGAGGCGATCGAGTGCAGCGTGTAGGCGCTGGCCGGTCCACCCGCATAGGGCAATCCACCGGTGACCGTGAAGCCGCGCGGATCGTCGATCTCGAGACCGAGTTGGTCGATCGCCATCTCCACCGCTACCGGAAAGCAGCTGTAAAAATCGAAATGTTGGATCCCCTCGGTCCCGCCTCCGAGTCCGGCATGGGTGAGCGCGGATCGCTGGACGTCGAGCATGGACGGACAGCGCGCGAAATCGGGGCGCTCGCTCACCCACCAGGCCTCCTCCTGCGACTCGGCCCCGCCCCACCAGTAGATCCAGTTGCGCTCGGGGATGCCAAGCTGGCGCGCGGCCGCGACCGACATCATGAAGAAGCCCGCCGCCTGATCGGTATTGAGAACCGCGTTGAGGTACTTGGTGTAGGGGAAAGCGATCATGCGATTGTCAGGGGCCGGCGTGACCAGCTCGGCAGCACTGCGCTCGACCGGGAACCAGGCGAAGGGATTGGCCGCCGCCACCTTGGTGAAGCGCGTGAACAGACCACCCATCCGCGCCCGGTGGCCCGCCAGATCGAGGCCCCTTGCGGCGCGAACGGCGTTCTCGAAGATTGGGTAGACATCGGGGGGCATCACCATGCCGTAGCGACCCTCGAGTTCCGAACTCCCCGGTGTGGTGCTGCCCAGAAACTCCGGCGTGCCCTCGCCGCCCTTTGGCCAGCCGAGGTCGAAGCCCGCCTGCCCGGCCTTGACCAGCGTGCGCATGTTGTTGCAGCCGCCGATGAACGCCGTTTGCGTGCGCCCCTCGAGAATCCGCCTTGCGATATGATTGGCCGCGGTCACGCCGATCTGTCCACCGAGCTCGCTCGTGAACTCGGCGCCCGGGGTGGCCCCGAGTTGCTGCGCCACGAGGCGGGCGGGATTGGTCGCCCGCCAGCCCGCCACGTTCAATATCGCGACCGTATCCAGCCCACGCAGCAGCGCGTCGCCGGCACCCGCGTCGGCCGCCGCTTCGCGCGCCACGCGCTCGAGCATCACCAGCGGATTCAAGGCCTCGGCCAGCGCGACATTGCGCTGCACGAGCTGGGCTGTGCCCACGAGGATGGGAGTGCGTTCGTCGCTCATGTCTGTGCCTCCTGTGGCCCGCCTGCAGAGCGAGCGCGCCCGCCCCCTAACCCGCCCCGCCCGAGGCCGCACGCTGGGGCGCCCGCCCGAGCTGCGCGAGCCCGGAGCGGACAGATCATTTGTCAAAATCCAGCGGTCGGATCACTTGCTCACACGCCGGTCCCCTGCCGCTCTGCGTCAGGAGATCCTCCGGCGCCCGTCCCGCGCGGCCGACGATCACTCGCCGGAGGTTCTGAGACGCTGGAAGTTCGGCTGGCGCTTCTCCAGAAACGCCGACACGCCCTCGCGGAAATCGGGATGGCGAAAGGTCTCTATCATGAGCTTGACTGATTCGCGCTCGGCGGGCCCGAGTGAGCCGTGCATCTGCTGCCACACCTGGCGCTTCATGGTGGCGATCGAGGTCGGCGAGCAGTTCGCCGCCAGATCTTCGATGTACCGACGGCACTCCACGAGCAACTCTTCGTGCGGGAAGACGCGATCAACGAGACCGAGCGAGAACGCCTCCGTGGCCCCGACCTTGCGTGACGACCAGAGCAGATCGAGCGCGCGCGACGGCCCGATCAGTCGCGGCAGAAGCCAGCTCGCTCCCCATTCCGCGATCAGGCCGCGCTGCGAGAACGCGCAAGTAAAGAGCGCTCGTTCCGAGGCGAAGCGCAGATCGGCGGCGCAAGCGATCGGCACGGCCATCCCCGCGGTCGGCCCATTTACCGCGGCAATCACCGGTTTACGGATCGAGAGAAGGTACGTGTACGTGCCGCGGAAGTCCTCCATCGTCCGATCGCCGGGCTCCGCGTCGAGACCCTCCGGGGTCGACCCCATGCCCGTGCCTCGGGAGAGCCCGCGCAGATCCTGCAAGTCTGCTCCGGCACAGAAGCCACGGCCGGCGCCGGTCAGAACGATGCCCACCACGCGCGGATCGGCCTCGGCTGCGGCCATCGCATGTTTGACCTCGGCGCCCATGCGGCCGGTCCAGGCGTTGAGGCGATCGGGCCGGTTGAGCACGATCCAGCCCACCGGCTCGTCGACGCGGTACTCGATCTCGGCGTACATCCGGCGCACCCCCCTGCCCAACGAACGCGCTGCTCTCAAGCAGACCATGGCGCTGCCGCCAGCCGGCTCGGCCGGATCGAACCCCCGGCCCGATGGATCAGCCCGATCCATCCCCGGGACTCGCGGACTGGCCTCTGGCGGATGCAGATGTACCCTGCGGACCACAGCGGACGACCACCGTCGAGCGACGAAGGGGCGTCCGGCTGCCGAAGCGGAGACCACGAGCCATGAGTGAACGAAGCGACCGGCTGGCCGGGGTGAGCGCGATGAGCCTCTACCTGCCAGCGCCACGAGTGGATCTGGAGAGCTGGTGCGCCTGGACCGGCAACTCGTGGCCCAAGATCCGGGCCGTGGTGGGCCATAGCTTCCGCGTCCCCGATCGCGACGAGAACGTCTACACGATGGCCGCGACCGCAGTCCTGCGGCTCATCCGGCAGAACGACGTCGATCCCCGCGAGGTCGGCTTCCTCGGTCTTGGCACCGAGTCAAGCACTGACAACGCGGCGGGTGCCGTGATCGTGCGCGGCATGGTGGATCGCGCCCTCGACGAACTCGGCCTGCCCCGGCTCTCGCGCCATCTCGAGGTACCCGAGTTCAAGCACGCGTGCCTCGGCGGCATCTACGCGCTCAAGGGGGCCTGTCGCTACGTCTCTTCCGACGGCGCCGGCCGGCGCGCCATCGTCGTCTCGGCCGATATTGCCGAGTACGAACGCGGCAGCAGCGGCGAGCAGACCCAGGGCGCCGGCGCGGTCGCGATGCTGGTCGATGCCACCCCACGGCTCTTCGAGGTCGATCTGCACCATGCCGGCAGTGCCTCCGATTACCGCGGCCCCGACTTCCGCAAGCCCTTCGCTCGCCATTTCCGGGACGATTACCCCGGCCGCCGCAAACGGCTCGCCGATTTCCCGATCTTCAGCGGTCGCTACTCGACCTTCGCCTACCTCGACGAGACCGTGCACGCTGTCGAGATGATGCTCGAGCGGCTCGGTGTCTCGGCCGGCACCTTCTACGAACAGGACATAAAGCATTTGTTTTTCCACCGGCCCTACAACATGATGCCGATCCAGGCAATGTCAGTGCTTTACGTGCGCGGCATGGCGCGCGGCGACCACCGGCATGACGAATTGCGGGGACTCTGCGGCGACGCCGGAGTGACGTACGAAGACGTCCTCCGGGAATGCGCGTCCGCACCCGATCTCTTCTCCGCGGTCCTCGAGAGCGAGGAACCGAACGATCCCTATCCGGCGACGACCGCCATCGCCGGCCTGGTTCGCCGCTCGGCCCGCTTCCGCGAGCTGCTCGACCGCAAGATGAGCCTCGGCGCCGAAACCGTGATGGACTTCGGCAACCTCTACAGTGCGGCCCTCCCGGCGTGGCTCGCCGCTGGCTTCGAGCAGGCGGCCGCGAGCGGGCTCGATCTCGCCGGTTCACCGATGGTCGTCGTCGGCTACGGCAGCGGGGATGCCGCCGAGGCGATCCCGATCCGCCCCGTCGACGGCTGGGAACAGGCCGCAGCCCGCATCGGAGTCACCCGGGCCCTCGAGAACCACCTCGACCTGAGCCGCGCGCAATACGAGGCCTTGCACGACGGCGAACTCCAAGCACCTTTCGACTACCCGCGCCGTGATGCCTTCGCGGTCTCTCACGTGGGCGAGCGCTACGACCCCGGCTTCCAGGATCTCGCCGTCGAGTACTACTCGTTCCTGCGTTGACTCAGTAGCGGTAGCTCAGCTCGACACCCAACGTGCGCGGCGGCATGTAGTAGCGATTCAGTATTCCGATCGAGGAGATCAGCGCCTGGGTATAGTTGAAGGCGGTCTGGTCGGTCAGGTTCTGGCCCCAGAGCGCGACCTGCGCGTGGTCGTCGAGGAAGTCGTAGCTGAGACGAGCCTGAAGCAGGTTGTAGCCCGGCTGCACGGCGCCCAGCACTTCGGGCCCCGCGTAGTGGATCGCACTCTGGTAGGACCAATCGAGCCGCGGCGTCCACCAGCCGCGCATCCACGCCGGCCCCGGCGGCGAGAAGGCAAACGAGTACTGCACGCCGAGATGCGCCTGGAATCGGGGCACACCGTTGAAGCTCTGACCGTCGCGGTCGATCGACTGACCGGTCAAATCACTTATCCCCAGGAACTGGTCATAGATCGAATCGAGCACACCGGTCGAACCCTGTACGACCCAGCCATCCATCGGCATCGCCAGCACTTCGAGTTCCACACCCCGGGTCGTGGCCTTGGCCGCGTTGAGCGTGAGCTGCTCGACCTGGGTCGGATTGCCCTGCGCGTCTTCCGTGACCCGCAGGGTAGTCACCTGGATGTCGTCGTACTTGCCGATGAAGAGCGCCAGGTTGACCGCGAGCTGTTGGTCAAACGCGAGCGACTTGATCCCGAGTTCGTAGCTGTTGAGCGTCTCCGGCTGGAAGGGTTCGAGTTCGTCCTGGTCATCGATGCTGATCAGCGCGTTGAAGCCGCCACCCCGGAAGCCCTGCGCCCACGAGAGGTAGCCCATGGCGTAGGAGAGCGGCGTCTCGGCAAGCCAACTCTCCGGCACCGGCATCGTGAGACTCGCCATCGGCGTCCATGCCGTGAAGATCTTGCTGCCACTCTGGGGGGTGCCCGGGACCGGCGGAACCGTCGCGACGTTCGTGACGGTGAGCGTCGAACCCTTCTTGTCCTGGGTGTAGCGCAGGCCGGCCGTGAGCCCGGCCCAGTCCGTCACGTCCCAGGTCGCCTGACCGAAGAGCGCCCACGACCAATTGTCGATCAGGGTTTCGGTCTCGCTCGTGATGTTGAGCACACCGGGGAAAGCCGAGAGCGTCGTCGTCGCCGTTCCCTCCTCCCAGAAGCCGAAGGCACCGGTGACAAAGGAGAGCGCGCCGTCGAGAGCTTCGCCATTCGCCTGCAGCTCCTGACTGGTCTGACGCTGGAACCAGGGCGCGCCCTCGGCCGGACCACCACCGATCAACGAGAGCTGCAGAGCGGGCGAGAAAGTGAGATCGAGGTCGGCCCGGCTGCGGATATTTTGCTCGCGCCATGATGTCAGCGAACGAACCTCGAGCGAGTCGAGGCCGGGCAGTGCTGGCACTTCCCAGGCCGCGATGTTCCACAAGCCGTAGCTCTCGACGTCGACCAGTCCCGCAACGTTGGCGCTGAAGCGGTAGGGTTCGGTCTCGCCGCAAGCATCGAAGAATCCGGGCATGAGTCCCCCCAACCCGGTCGGCTCCACGACGCGGCACTGACCACCCCGACCATGATCGCGAGAGCGGCCCCACGTGCCGCTCAGGTCGTTGGTCAGGCCATCGGTCACCAGTGCGCGCAGCGAAGCCAGCACCACGTTCGAATCACGGTTCGACCATCCCTCGTCGCGATAAACGTTCTCGGCGTAACCCGAGTCCTGAATGGTGCTCACCGCTACCCGACCGAAGAGGCGGTCCTCGACGATCGGTGCGTTCAGCATGGCGCGCGCATTGACGAGATCGAAGCTGCCGGCCCGCACGAAGGTGAAGGCCTCGAGTTCGGGCGAGGGCTTGGCGGTGGTCACGTTGATCGCGCCACCGACCGTATTCTTGCCGAAGAGTGTCCCCTGCGGCCCGCGCAACACTTCGACCTGCTCGACGTCGAGCACATCGACCAACTGGCCGATCATGCGCGGCAGGAAGACCCCATCGACATAGATGCCAACGCCCGGGTCGTAGACCAGTTCCCCCGAGGCGGTGCCGATGCCGCGGATCTTTATGCCCCCCTCCTGACCGTCGCGTCCGCCAGAGAATTGCAGGTTCGGCACCAGGTCCTGGATGTCGTCGAGGCGCATGGCACCGGTCTCGCGCAACTCGCTCTCGGGGAGCGCGGTCACCGCAACCGGGGTCTCCGCCAGCAGTTCCTCGCGTTTGCGCGCCCGCACCACGATCTCCTCGACCTGCCTGCGCGAGCGCGCCCCCTCGAGGCCGGGAACCGGGCGGCCTTCGAGTGCGGCCTCGCCTTCGGCAAGACCGGCATCGGCTTCCGCCTCGGGGCCTCCGCCGGCCTCGGGCGTCTCGCTCGCATCGATGAAACTGGCGGGCGCCTCGATGCCCGGGGCCCCTGCCGGCCGACCGCTCGCCGGGAATTCGTCGGCGGCACGAGAAACGCCAGCAAGGCATGACAATGCAAGTAAAACGCCGAGCGCACGGGCGACCGGGCTGCGCGTCAGGACGCCGCACCGCGTCTCGCCAGGCCAGCGACAGGCCGGCGCGCGCGCGATCGCCGCACCACCTGCGATGCCCGTTCCGGTGGAGTCACGGGAGATGGTCGAGTGTTTTGCGTGGAGAGGGATTTGGAGGGGCGTCGGAACGGAAATCGCGCGCATCATTCGAGGCCAGCTATCAGCCTCCCTGCATCAGGGTCAACCGTGTGACGCGCTGCGCTCTCGCGCGGGCGAGTTCCTTTTCGACACGGAGCCGACCGCGCCTCGCGATCCTCCTCCCACCCGCGCCCCCAGCCGGGCCCACGGGCAGGTTGCGGCTGCTCGGCCCGAAACCCGGCTCCGTCAATCTGCGGCCGCAGCACTCATCCAACGCGGCAGGCTCACGTCGCCCACGCGCGCGAACACGACACGTACCGGAGTGCCGATATGGATCGTCGCCGGGTCAACGCCGTTGATCGGCCCCTCGGGCGTAGCGACCAGATTGCCGACCAGGCGCAGGCCGGGATCCTCATCGAGCTCGACGACCACCACCGGATAGGGCGCGAACTCGGCATAGGCCGGCAGCAGCGGGGGATGGACCACCGCGAAGGACCAGATGCGGCCACGGCCCGAAACAGCCGGCCATTCGTTCGCCGTCGAGCGGCAGTGCGGACACATCGGGCGCGGCGGCATCCGCAAACGACCACAACCAGAGCAGCGCTGCAGGCAGAGTTCGCCGCGTGCCGTCGCCTCCCAGAAAGGCGCCGACTCGGGATCCTGGAGATCCGGGAGGAGAAAGCCGCTCTCCGTCATGAACTAAATCCGTCCGTCTGTGCGCGGGTTCTCGCCATCAGTCCCGCCGCAGCACCAGAGCACTGGTCGGCACGCCCTCGCCGCTGGTCACGAGACAGCTCGAGGCCCGCTCGACCTGCGCGGTCGAGGTGCCGCGCATCTGCCGCACGCCCTCCAGCACAAGGTTGAAGCCATGGACGTAGGCCTCGGACATGCCGCCGCCGGCGGTGTTCGTCGGCAGGCGACCGTGCGGCCATTCGAGGGCGCCATCGTCGGTGAAGGACCCGCCCTCGCCCCGGTCGCAGAAACCGTAGGCCTCGAGCGAGAGGGGCACGAGCGGGCTGAAAGCGTCGTAGAGCTGAGCGCACGAGATGTCGCGGGGGCCGATCTCGCTGTTGGCCCACAGGCGTTTCGCGCACGCCCAGCCCGGCCCGAGCAGAGGATCGTCGCAAAAATAATTGGTCATCACCTGATGCTGGCGGCCGAACCCCTGGGCAAAGGAATGGATGAGCACGGGCGGTTGCGCCAGATCGCGGGCGCGCGAGGCCCGGGTGATCACCACGGCCAGAGCACCGTCGGTTTCGAGACAGTTGTCAAAGAGGCAGAGCGGCTCCGAGATCCAGCGCGCGTTCATGTACTGCGCGCGGGTGAGGGGCTTCTCGTACATGGTCGCGGCGGGATTACGATTGGCGTGCTTGCGAAAGGCCAGGGCCACGTTGGCGAGATGATCGCGCGTCGCGCCGTACTCGTGCATATAGCGGCGCGCGAGGAGCGCGATCTCGTCCACCGGCCGCAGCAGGCCGAAAGGCCGGCTCCACTGCGGCGCTCCCCCGAGCCGGGCCGCGACGTTGGCCCAGGGGCGGCTGCCCTTGTCGGCGCGCTTGCGGGCCCGCCATGCCACCGCGACTTCGCACTGCCCCGTGACCACCGCCATCGCGGCGTGCCCGACAGCACCACAGCCCGCACCGCCGCCGTAGCCGACCTCGCCAAAGTAGGTAATCTCGCCGAGGCCGACGTTGCGCGCGATCTCGACCTCGCGGCCGTTCTCCATCGAGAACATCGCGAGCCCGTCGACGTCGGCCGGCCGCAGTCCGGCATCGTCGATCGCCGCCGAGATTGCCTGACAGGCGAGCGAGAGTTCACTCTCGGGCAGGCCCTTGCCGAACGCCGTCTGGCCGATGCCGACGATCGCGGCGCGATCCTGGATGAGCTGTGCCATCACGTTCCAAGGCCGGTCGTCGGCCTACCCACTGACCGGGCGCGATCTTACACGCAGGGGCAACGAAGGCCACGCGCGCTTGCGTCATTCGCGAACACCGGACCGCGTCTCGCTCGACCCCGGTTGGCGCCTCAGGAGAACGCCAGCGTCAGGCGGGGCCAGCCCCGCGCACTCGACAGAGCGACCATTCGTCCGGCAAGCGCCTGATGAGAGCGTCCGCGTCTGGTAGGGCTCCGTCGCGATGGACCTGAGCTACGCGCCGGAACAGGAAGCCTTCCGCCTGCGGGTACGCGCCTGGCTGACCGCGAACCTGCCCGCGGACTGGGGCACAGACGCGGCGCCGACGTTTGCGACCTATGCGGCGTGGGTCGACTTCATGCGCGATTGGCAGCGCCGGCTGCACCGCGCCGGCTGGTGCGGACTCGCCTGGCCCAGGGAGTACGGCGGTGGCGGCGCGACCCTGGTCGAGCAAATTATCTACAACGAAGAGATGGCACGCGCGCAGGCGCCCGAGCTGATCAACAAGGTCGGGGTCAACAATGTCGGTCCCACCCTGATCAACCACGGCAACGAGGCGCAGAAGCGCCGCTTCCTGCCCGGAATCCTCTCGGCCGAGGAGATCTGGTGCCAGCTCTACAGCGAACCCGGGGCTGGCTCCGATCTCGCGAGCCTGCGCACCCGTGCCGTACGAGAGGGCGACGGCTTCCTGCTGACGGGCCAGAAGGTCTGGACCAGCTATGCCGAGTTCTCGCGCTGGGCGATCTGCCTCGCCCGCACCGACCCCGACGCGCCCAAGCACAAGGGCATCACCTACTTCATCGTTGACATGCAGGCGCCGGGCATCACGATCCGCCCGCTGCGCCAGCTCACCGGCGACACCGAGTTCAACGAGACCTTCCTCGACAACGTCTTCGTACCGCGCGAGTTCGTTCTCGGACGCGAGAACGAGGGCTGGCAGATCGCCATGAACACGCTCGCCCACGAACGCGGCACCGGCTATCTCTTCAAGGAACAGGTAAAGCAGAAAATCGCTCTCGATCGACTGATCGGCCTCCTGCGCCGGCGGGCCGCCGCAGGCCAACCCGTGCACCGTGCCCTGCAGGACGAGGTCGTCCAATCGTGGATCGAGGTCGAGATCCTGCGCCTCCTCAATCTGGACACGATGACACGCATGGCGCGCGGCCAGGAACCGGGGCCGGAGTCGAGTCTCAAGAAAGAGTTCTGGTCGCGCCTCACGCAACGCCTGCACGGCACAGCACTGGCCGTCGAGGGTCCCTACGCCCAGCTGATGGCGGGTGACCCGTACGCCGTCGAGCAGGGCAGCTTCCAGCAGAGCTACCTCTACAGCCTCTCGCAGACGATCTCGGGCGGCACCTCGGAGGTGCAGAAGAACATCATCGCGACACGGATGCTCGGCCTGCCCCGGGGCTGAGGCGGCTTGCGCCGACGGCCGGACACGCGCAACAACCCCCTCGATGAGCACCGCCGACGCCACCGCAGTCAATCATATCGGACACTGTGTCACCGACCTGGCCCGCGCCCGTCGGTTCTACGAGGATCTCCTCGGCTTCACCTTCCTCTACGAGATCACTCCGCCCGATGAGATGAACGCCCGCCTGCTGCGGGTACCGTCGCCGGTCGGCCTGCGCGCGGCGTATCTGCGCCTCGACGGCCTGATCCTCGAGCTGCTGCACTTTGCCCGCCCCGGCAACCCGGCGACGCGCGAGCGCGTCATGAACGAGCCCGGCCTGACCCATCTCTCGATCAGCGTGCGCGACGTGCCGGGACTGCTCTCGCGCGTCTCCGCCTGCGGCGGCACGGTGCTCGAGGAAACCAACCTCGGAGCGGCGGTCATGATCCGCGATCCCGACGGGCAGGTCATCGAGATCCTGCCGATGGAGTACCGCGCGAAGATGTCGGCGCAGGGGTTCTGACGGTTCGCGTTCGAGAGCGCAGGAGGACGCAGCCGATGTCCGCCAACAGCGATCTGATCCGCCAGTTCTGTGCCGCCTGGTCGCGCCTCGATGCCCGCGAGATCGCGAGCTTCTTCACCGATGACGGCGTCTATCACAACATGCCCGTCGGGCCCATGCAGGGCCGCGACGCGATCGAGCGCTTCATTGCGGGCTTCGCCGCCGACTGGACCTACACCGAATGGCAGATCCTCAACCTGGCCTGTGCCGGTGACGTGGTCATCGCCGAGCGGATCGACCACACGCGGGCCGGAGAGCGCGTGGTCGATCTGCCGTGTTGCGGCGTGTTCGAGATCCGGGATGGACGCATCGCGGCATGGCGCGACTACTTCGACCTCGGAGTCTACATGCGTGCCATGACTCCGCCGACGGCATGAGCCGGCTCAGCTCGCCGCAAGCTTGACCACCCACGTCACCAGGATGACGATCTGCACCCCGTAGCAACCGAAGCGGATGAAGATGGCCGGCACACTGGTGGAGGCCAGATGAGTCACCGACTGGGCAAGCCGTGCGTAGAGCAGCGGCATCGCGAGGGGGTCGGTCACGGCAGTACGGCCGGTCGCGATCGCCAAGAGCGCCAGTGCTGCGACCGCGGGCAGGTTCTCGAAGACGTTGTCGCGCACCCGGCCCAGGCGCTGTCCAAAGGGCGGCACGTCGGTCGAATCGGCCCGAAACCCGTTGGCTGGCCGTCCGCCGAGGATCAGCATCCAACGATAGAGCCCGATCCCCATCGTCAGGACCAGGAACCACAGGACGAAGCCAAGGAGAACCTCGGCGGTCGCGGACGTGAATTGAGGCGATGCCTCCATGATCGTTCCCCCTCCCGAGAAGCGCGCCCCCATGGCGCGCGGCTTACGCTACGCCCGGGCCGGCGAACGAATCAATTGGCGGCGGGGTGGAGGGGCGTGACGGGGGTGACGATGGCCCCGCGAGGCAGGGCGCCCCCCCTCGGCAAACACCTCGCTCATCGTGCCGCTCCCGTCCCCTTCCTGGCCGCGAGACCGGGCCACCTACGCTACTCCGATTCTTTGGGAGATGCCTTCAATTTGCTGGCACGACGATCCGGCTGGTGGCCCCTCGGGAAGATCACGATCTCGCAGTCTGTCACCCGGCCTCGGCGAATCGCTGGTGCGCGTCGTCGAGGCGCCCCGGGCGCCGTGGTAGCTGGGGCGACAGGCGCTCCCGGCCCGGGACGCGCGAGCCGAAACGAGGGGGCCATGGAAGACCGCATCACGCCCGGTCTCTATCTCGAGATGACCGACCGACCGGCAGCCGAGTACGCCGCGACCAGGGTCGACGAGTTGCTCGCCCTGCCCGGTGTGCGACGCGCCACCTGGTGGGAGAACTGCGTCCCCGGTCGCACGGAGTACCCTCGGCGGATTCCCGAGTTCCGGCGGTTGGCGGTTTACGAGATCGACGCGGGCTTCAGCCCACCACCGCGCCCCGGCGACGTCCGTGGCCTCTGCTTTCGACGCACCGCCCGGCCCGGTCAAGGGACCATCGGTCGCGGCCCGACCCTCGGGCTCGAGCTCGTCCTGATCAGCCCGCGCAGCGAGCCCGAGGCCCAGGCCCTGCGCGACTGGGCCGATTTCATCCACATCCGCGACATCGCTGCGGCACAGCCGCCCCACTTCACGATGATCACGCCGTACGAAAACGTGACCGGGGGCGAGCCGCGCTGGCTCCACTTCTACGAGCTGGACTGCACGGAGGCGGAGCCGGCCTTCCGCAACATGACGCCAGCGACCCGCGAGCGCATCGGCCAGTACGGCACGTATTCCTACGCCGAGTGGGCGGGCCACCCCGCACTCGTGATCGATTACGTGAACACCTTCCGCCGGGTCGGCGCGCGCGAAGCCCCCCGACCCGGCACTCCGGCGACGCCCGGACGAGATCTCGCCCCCGACAATTTCTTCGAAGTCGCGCTGTCGCAGCGTGCACATCGCGAGTTCCTCCACGATTCCGTGCCTGACGACACGATCGAGCGCCTGCTCGAGGCGGCCACGCACTCACCGAGCGCAGAGAACGGCCAGCCCTGGATCTTCGTGGTCGCGCGAGACGCCGAGCTGCGCTCGCGGATCGGCGCTTGTGCGGAGAAAATGTGGGCCAGCGCCGGGCGCGAGTACTCGCGGGGCCGGATCAGCGGCCGGTTCCATGAGGCGATCGACCGCTGGGCGGACGGCGGTCTCGCCGCAGCACCCGTGATCGTCGTCGTATGCGGCGACACCTCGCTCGCCACCCCGGGCGCGCTCGCCGCTTCGGTCTACCCGGCAACCCAGAATCTCTGCCTTGCGGCCCATGCGCTGGGCCTGGGCTCGCTCTTCAGTACGCTGCCCACCGCCGACATGGAACTCGCGACGCTGCTCGGCCTGCCCTCGCACATCCGACCGATGACGGTCGTTCCGCTCGGATTCCCCGCGCGTCGGCTCGGGCCGCCCAAGCGGATCTCGTTCCGCGAGAAGACCTTCCGCGACCGCTACGGCGTCGCGTGGTGAGCCGGGGCGCACCCCCGCGCCCCTCGCCGAGTCTCCCCAATCACGAAGGCGGCTCGCCGTAGAACGGAATGATGATGAACATCTCGTTCTCCGTGGTCACCCCGGCCGTGATCGGACAGGCATCGCAAACGCCATCGCCCTCGCCCGGCGCCGAATCACAGGCAGCGTCGTCAGCGGCGCCCGCACACGGTGCCCCGACCTTGCCTGCGGTGCACGCCACCGGCTGGCAAGAGGTCCGCGCCGGCATGGTCGAGAGCCGGGTGACGGTGCGGGGGTTCGGGCTACCGTCGGAATTGAAACCGTTGTTGAAGACCGCGCAGTAGGTCAGCGTGCGCTCTGCGGGGTCCGGCGAGTCGTAGACCAGCGGCGGATCGTATTCTTGTACGACCGGATCGGAATAGACGAAGCTCTCGTAGATCCGGGCGCCGGTGGGATCCGTGATCCAGAAACGTCCACCCCGCTTGTGGGTATGCGAGACCATGCGGTAGAGTTCGGCCCCCTGCGGCACGACATGCTCCGCACAGTAGGTCTTCTCGGTGTAGGGCGGCTGGCCCGCCTGGATGTAGATGTGTGACGAATCGGTCCCGAGGCGTCCGAGCATGCGCCGATCGGATTCGAAGTAGAGGTTCATGCGCGTGTGGATCTCATGGGGCTGCGTGGTCAGATTGAACGCGTGCGAGTTCCAGTAGAGGATTCCCTTGAGCGGCCGGATCGCGTAATAGCCCTCGCGCGAGGGGCCACCGATGGATCCGGTCGCAACATCGACTGCGGCCTGGTCGGGTCCGAAACCGATGCACGCAACGCTGTTCTTGATTTCGCTCGCGCAGAACCCGTCGCCACAGGAGTCGGGGTCGGTCGGCTCACAGGCCTCGCCACGACGAGGTCCATCGCGACAGGACCAGGCACCGAAGCTCGGGTCGTCGAGGGTGTCGGCGCCGAGGCCGGAGTGCGTCAGGACGAAATGGTGGCTGTGGGGATCGCCCCTGACATCACTGTAGTTGATGTAGAAGGACTTGCCGTCTGGAGTCTTGAACTCATCCGGGACCAGGTCGGTGTAGTCGTACCAGGACGCAAAACACACCTCGACCTCAGTCTCGGGCTGGAGCACGAAGGGCGGCATCTCGAGCTGTACGCCCAGGTCCGCTGCCGGTGGCGGCAGCGGTGCCACGCTGATCGGGGTCGCGTCCGGGAGACACGCGCCGAGCAGGTCGCCGATCGCGCTCGAGCTGCCATCGACGTTGTCGCCGACGACACCGTCCCTGGAGGCACCGACCTCGATCCATTTACGAACCGCCTCGAGTTCCCCCGCGCTGATCGCCGGCCCGCCGCTCGGCATCGGGCTTCCGGGCAAGGTCACTCCGCCGGGCAACATGTCCTGTGAAGCCGCGAGGAGTTTCAAATAGAGGGAACTGAAGTTGGCACTCCCCGGCACGACCCGCCGGAAGCGACTGCCGCTCGAGGGCACGTCGATCAGGTTCTCCCAGGCCACTTCGGGGCGCAGATCGAGTCCGGCAGCCTTGGCATTGCCGTGACAGAGCTCGCTGGTGCAGCCTCGGCGCTCAAAGACGACCGTCTGGATCGCCTCGAACGTCGTATCGAACGAGTCGGCACACGCCGGTTGGCCGGGATCCACGGGCGGCGGCTCCGGCTCGTTGGGCGCAGCATCCGTGCCATTGCTCCCGCCGCAGGCCCCGACCATGCCGGTCAAGCATGCGAAGATGACCGCCCCCGCCACCCGGTTCATTCCCATTCGAAGTCGCATCTCCTTCCTCTTGGTCGGAAGCCCGGTCGCCCATGCTGCAAAGAACTTCGAACTCGAAGCCACCGCCGTGAGTGGGCCGCCCCGGGATCGAACCGAGGACCCGCTGATTAAGAGTCAGC
>SXLG01000154.1 GCA_005777805.1 Pseudomonadota bacterium
AACGAGATCGACATGGCCGGACTGGCGAAGGTGCCGGGCATCCGCCGCAACAACATCAAGCCTCAGTTCGACGAGTGGGTCTTCCCCGACGGCCACGCGGTGCTGATCCTGGCCGAGGGCCGGCTGCTCAATCTCGGCTGCGCCACAGGTCACCCGTCGTTCGTGATGAGCGCCTCGTTCACCAACCAGGTGCTGGCCCAGCTCGAACTCTGGCAGAACAAGGGGAACTACCAGAAGGCGGTCTACATGCTGCCCAAGAAGCTCGACGAGGAGGTCGCCCGGCTGCACCTCGGCAAGCTCGGTGTACGGCTCACGACACTCTCGCAGACGCAGGCCGACTACATCGGCGTCCCGGTCGAAGGCCCGTACAAGCCCGACCACTACCGCTACTGACCGCGGTCGGGGGGACGCGCGAGCCAGCGCCTCCCCCCGACCGCTCGCCCCAGCGGAGAACATCTGTCTTGATGGTCGATTCGCGGCATCCGGGAAACGCGCCCGGAGCGCACCTGAGCAGCGCTCGCGCGGGCCGTGCGGCTTCGGGGCTCGTCGCGGCGACCTTCGTTCTGCTCGCTGCGGCGTGCGGGCCGGGGGGAGCGCCCGAGCTGCCGACGCTACGCGGCCGCCCGGCCTGGCACGGCTTCGCCCGGCACCGCAACGCCACGGTCACCGAAATCAGCGTTGGACAGGAAACGCGACTCGGGCTCGACCTCCGCGGCAAACCCTGGTCGATCGAGTTCGATTGGCCCGATCGCGGTCGCCTCGAAATCGGGCTGGCCCGCCTCGATCAGCGGGGCGGTCCGGCCGGGGTGACCGTGAGCCTCGCACGGGACGGCGCCGAGACTCAGCCCGTATCTTGCGGGCGACACTTCGATGGCGCGCCGTCGCGCTCCTGGCAAACCTGCGTGCTCGAGCTGCCACCGGGCGGCGGATCGGTCCGCCTCGTGGTCGGCGCCGTGGCGCCCGCCGGAGCGCGCCTGGTCATGTCCGAGCCGATCGTCGAGGCTGCCGATCCCGCCGATCGCCTGCCGGCGGTGGTCCTGATCGTCTCCGACACCACACGCGCCGACGCCCTCGGCGCGTACCCGCCCGCCATCGCTGGAGCGATGCTGCGCAAGCTCGCGCCCGAGAGCGTGGTGTTCGATCAGGCACGGACCGTCTCGTCGTGGACCCGCCCCGCGGTGGCGAGCCTGCTCACCGGACTGCGCCCCGGCACGCATAAGGTTCTTGACGAACTCGACCACCTGCCGAGCGAGATCGACACGTTGGCGACGCGGCTCAAAGAGGCGGGCTGGATCACGCTCGGCGTCAGCACCAACCCCCATATCCTGCCGACCTGGGGATTTGGCCGTGGCTTCGATTTTTTTCTCGACGTCGGCGCCGAAGAGTGGGCCACTCGCAAGGCCGACGGCCGCGCGGTCGCTGGCGCCATCGAGCGCGCGCTCGGCCCGACGGGCGCCGCGGGGCGCTTCGTCTACCTCCACCTGATGGACGCGCACGGCCCCTACCTGCCCGCGCAGCCCCATCTCGCGTTGCTCGATCGCCGGACGGGCGGTGTGCCCCGCCTCCCTGCGGCAAGCCTCGCCGCTGGCGGCTTGTCCGCGAACACGCGCGCAACAGTGGCAGCGCAGTGGCGGCGCTACCTCGCGGAAGTAGTCGACGCCGATCTGACCATCGGCCGGATCGTCCAGGGGCTGCGCCGCACGGGCCAACTCGATCGGGCACTGGTCGTCGTGACGGCCGACCATGGCGAGGAGTTCCTCGATCACGGCGGCCAGCGTCATGGCCATACGCTCTACGAGGAACTGCTGCGGATCCCGCTCTTGCTCAAGCTGCCGGGCAATCGCTTCGGCGGCACCCGCGTGGCCGCAGCGGTCGGACTGGCCGATGTCGCGCCAACCCTCCTCGACGCGCTTGGACTCGCACCGACAGGCCCGGTCGACGGGCGCGACCTGCTGCCCCTGGCCGAGGCGACTGCGCGCGAAGCCGCCACAAACGTCCGGGACGAAGGCCCCGCTTCCGCCCCTCTCCCGGCGGCAGCAGAGGGGGAAGGGAGCGCTCTCGTCCGGCTCAAGTACCAGCACCGAAATCAGGCAGCTCTCATCGAGGGCCACTGGAAGCTCATCACCAACGTGGCGACGGGACGCAACGAGCTCTACGACCTCGAAGCCGACCCGCACGAGACCAGGGATCTCTCGGACCACGACGGCGAGCGGGTTCATGCGATGCGGGCTCGCCTCGACGCCGCCCTGGCGCACGACGAGCACGGCTGGCACCTCCTCGCCTGCGGCGGCACGAGCGGCGCGGCGCTCGAACTCATCGTCGAAGATCCCCCCGCCGAGGCACAGACGATCCTCAACCTCGAAGACAGCGACCGGGCGCGCCGCCACGCGGGCAGCGGAGTCCACCGACTCGAACTTTTGCTGGATCTGTCCCCCGCCGACGTATTGCGCGCCATCGGACCCGAGGGCGCCTCACGGATCGTCCCGCTGCCCCTCCCCGACCGAGACGAGGTCATCCTCGCGACAACCATACCAACCAAGAACCGACCGCCCGTGACGAGTCGCATCCGAGCGGCGGTTGGGTCGCTGCGCTTCGCGGTCGGCACCAGCGATAAAATCACGAACGCCCCCGCCGTGGATCTCGGCGAACTCGGGTCCGAGGCCACCCTGCCGCCCGGAGCCGCGCCAACATGCCTGCTGGGGGTGGGCCTGGCGTCTCGGCACCCGGCCCAGCCCTATCTGCGGATCTACCGGATCGAACCTGGCCAGAAGAGTACCGCTCCCCTCGACCCCGCCCTGCGGACCCGCCTCGAAGCTTTGGGCTACCTCGAACCGTGAGGGATCTTTGCTCGCGGCCGCGCCGTGGCCGGCTCGCCGCCCGCTGCGCGGGCCATCCCCAGCGCGAAACCAACGCCCTGCTGGATGCGCCAGTGCCGCGCATCTATCCCAGATAAACCAGACGTCCACGCGAGCAGGGCGAGCGCGGGCACAGGACAGATGGCACTCTCGGGCCTTGGCGGGAAGCCGAGCAAGCGCCGGAATTCGGGGAAAAGACCGACCGCAGGGCGCATGTAGAGTGCCGGCGGCAACGTCGGTCCGCGCTCGAGTCGCCGGGACAGCTCCGGCGCTGCGAGCGTCGACGAGCGCAGCAACACGCGCCCGTCGAGTCCCCACCAGCGTAGATGCAGGGCAAGGACGGCATTGGCCGGAGAATCGCGGTCGGCGACCAGCACGAGGCAGGCGTCGGGTGCCAGAGCGGCCACGGCCTGCGCGAGCGGAGCGTGCAACCCCTCGAGTTGGCGCAGGGGCTTGGTCCGCGCGAGGAATGGTGCCGGCTCGGCCACGAAGGCACGTGCCGCCGGCAGCCCGACTGTAGCGACGACGGCGAGCGCGAGCGGGAGAGCGAGTCCCCGGCGCGGGCGCTGACTCCAGGCCGCGCCAGCGCCAAGCGGCGCCGCGGCGCTGCGGACGAACCTTGCCGCCACATCGGCCGCTGCATCGGCCGCCGCGCCGACCATGGCCGCAGCGACCGGAAGCAGGAAAAGCGCATGGCGGGGATGAAAGTAATATCCCTTGACACGGATCAAGGCGGCCAGCACCGGCAACAGGAGGAGTGACGCCAGCAGAGTCACGGCGAGGGCGCGCGCCGCGCCGTCACCACGCCACGCGCGATGAACGACGACGGCCAAACCGCCGAGCAACAGCACCATCGCCCCCAGCTCCCGTCCCGTGAAGAAATCGAACGTCTCCCCGACCACCGCGCCAACCGTAATGGCCTGCGCCTGCGGCCGTCCGTAGGACCACCACGGATCGATCTCGCGCAACCAGAGCCACGCCAGAGCGGCCAGTCCCAGACCGGCGCCGGCACTCCACGCCAACGGCCGGCCCCGCCGGAAGCGGCGCGCGTAAGGGAGGGCGGCGAACGCCACCAGGACTGCGAATTCAGTCGCCGCCAGCAGGAGACCGGTAGCGGCCGTGGCCGCCAGCAGGAGTGCTGCGACGATCCAACCGAGCCACGCCCGGCCGTCCTCGGGAACGGCACTGGCACGGGCGGCAGCGCCGAGCGACCACGTCGAGGTGAAAATCAGAAGGCCATAGAAGCGCACTTCCGCCGCGTAGAGCGCCCCCGGTACGCTGAGCGCGAGCGCCAGGGCTGCGGCCAGGGCGGCGCCATCGCCGAACCCGCGTCGCAATGCCCACCACATGACCGGGACGGCCAGCGTGCTCCAAAAGAAAGCGGGCAGGCGGACCCACGCGACCAGGTCAACCGGCGCCGGGTCGGGTGCCAGCGCCAGCCATGCGTGCAACACAACGTAGTCGAGGGGCATCGCCCCGGCACTGCCCGCGCCAGGCGGTATTCCCTCCCGGACGTGCCGCAGCAACTCGCCCAGCGGCAAGCGCGCGGTCTGCAGATGCACGACCTCATCCCACCACAGACTGGCCCAGCCGAGGTGGCGGGCGCGCAACCAGGCACCGACGAGAGTGATCGCGCTCAGGGCGAGCACGACCTGCCACCCCGGTGCCTGCATCCTCGGCGCGGAATCGCTGCGGCGCACGCTCCGCCCGTCTCGTCCCTTGGCGACGTCCGTCCTCACGGTGTCGCTCTCTATCCGAGGCCAGCGCGCGCCCGAAGCAGGACCTCGGAGACACGGCCGGTTCCACCATTCCCAAGCCCGCCACCACGGACACGTCCGCCGCCCACGATCACGCGGCGAGAGCGAGTGTGGTCGTCATCCTCGCCGCCCCGACACCACGGGCAACCCCCATCGGCGAGTCGCCGACCACTCAGACATCCGCGCACGCGCAAGCATCCGCGTCGCCATCACGGACACGAGCAGCCGCCGCGGCCGCCGCCGCACGGTTGGTTTCGCATCATGCGGGTGCCAAGGTCGGCGAACCGAGCCCGAGCAACCCGCGAGAGGGAACGATCATGAGAGCACAAGACGGCGTCTATCAAATTTTTGGCGCAGAACTCTCGCCCTACTCCGTCAAGGTACGCTCCGCCTTCCGCTACAAGCAGTTGCCGCACGAGTGGTTGGTGCGGAGTTCGCGCAATGAAGAGGAGTTTCGTCGCCACGCGAAGCTCCCCCTGGTGCCGCTCGTCCTCTGCCCCGACGGCACGGTGTTGCAGGATTCGACGCCGATCATCGAGGCGATCGAGCAACGCTTCCCCGAGCCCTCGATCCATCCCGTGGAGCCGGTCGCACGGTTCGTGTCGGAGCTGCTCGAGGAGTTCGGCGACGAGTGGGGCACCAAATGGATGGTCCACTACCGCTGGGCGCGCGAGGCGGACCAGCTCTCGGCCGCAAGCAGGCTCGCCGCGGCGATGATGCCCGATGTCGATGCCCCAGTGCGCGAGCAGATCGCCACCGGCATTCGCGAGCGCATGGTCGGCCGGGTCTGGTTCGTCGGTTCGAGTCCGCAGACCGCGCCGCGGATCGAGCAATCGTTCAGCGACGCACTGACCCTGCTCGAAGCCCATCTCGCGACCCGCCCCTACCTCTTCGGCGGCCGCCCGGCGTTCGCCGACTTCGGCCTGTGGGGCCAGATCTACAATGCCTGGACCGATCCAACCCCGCACAGCATCATTGAGCGGGCAGCGCCCCACACCATCGCCTGGATCGAACGCATGCTCGAGCCGACCCCGAGCGGCCCCTTCGAGCCATGGGCGCAGCTCGAGCCGACGCTGCTCGCCTTGCTCACCGAGCAGGTCGGAGGGCTCTTCCTGCCCTGGTCCGATGCCAATGCCCGCGCCGTGGCCGCCGGTCACGAGGAGTTCACGGTCGAACTCGCGGGCCGCAACTGGACCCAAAAGCCCCAGAAATATCACGCCCGCTCGCTGGCGAACCTCCGCAGTCGGTTCGAGGCCGTGCACACCGATCCCGTGCTCCACCACCTGCTCGAGACCACGGGATGCTTGCGCTGGCTGCACGCAGCGCGGTGACCGCCGGCGCTCCCCGGCAGGCCTTGCGGAGCACGGCGACGGCGCTCCCCCGCAAGTCCTTTGCAGAGCACGGTGTGCGGCGATCCCCAGCAGGGCCTTTGCACAGCACGACGTACAGCGCTCCCCAGCAGGCGTAACCTTGATTTGCGGGGTACGGCGATCCCCGCAAGGCATTTTCGGGGCACGGCGTGCGGCGCTCCCCGGCGGCCGCAGCCTTGACTAACGGGCCTCTCGGGGGAGATGCTCCGAGGCGGAGCAACATGATGAGCGCGCGACGCCTTGAGCCGGCGGGTCGAGCCGGCCCCGATGCGATTTCCTGGCTGACGTGCGCCCTGCTCGCGACCCTGGCTCTCGCGACCGGAGCGAGGGCGGCGAGTGACCCTCCACTCTGCGCCGGGACCTTCGTCGTCGAGGGCGCACCTCTCGTCCCCGGCGGTGGGTCCGGTGCCGACGCCATCGTCATCGTGGACGGCCGCGTCGCCATCGCCAGCGGCTGTGCCGCCGTACCCGCGCTACTGCGACGGCACGGCGGTGGCTTCTCCGCCACCGCCGTGTGGCGGCGAGGCTGCGGCGATGACGTGCCCGGCCTCGCTTTCCTGCGCGCTCGGGCCGACGATTCCTGCCGCGTGCTCGGCGGCGTTTTCCACGCCCGCGCGTCGGGCCTGCGACGGGCCTTCCGCGCCACGCGACAACCCGAGTGCGGCGATGGCTTGCTCGACCCGAACGAACAATGCGACGACGCCGACCGGGCGTGTTGCAGCGCCACCTGCACCTCGACCGGTGCCCAAGGCTGCGCGGCCCCCCAGGCCTGCACGGGTGCTGCGCCGTGCGCGCGCGGTGAATTCTGCGCGCTCGAAAGCGGCGCCTGCGCAGGTGCCGACGCGGCCGGCACCTGCGAGGTGCGCCCGCGGATCTGCACTCGCCAGCTCGATCCGGTCTGCGGTTGCGACGGCCGCACCTGGCCCAACGACTGCGTGCGCCAGAGCCGCGGCATCGCACTCGACCACGCGGGCCCCTGCGCGTGCCCGCCGCTCGCCTGTCCACGGCCCGCGCACCCCGAGGACCTCGACCACGACGGCTGCGCCGAAACCTGCGTGCCCTGTCCGATCGTCGACTGCCTGCCGGGCGGAATCCCCAGCGATACCGACGGCGACGGCTGCCAGGAGAGCTGCGCACCGAGCAGCTGCGGCCCGAACCGTGCCTGCTCCGACATGACCTTCTGCGAGCGTCCCGACGGCGCCTGCGACGAACCGGGCTTCTGCCGCTGGAACGGCTTCGACGTCACCTGCACCGCGGTCTACGACCCGGTTTGTGGCTGTGACGGGAAGACCTGGAGCAATCGCTGCGCGGCCAACGCGGCGGGCACGAGTGTCGCCTCCCTCGGCGAATGCACGAGCCGGACCTGCGGCGGCATCGCCGGCTTCCCTTGTGCTGCGGGCGAGCTCTGCGATCCGCCGGCGGGCACTTGCGGCTCGGCCGACCTCTTCGGCACCTGCACGCCGCAGCCCCAGGCCTGTCCCGACGTCTGGCTGCCGGTGTGCGGCTGCGATGGCCAGACCTATGGCAACGACTGCGATCGGCAGATGGCGGGAGCTGCCCTCGATCACGACGGCCCCTGCGCGCGCGCCTGCACCGAGGCCTGCGATTGCTACGTGCCGCCAATCACCTGGGACAACGAGCCCTGCGCGATGATGTGCCCGATGTGTGGCGACTACTTCCAGTGCGAGGCCGGCCGCTGCATCGAGCATTGCGGGCCGATGCCCATCGAAGTCGCAACCTGCCCCGCATCTTGACGCAGCATCCTGCCCTCGCCCGGGACCGCTGCGCCGTGCACCTCGCGCCGGCGCCTTGGCACAGCACCTTGCCCTCGTCCGGGCCGCTACGCCGTGCACCTCGCGACTTGCCTCGCGCCGACGCCTTGACGCGGCACCTTGCCCTCGTCCGGGCCGCTGCGCCGTTCACCTCACGATCTGCACCGCGCCGGTGCATTGACGCAGCCGTGCGCAGCTCCGCCACGGGAGGGCACGCCAGCCTCGACGGCGCGGGCACGACCGTCGCTGCAACCCGGACGAATGCACGGCCCCACCGGCAGGACACGAAGGGCCTCGGCCCTCAGCGCCGCAGGCCGGGATCCCGTTGGGTGACGCGGGCGCGCACCGTGTAGACGCCGTCACCCGAAAGAATCCCGCCGCGAGCGAAGAGCCGGCCACCTTGCCAATTCGAGAGTCCGAGTTCGGGCTCATCAAGCGCATACTGCCCATCGACCCAGCGGGTAAAGCCGTTGCCCACGAACGGAGCGTTGATGGTCGCAAAGAAACGGGCGTGCTCCGCGGGATCGGTGCTCGCAAGACTCGCGACGAACTGCGGGCTGTATCGGTTGAAGAGATCGACGGCGTGGGCGACATCATCGACCACGACGAACGTGCACTCGGGGGTCTCCTCCCATTCCCATTCACTGCCGAGTTCATCGGCCCCGAGCAGGGTCGCTTGTGGCTCGCGCACGTAGCCTGAGGCCCGGCGCACCCCGACCTCGCGCTGGAAGAGTTCCCCCGGCAACGCCGCTTCGCTGCCCGGGACCACGTGCAGGCGGAAGGCCTGACCGCGGCGCTCACCCGCCCTGCCCACCGCCGCCAGAAAAACCGGCACCAGATCCGCGGTCCGGCTGCGGACGATGGCGCAAACGTTGAGCGTGTTGCACACCTTGCGATCGAGCGAGTTCTCTACCGCCGCCCCGAATATCTCGGCCTCGGCCCTCTCCCCCGCGACCAGCCAGGCTCCGCCCGTGCCGTGCAGGCTCGCCGGAACTCCGGCCTGACGCGCGAGTGCGCCGAGCGTTGCGACGGCCGGACCCGAGCCGCGGGCCACGGCGAGCGCCAGTCTCGAATCGCAGAAAAGGGCCTGGCCAGCCGCGTGCGTGGGACTGTCGATCAGCGAAACCGCGCCCGCCGGCAGTCCCGACTCGGCGCGCGCAGGCTCGAGTGCCAGCGCCATGAGGGCGCGCGCCGTGCCCAGCGCGTCGCTGCCGATCCGGAAGACGACAGCGTTGCCACTGCGCAGGACACCGGTCGCGTCAGCCACTACATTAGGACGCCCCTCGAAAACAAAGCCGACGACACCGAGTGCTGCACCCACCAACTCGACCGTCCAGCCCGGATGCTCGACCGTCCGCAGGATCGCCCCGCGCCGACTCGGAGCGTCGATCCAGCCGCGCAGACCTGACACCATCGCGTCGCGCAACGCACCGTCGGCCAAAAGGCGCGTCGTCGATCGGCCGCGCACCCGCGCCGATTCCATATCTTCTTCATTGACGCGACGGATCTCCGTCCAGATCCGCTCGTCCTCGAGGCGGGCCGCGAAGCCCCCGAAGAAAGCCGCGATCGCCGCCTCGGACACGCTCCCCATACCCTGGAACGCACCCAGCGCCCGGTCGACAGCCCCCCGCGCCACACTCCGCTCCGCGGCAGGGAGGTGGAGCAGCTCGGCTGTGGCCCCGCCGGCCGCAACGGCCACGACGGCATCGCCTGGCCGGAAAGCCCGGGCGAGTTCGGGCGAGACCTCGACCCAACGATCGCCGCCGAGAAGCAGGCGCTCCCCAGCGCGGAGACTTTCGAGAACGTGCATCATGGCCGCAGGCCAGCATCGGTCCGCCAACGCCCGGCCGCAAGCCAACCACGGCTCGGCGCCACCACAAACGTCACACGCGCTCCCGCTGCGCATGCCGTCCCTCGCGGAGCCCCTTGCCGCGAGCGGCTGGGCGCGTGACGCTCGTGGCCGCGTGGAGCCCTCGTCGCGCCCGCGCTCGGATCCTCCCGGTGCGGTCCGCCCCGCCGGGCCGGCACACCGTGCCGGCCCCCCACCCGCACCCGCGCAGACGACTCAGACGAGTCCGTCCCGCCCACCGTGCCGGCCACCGGTCGCGCCGCACCGGGCCGTGTGCGCCGATCAGAGAGCGCGGGCCATGCCGCCGTCGATCACGACCACCTCGCCGGTGACAAGGTCGTTGCGCAGGAGGTCCAGCACCAGGCGCGCAACGTCCTCGGGCTGGCAGATCCGGTGCAGGAGCGCGCGTTTCTCGGCGAACTCCCGGACCAGCGCGTACTCGGGCCGCTCCTGCCACCAGCGGGTGTCGATGAAACCCGGCGCGACGGTGTTGATCCGGACCTCGGGCGCCAGGACGCGGGCGAGAGTCACTGTCAAATTATTGAGCGCCGCCTTGGAGGCACAGTATGGCAGCGAGCTGCCGATGCCGTGCACGCCGGCAATGCTGCCGATGTTGACCACGGCCCCGCGGGCCTGGCGCAGATATGGCGCTGCGGCACGAATAACGTTGAAGGGGCCCTTGAGATTGACGCCCAGAACCCGATCCCAGGCGGCGTCGTCAAGGCCATCGAGATCGGCGTGCGGCACCTGCACCGTGATTCCGGCGCTGTTCACCACCATATCGAGACCGCCGAGGTCGGCCACGACCCGCTCGACCATGGCGCGCACCGCACCCGCGTCGGCGACGTCGGCCGCGACCGCGAGCGCACGCACGCCGAGCTGGCGCGCCTCGTCCGCCGTCGCTCGCGCCGCGTGTTCGGAGCGCGAGTAATTGACCGCGACCGCCGCGCCAGCCCGTGCCAGATCGAGCACGACCGCGCGCCCCACCCCCGTGCCGCCGCCGGTGACCAGCGCACACCTTCCGGCGAGATCCATGCCGGGCGCATAGCGGCCGAGCCCGAACGCACCAAGCGCCAGCTTGCCACCACGCCGTCGCTGCCGTCGCCGTTGCCCCGAGCATGGGCGCCCCAGCCGCCGGCTTGCCGCCAGAGACAGGAGAGGCTGATCCGCCCACATTCTGGGACGATCTAAGTCTTCCTCCGGGAAAATACCTAGGACGACCAACATTCCCCGTTGACCAAGGTCTGAACAGCCTGCTCTGATGTGGGTCTGTCAGCCCGACGGAGGCAGAGGATCGTGCGACGGACGTCCGGCGCACACTGGGGGGGCGCGGTGAAAGCATTTCAGAACTCGAGAGGTGGATCCCGAGCAGCGCAGGCGTCGTGGCGACTGGTCTGGCTCTGCCTTCCCCTCGGTCTCGTCCCGGCCGCCGCTGGCGCGACTACGGTCGCCGACTTCGCCGCCTTCGGTTCGGCCTCGTGCCTCATCGGCTACCAGGCCGAAGTGACGGACAGTGCGGCGCCCGGCGATATCGCGTCGCTCCTCGTCGGCGGGATGGGCAACGTGGACGTGCGGCTCGGTGCGATCGTCGGCGGGGTGCGGGCGGGCAATAGCCTCCACCTCGGCAAGGGCGCAGGCGCGGGATTCGCCCTCATCCGCGGCGATACGATCGGCAACGCCGACATCGAGATCGTGCAGGGGGCCACGGTTCAGGGGGACGTCGACGGCGGCTCGACGGTCCTGGTGGGCCAGAACGGCCACGTGACAGGTGACGTCACTGCGGGCGCCGGAATCACCGTCGATCCGACGGCCGTCGTCGGGGGCACGCTCGCTCCCTTCTCGACCCCGGCCAGCGTCCCCAACATCGCACTGCCGGCCGTCAGCACCATCACCCCCGGCGTCACGGCGGTGGGCAACGGCACTTCCGGGCAAACGGTCGCGCCGGTTCCGGGAGCCTGGAGTACGCTCCACGTCGGCGCGTCGAGCCAGGTTTCGCTCTCGGCCGGCGAATACCATTTCTCGAGCATTGACATCGGCCAGAACTCCACGCTCGTGCTCAACGTCGGCGCGGGCCAGGAGATCGCGATCCTCGTGGCGGGCGACGTCGACATCGGCAACGCGCTCTCGATCCGCATCGGCGACGGCACCGGCGACCAGGACGCGCGGCGCAAGGAGACCGCGCCGCGGGTCTACCTCGAGACGCACGGGCGCTTCCTCTTGCAGCAAAACGGCCAGTGGGTCGGGACCGCCGTCGCGCCCTTCGACGAGGTCGTCTTTGGCACCTCGACGCACGTCTGGGGTGCCGGGTACGGCGTGCAAGTCGAGCTCCGACAGGGCGCGCTGCTCGATTACGACGCAGCCGACCGCTTCTCGGGGCCGGACGCCGTCTTCCCGCGCATCGACCTGGCTTTGTATGCCGAGGACGATGTCGTCGTGGGTCGCGACGTCGTGGTCGATTTCGCAGCTCCGGTCGGGGCCAATCACGACATCAAGGTCAAACGGGGCGGACAAACCGGCTCGGTACGCGCCGGCGGCAAGCTCTTCACCGGGCTCGACGCCGAGATCCATGGCTCACAGATCGGCAACCGAAGAGTCTACGTCCGGCGGGGTTCGCACGTGCTGGGCTCGGTCGATGGCGGCACGACCCACGGCCGCATCGTTCTCGGTCCCGAGAGTTCCATCGAGGGCGTCGTGAACTCGGCAGGCGACGTTCTACAGCAGGCCGGGGCCACGGTGACCTGCGGCACGCCGCCCTGCATCTTCGAGAACTCGGCGGAAACGGCTTTCCATTCCTCGCTCGACCTCGAGGCGGTGATCGGACCAGCGACCGACGTGGCCGGCGCGCTGGCCGCAGTACCCGGTCGTCCCGATATCGATCGGTCGCGCGGCATCTCGACCACGCTGGCCCCGGGCGTCTACGGGACGCTCTCCCTCGGTGCGCGCAACGGTCTCAGCCTGTCGTCGGGCGAGTACTTCTTCGAATCGATCCAGGCCGGCGAAGGGCTCGCTCTGGAACTCGATCTGAGCGGGGGCGAGATCGCGATTTTCGTGCTCGGCAACGCCATCTTCGGACATGACCTGACGGTCGAGGTGACTGGCGACGACGCCACCGGCATCTTCCTCGAGGTACAGGGCCCGCGCGTGCTCTTCGGGAGTGGTGGCCAGTGGATCGGCACCATCTGGGCGACCGGCGGCGATGTCATCTTCGGCCAGGGGACCACGCTCACCGGGGCAATCTTCGCCGGGCGCGACATCGTGCTCAAACGCGACAACAGCGTCGTGTTCGCGCTCGCCGACCGTCTCCTCATCTCGGGATCGCCCAGTGGCGCCTTCCTCGAGGGCGAGATCGTCTACTGACCCGCACACGAATCCGTTCCGAGTGCGGGCTGCGATCCGCTATGAGGGGGCCATGGCCTCTGTCCAGACCGTCACCGGAACCTGCGCGCTGGAGGATCTCGGCCGGACGCTCGTGCACGAGCACCTGCTGGTGGGATACCCGGGCTGGCAGATGGATGCGCTCGCGCCCCGCTTCGACCGGCGCGAGGCTTACCGTCGCGCCGTCGACATGCTGGTCCAGGTACGGGAGCAGCACGGTCTCCGTACCCTGCTCGACCCCTGCCCGATGGATCTTGGCCGCGACGTTGAGTTCATGGCCGAGGTCTCACAGGCTTCCGGGCTGCAGATCATCTGCACCACCGGCGCCTATTTCGAGGAACAGGGTCTCACCTATACCTTTCGCAATTTGCCCCTCGACGACATCGCCGCGATCTACGAAAAGGAGATCACCACCGGCGTGGGTGAAACGGAGATCCGGGCCGGGGCCATCAAGGTCGCGACCGGCTCGCATCGCGTGAGCGACTACGAGCGCAAGCTGCTTACCGCAGCGGCCCGGGCCTCGGTGCGCTGCAGCGTGCCGATCATCACCCACACGCAGGAGGGCACCTGCGGGCTCGAACAGATCGCGATCCTCACGGCGGCGGGCGTGCCGGCCGGCAGGATTCTGGTCGGACACTCCGACGGCATCGACGATCCCGCCTACCACCGGCGCATCGTGGCCGCCGGAGCTTTCATCGGTTTCGATCGCCTCGGAATCGAGGTCATCCTGCCCGACGAGATCCGTCTCAGGAACATCGCGAGCCTGGTCAGCGACGGCCACGGCGACCGCATCTGCCTCTCGCACGACGCCTGTATCGGCGCCTGGCTTGGCCGCCCGATCTTCGCGCCCGAGACGCCGATCGACCCGTCGCAGATCGCGCTCTTGCTACCGAACTGGAGCCCGCTGCACCTCTTCACGCGCGTGATCCCGCGCCTGCGCGAACTCGGCGTCTCCGCCGCGGCGATCATCAAGATGACCGACGAGAACCCGGCCCGCTGGTTCGGCGCAGCACGCGGGTAGCGCCGGGCGTTTTGTCCGCCCCTGGTGGCGGTATACGACGGCGCCGTGTCCGCACCCCTCTCACCCGAGGCGCACGCGCAAGGCAGAACCGGGAGAACACCGACCGAGCCCAGCGCGCCGGGAGCGAGCGCGCTGACGCTGGGCGCTCTCGGGGTGGTCTTCGGCGACATCGGGACCTCCCCCCTCTACGCCTTCCGCGCGTGCATCCGCCTCACCACCGACGGCACGCCGACGCCGGCGGAGGTGCTGGGCATCCTCTCGCTGATCGTCTGGGCACTCGTGCTCGTGGTCTCCGTCAAGTACCTCGCCCTGGTCGTGCGTGCCGACAATCAGGGGGAAGGGGGCGTGCTCGCGCTGGCGGCTCTCGCCCTCGGCGGGCACGGCCAGCGCGTAGGAGGACCCCGGCGCGGCCTGCTGCTCGCGCTGGGAATGACCGGCGCTGCGCTGCTCTATGGCGACGGCGCAATCACGCCTGCAATTTCAGTGCTGTCTGCGGTCGAGGGCCTCGGCATCGTGACCGACCGCCTCGATCCGTGGGTCCTGCCCATCACGGTTCTCCTGCTGGCCGGCCTCTTCGGCCTCCAGAGCCGAGGCACGGGCCGGATTTCGCGTCTCTTCGGACCCGCGATGGCCCTCTGGTTCATCGTGATCGGCGCGCTCGGGGCAGCCACCATCGTCCGGGAGCCGGGCGTGCTCGCCGCACTCGACCCGCGCTGGGCCGTCCGCTTCATGGCCGAGCATGCCAGTGGTGCTCTGACCACGCTCACCGGCGTGGTGCTCGCGGTGACGGGCGCCGAGGCTCTTTACGCCGATCTGGGCCACTTCGGGCGCCGTCCCATCCAGCGTGGCTGGTATGCTGTCGTGCTGCCCGGCCTGCTCCTCAACTATCTCGGTCAAGGCGCATTGTTGCTGCAAGCGCAGACCCCCGGCGATCACCCTTTCTACGACCTGGCCCCCTCCGTCCTCCGGCTGCCGCTGGTGGTGCTGGCGACGCTCGCCACGGTGATCGCGTCGCAGGCCCTCATCACCGGCGCATTCTCGCTCACTCAGCAAGCCGTCCATCTCCGCCTGCTACCGCGCCTCGGGGTGATCCACACTTCGCGCTTCACGCGCGGGCGCATCTACCTGCCGGCCGTCAACTGGACTCTCGCTGCGCTCTCGATCGGGATCGTCATCGGCTTTCGCACCTCGAATGCGCTCGCCGCGGCCTACGGCATCGCCGTCACCGGCACGATGGTCGTCACCAGCCTGCTCTTCGCGCATGCCGCTCGCGCACGCTTCGGTTGGCCACGTATGATCGTGGGACTCGTCACCTCGCTGCTGCTGGCGATCGACCTCCCCTTCTTTGTCGCCAACCTCGACAAGCTCGATTCCGGAGGCTGGGTACCGCTCGGGATCGCAACGACGATCTTCGTCACCATGGACACCTGGCAGCGCGGCTGGCGCGCACTCGAGCGCCGCTTGAGCACGCTGCATCCCAGCCTCGATGCCGTGCTCGACGGGCTTGAGAGGCACCCCGCCATCCGGCTGCCGGGTACGGCCGTGTACCTCACGAGCAATCTGCGCACGCCGCCGCTCGCCCTGCTGAGCGATCTGCTCGTCCGGGGGGCGCTGCATGAGCGCGTCGTGTTGCTCTCGATGGCCACAGTCGATCGACCCCGAGTGAGCGCGGACGAGCGGGTGGAGGTCGAAGCGCTGCGCTGCGGCTTCGTGCGCGGCGCGGTGCATGTCGGATTCACCGAGAATCTCCGACTTGACGACCTGGTCGCGGCTTGCGCGATGCGCGGGCTGCCGCTCCGGCCCGACGAGAGCTGGTACCTCGTCTCGCGTCTTGCCGTGCTCCCCGGAGCGGACCGCGCGCTGCCGCGCTGGCGGACGCGCTTCTTCGGGGTGCTGCTGCGCAACGCCAGCTCACTCGTGGACAGCCTCCAGATTCCCGACGGCCGCTTCGTCGAGCTGCGCATCCGCGTCGATCTCTGAATCGCGGTCGGCGGTGGCGCGGGCGGCCGACCCCGGTCGCGCTTCGGTCGGGTCGATCGACGCACTACGGCGACATCGGCCCGGTTCACGCTGGTCACGCGCCGCCAAACACGAGCGCCCCGGTAGCAACGAGCGAATTCGCGCGTCGACCGAACCGGGGCGCTGCTCTCCCTCCTCCCGGAGAGAGGCCGGCGGCGCGAGCCCGTCCAGGCTCGCACCGCCTTCTACGGAAACTCAGTCCAGAAGGCTCTTGACACCTTGCAGGAAGGCACGGCGAGCGGAGCCGTAGCTGCCCCCGTGGTCGTCGTCCGCGTCGTCATCGCTGTCGTCATCGCCGTCGTCGTCCCCGTGGTCGTCACCCGAGTCGTCGTCGCCGTCGTCGTCCCCGTGGTCGTCACCCGAGTCGTCGTCACTGTCGTCGTCCCCGTGGTCGTCACCCGAGTCGTCGTCGCCGTCATCGTCCCCGTGGTCGTCACCCGAGTCGTCGTCGCCGTCGTCGTCCCCGTGGTCGTCACCCGAGTCGTCGTCACTGTCGTCGTCTGCATCGGGCAGATCGACCGGCGAGCCGCACGATTCGCGGCAGACGTGCAGCACCTCGCGGCAGCCCTCACCCGCCGCGTGCCAGAGGTCGGCGCAATCCCCCAGACAATGGCCGGCTTCGCCGGCGATCGCCGCAAGGCAGCGCCCCGGCCGATCGGTCTCGAGGCACTCGAGGCCGGCCGCGCGCTGTCCGTCGAGACAAGCCCCGACACACTCGCGACCAAGAGCCACGACTTCCTCGACACAGCTCTTGATCTCGTCGCGGCAGCCCGCAACGCAGGTGCCGGGATCGGCAGGAGCGTCGCCCGGCAAAGCCTCCTCGCCGGGAGCGGGCGGGTCGCCCGGCAGAGGTTCGGCACCGGACAGGGCCGCGGGATCGACCGGGGCACCGCACACCTGCCGGCATTCCTCGCGGGCCGCGTCGCACGCATCTTTCGCCGTCTCGAAGGTATCCGAGCAAACACGCCGGCACTCACGCCGTGAATCGCTCTCGCGGCAGACCTGCTTGCAGCCCGTATAGGCAGCGCGCACCGCCATCTCGCAGCCGCGACGGGCCTCACCGCAGGTATCGCCGCAGCCTTCGTCCGCGGCGAAGCCCAAGCTGACGCCCGCTCCGAGGAGCGCCCACCCAACAACGAGAGCTGCCAGCCCTCTCCGCAACGATTTCTCGACCATCTCCGACCTCCACGCCTGCCGCCGATGCAGCGGCCGCTCTCCACCACTCCACGGACAGACTCGACGGTCCGTGGCCGCAGCTTGAGGTCTGCCGGAAGCGGCGCGGGCGTTGGCGTTTGCGCCGACGGCCTCCAGCACCTGTGGCCACAGCTTGAGGCCCCGCCCGGGACGGATCGGGCGCGCCCCGAGGAATGGCCCGAGCGCACAGCCCCACGCCGCGGCGCGAACCCTCGCTGGCCGAGAGTGGATGGTCGAAGTCGCGCTCCCGGAGTGGCTCGCCCGAAGTCTCGCGGGCGAGAGCGGAAGGGCCCCGGCTCAGCGGTCGAGCAGGTCGAGCTTCTCGGCCGCCGCGTAGCGCTCGCGCAGCGCCTGCCACGCCCCCTCGTCCAGCGGGGCGTAGGCTCGATCGCCGCGCTGGCGGAAGAGGACCGGGTCCGAACCGGTGCGACGCGGGTCGAAATGAACCTTCTTCAGATTGCGGACGAGGATCTTCTCGGTCTGCGTGTACTCGAACTCCGGCACGATCCGCACGAAGTCAGGGAACCATTTGCGGTCCATGCCCGCCCCGTTCACCTGATTCTCGCACCAGCCGAAGAACGCCGCCGGGTCGAAGCTTGCCCCCGCGCGCAGCTTGAGCGCCACCATCACCAACTCGTCCGAAACCGCACACGGCACGCCATAGGCCGCCGCCAGCACGATGTCGGGATGCTCCTGGATGACGCGCGCCACCTGCAAGGCCGAGAAGTTCTCGCCGTCCTTGCGGATCCAGTCGTCGGTACGGCCGTCAAAAAATAGAAAGCGCTTGCCGTCACGGTCGAGGATGTGCCCGAGATCGCCCGAGTGATAGACGCCGTCGCGATACTTCTCGGTGTTGGCCTTCTGGTTCTCGAAGTAGCCCTGGAAGAGGCTCGTGTCGGGAGCCACGCGGCAGATCTCACCAACCGCCTCGGCGTAGTTGGCAATCTTGCCCTCGGCGTCGAGCCGGGCGGACGGGCACTCGGCGCCGCGCTCGCTGATGATCTTGACCGCCAGATCGGTGATCTCGCCGACCGAGCCACGCGGATCGGTCTTGCGCCGAAACGTCGAGATCGCGGCCTCGGTCGAGCCATAGAGTTCGAACATATCGTCGAGCCCGAGCCAGTCGATGAAGCGCTCGATGTCCGGCGGCGCAGCACCATTGCCGAGCGCAAAGCGCATCCGGTTGCGCGGATGGGTCGTCACCTCGGCGCGGAGCCGTTCGGTCGACCCGAACTCCTTCTCCAGCGCGCCGAGCACGTAGTGCACCGGCTCACCCACGTAATTCCAGTAGGTGACGCCGTGGTGGAGAACGTCGGGCACGAAGCGCGAGGCCGAGAAGCGCTCGCGCAGGGCGAGGCTGCCACCCACCGTGAAGGTCGGCATGAAACCGAGGAAGATGGCGTTGGAGTGAAAGAGCGGCATGCAGGCATAGCCGACATCCTCGGGCGTGAGTTCCATGTTGCCCGAGACCGCCATGCCGATGAGGAGCAGCTTGGCGTGGTTGTTGAGGATGCCCTTGGGCAGCCCGGTCGTACCCGAGGTGTAGATCACCATGAGCGGCTGCTCGGGCGCGACCGCACCCTCGGGGCGCTCCAGCGCCACGCCCGACGCGCCGATCTCGGCGGTCACGGCAGCACCGAGTTCGGGCCCGATCAACTCGCCCCCGGCCCCGCTGGTGCGCACGACCAGCACGTTTTCGGGGGCGATGTGGTCGAGCTGATCACGCACCCGCTCGACCTGCTCTTGCAGGCGCTCGTCCACCACCAGCACCGTCGCGCGGCTCTGATTGATGACGCCCGAGAGGGTCTCCCCGCGAAGTCCGGTATTGATGCCGAAGAGAGTCGAGCCGTTGTAGCCGCAGGCGCCAAGGAGCGTCAGCAGCTCGGCGTGGTTCTCGAGCAGCATCGCGACGTGGCCGCCCGGACCGCCGAGCCGCCGGCGCAGAAAATGCGCGAGGCGCACGCACTCGTCGCGATACTCGCCATAGGTCCAGATGCGGTCGTCGGTCCGAAGCAGGGGCCAACCCGCCACCTCGGGGTGCCGGCCGCGCGCCTCGATCTGGGAACCGAGATCGAAGGCGGCCTGAATCTGGGGCTTCTCTCGCATCGCGACGACTCCTTGCTGAACTCCGGAACCGCGGGCACGGGCCGGTTCCGGAGGCGCTTCCTTAAGGGAAGACAGGGGCCGGGAGTAGGCCCCCGTCGGCGGCCGCGACTCTGCTGCCCAGAGGCCCGTGCGAGCAGCTTCTGGGCGCAGCCTGAGTTCTGGCCGACGGTTCTCTCCTAGGCGTGGCCCGGATGAGCCGTGCGACGGCGGCCGAGTTCGACCATCGCGGCAAAGAGCGGCCCGATCGCGATCGGCGCATCGAAGGGCTCGCCGCGCAGCTCGCGGTACACACGCGCGACGTTGAAGACAATGCGCTCGGGCTCGGTCCAGCCGGCGTAGGGGCCGGGATCGATCCGGCGCGCCGCCGTTGTTTCGTCGACGCCCTGCGCGAAGAAGCTCCGCGCCTCGCGCTCCACGTATTCGAGGTAGGCACGAAGCTCGCGTGGTCCCTCGAGGCCGCAGAGCGGGCCATGGCCGGGCACGATCACCTGCGGATCGAGCGCAACAAGGGTGTCGAGCGCGGCCAGCCAGGCGGCGGTCGTGCCCTCCCAGCCGATCGGCGTACACAGACGAAAGAGCACGTCGCCCGCAAAAACAATCCGCTGCGCGGGCAGGTGGACCAGCAGATCGCCGGCGGTATGCGCCGGACCGACATGGATCAGGTGCACCGCCAAGCCATCAAGATCGAGTTCGAGACGGTCCTCGACCAGCCGCGTCGGGGGCAGTGGAACGATGCCGCGAAAATCGAAACGCGCGAGCCGGCGCGACATCTCCCGGGCGGTGGGATCGGGCGAATCGCCGCCTTCGCACAGCATCTGCATCGCCTCGGGCCGCTCGAGACCGAAGAGTTCGGCGCAGGTTCGGTGCGCGATGATCTCGGCCCCCGGAAAAAGCTGGTTGCCCCAGCAGTGGTCGCCGTTGCGATGCGTATTGACCACGCGCTGCACAGGGCCGCGCGCCACGCCAGCATAAAGTTCCTGCATGCGCCGGGTGTGCGCCAGATCCCAGAAGGTGTCGATCACAGCGCCGCCGCCGGCACGCACGAAGCCCGAATTGCTGCAGCCGAGGCCCAGGTCGGGTTGCAGGCACGCGAAGACATCGGGGGTGAGTTCGGTGAGATCCACGGCTCACCGTCGCAGGACGGGAGCCATCCGGTCAAGCAGCTGGCCGCACGCCCCCGACGGAGCGTCCACGCCGGCGCGCCGGAGTTCCCACCCGCGGTCGGGCGTCCGGTCCTTGGGGCGACGCCAAGTCCTGTCGCCACCCCGGCGGGTTCTGACGACACGTTGCGCAGCGCGACACACGAATCCGCTGCTCTGTTGCCGCCGGCCGGAAGCCTGGCGGGAGCAAGACGCGGACGCAGCCGGCCCGAAATCATTCGTCCCCCGGGCCGGAGAGCCGTCGCCGTAGTCGGCTCCCCGGACGCCAGGAGGAGGAAACTAGAGAGGGACTCCGCCGCGGGGGAGAGACCGCGCGAACGTCCCTGTTTGGGAGACTCCCCGCCGTCGCCAGCCCGGACGGGCTCGGCGAGAATGGAACGGCGTGAATGCGGCGGGAGATTGGGTCACGCCCTCTTGATCGGCCCGTGACGGGCAGTGGATTAGCGGCCGAGCGCCGCACGAGAACTTTTTCGTCCGCAGGTCTCCTCCTACGGCCGCGGGGCGATTCAGACGACCACCGGTGCGGCGCGGACGGGGCTCCTCCGTCGGCGGGCCGTGAACCCGGCGACCGCTGCCGAGTCCGCGTCCGCATGGACGGCGATCGGGCGTTGCGGTACCCGGCCCCCACCATGGCAGAGGAACCCGTGCTGCAGCTCGAACGGGTGGGCGCGATCGCCACCTTGACCCTGAACCGACCGCGCAGTCTCAACGCCCTCTCGCGCGAACTCAGAGCCCGCCTGGCCGAGGCTTTCGTCGAACTGGCAAGCGACGACGCGACGCGCGTCGTGATCCTGACCGGCGCGGGCCGTGCCTTCACCGCCGGCCTCGATCTCAAGGAACTCGGCACGGGTGGCGCTACGGCAGAAGATGCGGTGGAGACCGAGGATCCCGTGCGCGCGCTCGCCCGCCTGCCGCAACCCGTGATCGGCGCCATCAACGGATTCGCGATCACCGGCGGCTTCGAGCTCGCGCTGGCCTGCGACATCCTGATCGCATCGACGGAGGCCAGGTTCGCCGACACCCATGCGCGCATCGGCATCATGCCGGGCTGGGGACTCAGCCAGCGGCTGTCGCGCGCCATCGGCATCTATCGCGCCAAGGAACTCTCCCTCACCGGCAACTATCTGGACGCGACACGCGCGCTGGAATGGGGTCTCGTCAGTCGAGTGGTGGCACCCGAGCAGCTTCTGCCCGAGGCGCGCGCGATCGCGGCCGACATGTTGTCGTGCGATCCGGTGCTGCTGCGCAACTACAAGAGAATCATCGACGACGGCTTCGCCTTGCCCCTCGGCGAGGGCCAGCGGCTCGAGCGCCGGCGCAGTGCGGAATTCGCCCGCGGCGTCACCGCCGCGTCGATCGAGGCTCGCCGGAGCGAGGTTCAGGCGCGCGGCCGCACCCAGACTAATGATTGATGACGGCCGTGGGACAAGGCCGCAGGCGATGACCCGCCGGCGGCGTCACCCCCAGGCGGGATCGATCAGCACCGCAGCACTCGTCGCGAGCCTGATGCTCGGCGGGATTGCCCGCGCCGGGTTGGACAGCGGGGCCGCGAGTCACCCCGTCCCGCACGCCACAACACCCGCGGACACCCGTAACGGCTCCCCCTTCTCGCAACCACGCGACACCGAGGGCCGCTTTCTGAACCTTGAGCCTGATGCTGAACGTGCCGGGCTCGGCGTGACCCTGCCCTTCTTCCTGCGGCGGCTTGCGAGCTCGGCCACCGGCCGTGCGGCCTGGGCCTCCCCGGTCACGCCCGATCGCACCCGTCTCGCGGCAGCGCCCGGCCCCGGCACGCTGCGCATCACGTGGATCGGCCACTCCACTTTCCTCGTGCAGCTGCCGGCCGGCAACGTGCTCACCGATCCGATCTGGGCCGAGCGCGCGAGCCCTTTCTCCGCCGTGGGCCCGCGCCGGAGGCAGGCGCCCGGCGTCCCGCTCGCCGATCTGCCAGCGATCGACGCCGTGATCGTGTCGCACAACCATTACGACCACCTCGATGAGGCGACCCTCGGGGCCATCGCCCGGCGCAACCCGCAGGCCATCTTCGCCGTGCCGCTGGGCAACGCGCCGCTGCTGGTCCGGGCCGGTGTCGCTCCGGATCGCATCCGCGAACTCGGCTGGGGCGACCGGACGATCCATCACGGGCTCACCCTGACCGCACTCCCGGTCCAGCACTGGAGCCAGCGCTGGACCGGGGACCGCAACGAGGATCTGTGGGCCTCATGGGCCGTGAGCGACGGGGACCGCAATTTTTATTTTGGTGGCGACACCGGCACGACGGGCGTCTTCCGGGCGATCGGGACGCACTACGGCCCCTTCGATCTGGCCGCACTGCCGATCGGCGCCTACTCGCCGCGGGCGATGATGCGGGCTTTCCACATGAACCCGGAAGAAGCCGCACACGCAGGGCGTTTACTGGCGGCTCGGCGCATGGTCGGGATGCATTTCGCCACCTTTGATCTGAGCGACGAACCGCCCGCCGAGCCGCCCGAGCGCTTCGTCGCCGCCGCCCGCAAGGAAGGTTTCTCACCCGACGACGCCTTCGTGCTGCGCATCGGCGAGACGCGGGACCTCGTTGGCCCGCGCGCCGGCGGGGTGACGAGCGGACGGAGAGCCGGATGAGCGCGCCCGGCTCGGCCTCCCGGCCGCCGCCGCCGCCCGCAGGCGGTGCAACGCGCAGCGGCGCGCCCGCGACCACGGTGGATACGGCCGAGCCACCACCGCCAACCTCTCTTTCCGACCCGCGCGACCACCTCGAACGCACGCTCGGCCTTGGCGACACGATCATGCTCGCCGTCTCCAGCGTGATCGGCGTCGGCATATTCTTGACGCCAGGCGCGGTGGCCACACTGGTGCCGGAACCGCGCCTCTTCCTGCTCGCCTGGGTCGTAGGCGGCGGCCTCTCGCTGGCCGGCGCGCTCGCCAACGCCGAGATGGGAGCAATCTTCCCGCGCGCCGGCGGCGACTACGTCTGGCTGCGCGTCGCCTTCCACCCGCTGGCGGGCTTTCTCGTCGGTTGGCTCACATTTTTCGTGATCTACGCGGGCACGGTCGCAACCCTCGCCGCCGGCTTCGCCGAGAGCCTGGGCCACTTCATCCCGCTCGCAGCACCGGCCCAACTCGGCGTGGCGGTTGCGGCGATCATCGGCGCGACGCTGCTCAACGTGCGCGGCGTCCGGCTTGCCGCTCGTCTCAACGACCTGACCGGTTGGGTCAAGGTCGGAGCACTGGCGACGCTGGCCCTGGCTGGATGGCTGGTCACGCCCGAAGCGCTGCCCGTCGCGGCAGCATTGCCCGCGGTCGCGCCGGCCACGGTCTCGGGCTTCGCGCTGGGGCTCTCGCCGATCCTCTTCAGCTACCTCGGTTGGAACGCCCCGGTCTATGTCGCGAGCGAAATTCGCGCGCCCGACCGCATTCTGCCGCGCGCTCTCTTCATCGGCCTGGGCCTCTGTACCGCGCTCTATCTGCTGCTCAATGCGCTCTACCTGCACGCTCTGCCCGGAGGCCAGCTCGCGGGCGTGCCGGCGGCCGGCAGTGCTGCCGCGACCGTCCTCTTCGGCCCGCTCGGCGGCCGGCTGATCAGTGGCTTGATCCTGGTCTCGGTCGCAGGCTGCCTCAGTGCCACGGTCCTGGTCGGTCCGCGGATCGCCTATGCCATGGCGCTCGACGGCCACTTCATCGCGGGTGTCGAGCGCATACATCCCAAATATCGAACGCCGCATGTCGCGCTCTGGTTGCAGGCCGGTGTCTCGATCTCGTTGCTCCTCCTGCTGCAACGCTTCCCGAGCGTGCTCGACTACACCACCTTCGCCATCGTGCTCGCGACCACGGCCGACACCGCAGCACTCTACGTCCTGCGCTGGCGCCAGCCCGACCTCGAGCGGCCCTACCGCGCCTGGGGCTACCCGTGGGTACCGGCACTCTACCTGCTGGCAAATGCCGGAATCGCGCTCGGGATGCTCGCCGGGCGGCCCCTCGAATGCCTGATCGCGCTCGCCGTCACCGCAACAGCCCTGCCCTTCTGGTGGCTGCTCGATCGGCGCCGACCGGTACGAGGAGAGATAGCCTAGTCCGGCGCGGCCCGGAGCCGTCTTCTGTTGGCTGCTCGATGCGGGCCGACCTGCACAGGCTCCGGCGGAGACTCGGCCCTCTACGCGGCGCTCGACCGAGACGACTGCCTGACCACGGCCCGGGATCTGACTCGATCAGAAACTCGGCCCTCTACCGGTTCGGGCTCTGCCACCGGCTCCGATCCCAACCCCGGATCCCGCCCGCCGTGGCGTCCGGTCAGTAGAGCGTCGCGATCAGGCCCGCGCGTGGGCGGATGCCGGGCGCGGGTAGGCCGACCGCCTGCTGGGCCCGCGAATCGGTCAGGTTGTCGATCGCAAGATAGACCTCGAGCCACTCGAGCGCCTGCCAGGAGAGTGCCAGGTCGAGCTGCTCGTAGCCGGCGAGCCGCACCGGTTCGTCGCCGGTCGGGATCGAAGCGTCGAGCGTGGTCGACACGACGAGCGCCTGGAGGCGAGCCGTCACGGCCGGCAGCGGCTGCCAGCTTGCGGCCACGCCACCGACCCAGGCCGGGCGATTGAGGAGCGGCACCGACGAATCGACGTTCTCGACGTGGTTCCAGGTGGTGAAGGCCGCGAGTTCGAGTGCGGCGATCGGGCGGCCGCGCGCGCCCAGCTCGACGCCACGCGACTCCACCTGGCGGAGGTTTTCGAGCCGGAAGGTGGCGAGATTGAAGTCGATCAGATCGCGCACATCGAGATCAAAATACGTTGCCGAGAGTTCGGCTCGCCCAGCGGCGAGACTCCACTCCAGACCGGCGTCCCAGCCCCTGCCGTGCTCCGGCACCAGCTCGCGGTTGCCGACGAGCGGGTTGGCGAGCGCGTAGAAGCTCGGCAACTTGAAGCCCTCGCCCCAGCTCGCCGTGAAGCTGAGGCCAGTACTTGACGCCTGCCAACTGCCGACAAAGCGCGGCGTCACCTCGGTGGGGAAGCCCTCGGGCACATCGGCCCGCACGCCCCCCTGTAGCGTGACGCCGGCGCCCGGCCGCCAGAGGCCCTCGAGAAAGGGCCCGCCGACGATGCGATCGAGCTGGTAATCCGCAGCGCCGGGGATGGTCACGCCGCCGAAGACGAGGTCGCCGGCACTGGTGCCGCGTTCGTAGTCGGCATCGACCCCGCCGGTCACGTCAATCACATTCCACGGCCGCGCCGTGGTCTGTCCCGAGAGGGTGTAGCTCTGGTAGCGATCGAAGGTGCCCGGCTCGGCGGGCACGGTGGGCGGCACGCCGGGCGAGGAGCGATCCTCCCAGCGCTGGGTCGAGGTCAGCCACACGGCACCATCGAGCGCATCGGCGATCTCTCCCTCCCCGGCGAAACCCAGGTCGAGTTCCTCGATCTCTCGCTTCTCGAACTGGCCGTTGAGGGTCGCATAGCGTGGCCCGCCACTGAATTCTGGATAGGCTGCGCTGTGCGTGCCGGCAAAGCGCAGCGTGCCACGCAACTCGGGCGCGTCCGCACCTCTGCCCAGCGGCATCTGTCCGGTGGTGAAGATCTCGCCACCGCGGTAGCTGCCGAGGTCCGACGGGACGCCATCGTCGAGCCAGGATCCGACGACCGAGACACCGCCCGGACCCACCGGACCGCTCGCCTCGCCGCTGACCTGGGCGTAACCCCAGCGTCCGCCGGCGATGCCGACCTTCGAGCGCGGCGTGTCGCCGGCCCGCCGCGTGACGAAGTTGATTGCGCCGGCCAGCGCGTCGGAGCCATGCACAGCCGAGAGCGGGCCGCGCACGACCTCGATGCGTTCGATGCCGTCGGTGCCGAGCGTCGAGAGATCGAACGAGCCACCGCGGGCGTTGGTCGGATCGTTGACCGCAATGCCGTCGATCATCACCAGCGTGTGATTCGGGTCGAGCCCGCGCATGAAGATGTCGGCGCGACTGCCGCGAGCCGCGGGCTGCTCGACGTAGATCCCCTCGAGGTGACGCAAAGCCTCGACGACGCCGTCGAAGTGCTGCGCCGCCAGCGTCGCGCGGTCGATCACGTCGACCGCTCCGGGTACGTCCAGCAGCGCTACGGGCGACCGGCTCGCGATGACCGAGAGCCGCTCCGCCTCTTGCGGCTTGCTGCCCCGGTCCGCAGCCGTGTCGGCCTGCATGTCGGTCTTCGTCTCGACGGGTTTCGCCCGTCGCGGTGCGCCACCTCGGTCCGCGCTGGGGACACTCTCTGGCGCGGCGATCGGCAGCGCATCCACGGCGCCATCGCCAGCAACAACGCCCAGCGAGACAGGCTCCTCCGCGGGCGCGGGAGACACCGCCGGGGAGTCGGCCGCCGCCAGCCGCGCGACGCAGAGGCAGAGTCCTGCGGTAATCAGGGCCGCGCCGCGCGCTCTGGCGAGACCTCTTCTCCTCCTGCTTCGAGCATCCGTCGTTTGCACTCCGAGCGCAGCACAGCAGGACCGTACGGCGCGGGCAAATCGGCCCGCGCCGCACCCGGAAGCTCGCGGACCAAGCCTGGAGGGTACGGCGGGCCTACCCCATCGTCTCGATGAGTCGCAGACCCGGCATCCGCAGGAATGTCGAGACGGTCCTCCCACCCGGCATTACCGGAACCCGCTTTGGCAGCGGCTTGCCCCGCTTGGTGATGGCGATCTCATGATGGGTCTCGGCCACTTCGTCGATCAGGCGCAAGCAGCCCTACTCGAGGACACTGCCCGGAACGGTCTTCTCGGTCATGGGCTTGCCGCCATCGCCCGACTTCCCAGGGGCTGGAATCTACTTGACACGGCGGTGCGCAGTGGCAGCGCAAGACTGGAATCTCCGGCGTGACCAAGGTCAAGCTCGCGGGGGACGATGCCAGCGGCCAGGGCAGCTTCGACCTCAAGGGCAAGAACCTGTCGCTGGCGGTCGAGGCAGAGGACCTCCCCTTGCAGGCCGAGGTGCGGCTCGATCCCTCGGCTCTGGCCGGCCGCTCCAGCACGGCGGACTGGGCGGCACTCGACAGCGAATGCGCCTTCAACAGCTCGGCCTCGACCCTCACCTGCGAGTAACTAAGCCCGCGGCTGCGGAGGAGAGGCCGCGCGTGTTCGGTGGCGGCCGCGTCCTTGCGGCCACGCGCCGGTGCTCACCGACCCACCAGAGGCGCACATACGTGTCGAGTACAAGCATCGTCAATGATTGCCGTCGAGATCTCAGCCTGCGGCCCAGGTCAGCGGCTGCAAGAATTCCCGCTCGGCAACGAGCATCTTCGAGCGGCCGCGGATACCCGCGATGATTTCGGCCTCGTGCTCGGGCATCATCGAGACAAGTTTCGCCGACGGTTTGCCCAGCTTGGTGATGACGATCTAACGACGGGTCTCGGCCACCTCGTCGATCAGACGCAAGCAGCCCTGCTTGAAGACACTGGCCGAAACGATGTTCTTGGTCATGGACATGTCGCTCAGAGGAGACGACCTGCTCGACACGGCGGTGCCCGCAACGGCGAGATGGCCCCGTGAGCATCCGACCTCATGGTTCCCCCCCGGGGTGGCGCGCAGACGCTGTCCGGTGGCATCGCAAGCAGCCCGCCCGTGGCCCAGGCGCTCTCCCGGGATCGCCCGCATGGCGACTGGGCGAACCTCATGGCGTTCGTGTCACGCGGATTGGAACCCCGCGCGTCCGCCGCGTGTCGACTCGCGGGCACAGCTGCTTCCGACGGCTCGAGTAACGGGCGCCACAAGGGTGCCATCCGAGCCACGCCCCCGCTCAGGGGGAGGAGAGCGAGGGCGGTGTCCCCGGCGTACCGCCGACGCTCGCGAGCTGCGAAGTGTGCCAAGTCTCCTCGGCATATGCGTACTTGTACGCAGCGTCGCCTGCCGTCAACTGCTGGCAGTAGTTCAACACCCGGGGACCACAGCGGTAGATCTGTGCGTCTTGCGAATCTCCGGGCAGGTGGAGAGGCACGTAGATGAAGAACTGCTCGCCGTCACTGGCGAGATTGGAGCCCGTGTTGTTCATCCCGACCCGTCCTGCGGCAGCCGCAATGACTTCCCGCGGCGAGCCTTCAGGAAACATGTAAAGCGTCCCCTCCGCCTGACCGAGGATCGGCGGGTCGCTGATCTTGAGCTTGCCGTATGAAGTCGCGGTCACACCGACGGTCACGCCCCAGACCGGATCGGTCATGGTCTCGACGTTGAAGGCGACCGGGCCCGTGCTCGCCGGCAGGCCGGGAACAAAGAGATCGCGGCACCAGACTCCGCCCGCCTCGCCACGCGCCGCGTTGCAGCTCACAACGCGGCCGGCGCGGGTGACGGCGAGTGCGTTGCCTGCGGGCGAGAGGGCGATGTCGGTCACGGGCGCGCCGGTGTCGGCGACCGTCCGGCAGGAGTCCCGCTGGACCCAGTTCAAGACGGGGCAGTAAACGATACTGCCGTCCTTCAGGCCTCCCCAGAGCTCACCCGTGTGGGTGTCATACGCGAGCGCGTAGACGTCGCCACCCGTGGCGTAGATCGGCATGTTGTCGCAGTTGCGGTCGATGTTGCACATGTCGATGTGACCGCTTGAGAGGCCGACGTAGAAGTCGCCGTTGCCGTCGGGGGCCGTCACCGCATTGACGTCGCTCTGGAAACCGTCAATTATACGCCCCGCTGCGGCTCCCGGGCCGCGCACGGCGACCTGTCCCGAATTCTTGCTGAGGGCGAAGCCACCCAGGATCGCGCCGGCCTGATTGCCGGCGAGCGAGCTGACCGCCCAGGCCTCCGTCTCGTGCTCCGGATCCAGGATGTCGCCGAGCCAGCAGCCGAAAGTGTCGTCGCCATCGAATGTGTTGGGCCAACAGTTCGGGCCATGGTCCCCTGCAAAGCCATCGCCGGGGGCGCAGCCACCGTCGAGGCCAGCCTGACACCACTCGCCGTGGCCTTCCTGAAAACGCGCGTCGTTGGAGAGGTCCGTCCCCTCCCGGAACCAGCCGAAGAGGAATCCGCCCGGTTTCGGCGGATAGGCCCAGTCGCTACCGCCCCGCGGGCGGCCGCCGAGCGCATCTTCGGCGACGTTGGAACACGCGGCACCGGCGAGCGCGAGCGCCACCGCTGCCGTCACGAGTTCGATGCGGGCGGGGCGACACAAGAGCCGGGATACGAGGCGTAACGAGTGCCCCGCCGCAGCGCGCAAGTTCGACAGCCCTCCGAAGTGCATGCTCTAAAAATACCCACCGACTGCGCGCCGGTCAACGGCACCGTCCTCACCGCGGACCCGCGCCATTACCCCCGAGCATGACCCAGGGCGCCGGGCCGAGCGATTGATCGCACGGAGCTGGGGTTGGCAGTCAATGCGTTCTTTGGGTTTCGTCGCGAGAGCGGTGATCGGGTGGGGGCTGAAGTGGACCCCGATTTTCGAACCAGGGGATACGGTGGATCCCGCTCAACGAGAGGCGCGGGAACATGCGGCTGAAGAGGCCCCCCCGCCCGTGCTCCACATGCATGACGCGATGCGCGCGTAACGCCGTGCGGGCTGGATCTCGCGGTGCGCCCCGGGTAGAGAGCGCGACCGAGCGAGGCCTCCCGCCTTGCTCCGACCTGCCCGGAGGATACCCGCATGAAGTTCGCTCTCTTCTACGAACTGCCCGTGCCACGGCCCTGGACCGAGCGCAGCGAGCTCGACGCCTACCACCAGACCATCGAGCAGGCCGTACTCGGCGACCAGGTCGGTTTCGACAGCTTCTGGACTGTCGAGCACCATTTTCTCGAGGAGTTCTCGCACTGCTCGAACCCCGAGGTGCTCTACGGCGCGATCGCGGCAAAGACCGAGCGCATCCGTCTCGGCTATGGCGTGCGGCTCCTGCCCAAGCCCTACAACCACCCCATCCGCACGGCGGAGTCGGTGGCGGTGCTCGATCTGATCTCGAACGGACGGGTCGAGTTCGGCACCGGTCGCTCGGCCACCCGCGCCGAACTCGAAGGCTTTGGCGTCGATCCGCACGAGACGCGCGAACAGTGGAGCGAAGCTCTCGAGCACATCGTCGGAGCCTGGACCGAGGACCTCTACCAAGCCAAAGGCAAGCACTGGCAAATGGGCGGCCCGCGCCGCGTCTTGCCCAAGCCGATCCAGAAACCGCACCCGCCCCTCTGGGGAGCGACCAGCAGCACCGAGGGCCACTACGAGATCGGCCGGCGCGGCCTCGGCCTCTGCTCGTTCACGGTCGGTGTGCCCCCCGAGGATCTGGCGCCCCGCCTCGAAATGTACCGCAAGGGTCTCGACGAGTGCGTGCAGCCGGTGGGCAAGTTCCGCAACAGCCGCGCCGCAACCTTCACCATGGTCCATTGCGCCGAGACCGACGACGCGGCCTTCGCCGACGCGAACGTGGCTTTCCCCTGGTACCTGCGAACGGCGGTCGCCCACATCGCGAGCCTGAACGACTGGATGGGCGGCAAGAACCTCGGCTCGTACGCCTACGCCGCCGAGCTCGACCAGGTGATCAAGAGCGGCGCCATGGACCATCTGAGCCTCGACTTCCTGCGCGAGACCGGTTCGGCCGTGGTCGGCTCGCCGACGCGCTGCGTCGAGCTGGCGCGGCGCTACGAGAAGGCGGGCTGCGATCTGTTGCTCTGTCTGGTCAACCCCTACAACCTGCCGCACGACAAGGTGATGAAGTCGATCGAGTTGCTCGGGCGCGAGGTGCTGCCCGAGTTTTCGTGAGCCGGAAACCTCGGGCGGCTTGACAGCTAAAGGGCCGGTCGAGAAAGTTCGAGAATCATGAACAGCGTCTGGGCCGGAGCCCATTCGAATAGTTCCATGTTCCACAGAGGAGGTTTGCTGACATGAGAATCAAGACAATCACGCCGGTATTGTTGGCCGGCTTCTGCGTCGCGCTCGCCAGCGGCTGCGCGGACGTGGGGCGACTCGAAGCCAAGGTCGAGCAGCTCGCCGACCAGCAGAAGGACGTCCTCTCGAAGCTCGAGGACCTCGGCAAGGGCCAGAAGGAGATCCTCGCCAAGGCCGCCGCACCGGCGCGTCCGGCTGCACCAGCCGCCGAAGACCCGAACAAGGTCTACGACATCCCCGTCGGCAACTCGGCCACCCGGGGACCGGCCGATGCCAAGGTGACGATCATCGAGTTCTCCGACTTCCAGTGCCCCTTCTGCGCCCGCTCGGTCGAGCTGATCGACCAGATCACTGCGGCGTACCCCAAGGACGTCCGCTTCGTCTATAAAAACTTCCCGCTCTCGTTCCACCCGAACGCGATGCCGGCGGCCAAGGCTGCGGTCGCGGCCGGCAAGCAGAACAAGTTCTGGCCGATGCACGACGAGATCTTCAAGAATTCGAGCAAGCTGACGCCGGAATCGTACGCCATCTTCGCCAAGACGATCGGTCTCGATGTCGCGCAGTTCAACAAGGACATGGAGTCGCCCGAGGTCCAGGCCCAGATTGCCGAGGAGATGAAGGAAGCCGCCGCCGCCGCCGTGCGCGGGACGCCGACCTTCTACATCAACGGCAAGAAGCCCACGGGCCGGAGCCTCGAACTCTACAAATCGATCATCGACGAGGAGATCAAGAAGAAGTCCTGATCCCCCAACAGGTGACACGGATCTCGAAGGGGGCGGTCATCTCGACCGCCCCCTTCTTTTTGGGCGCAGGAAGCGTGCGGGTCGCCGCGAGACCACCGGTCACGGCGGGGCGCGGGACTCGCCGCCGCCGGACGTGGCACCGCCGGGCACGCGGGCCTCGACGGAACCTGCGCGCGGGGCTTCGACCCGCCGCCGTTGCACCGGGTGCGCCCCCGCCGGGTGCGCGGCTGCCGACGGGACCTGTCCGCGGGGCTTCGACCCGCCGCCGTTGCACCGGGTGCGCCCCCGCCGGGCGCGCGGCTGCCGACACGTAGCGGGCGCGCTTGCAACCGCGGCCCGCTCTGCGAGAGGGATCGGCCGTGCGGCGCGCCTGGTTCGTTGCGGCCCTGGTCGTCGCTATCGCGGCGCTCTTTGCGGGCCTCTTGCAGACCAGCATCGGCTTCACGTGGCTTGTTGCGCCCTCGTTCGAGGTGCTGGGCTTGGGCCAGCTCACGGCCACGGACGCGCACATCTCCTTGATTGGCGGCAGGTTCGAGGCCCGCGACCTGCGCTACCGTTCTCCCGATCGGAGTCTCGACATCCGGGCGGCGCAGATCCAGGCGGGCTTTGCCGGACGCGCGCTCTTCGAAACGCCCATCCGGCTCGACTCTCTGCGCGCAGAGGGCGTGCGGATCGAGACCGCAGCGCCAGCGGCGGCAATCGCGGCAGATGAGTCGGCGCTCGCGGCGGGGGCCGCTCCTGCCGCGAAGGACGGCACGCCGGGCGAAGCCGAGGGCGTGCTGCAAGAAATCGCGGCGCGAGCCCTGGGTGTGCTCGCTCTCGACACCGCGCTACCCGTGGCGGCCGACGTAATTTCGCTCCGTGACGCCACCCTTGTCGTGCGCGAGACCGGCGGCGCGATCAGCCAGCTCGGCCCTCTGATCCTCGACGCGAACGGCTTCGTTCCCGGAACGAGCGGCAACTTTTCCCTGGCCGGCCGCTGGCAGACCACCATGGCTCGGCTCCCCGGCGAAACCGGTGACGCTGCCACCACGACCCAGCAGGGTGGCGTGCGCGCCACCGCCACTCTCGCCATCGATCGCACGGCGGTGCTCAATTCCTGGAAGCTCGACCTCAACGCCACTGCCGAGCAACCCGCAAAGCCGCTGGTGACGCTGACCGGGGGGCTCGAGACCACTCGAACCTCACCGGATGAGCTCACCGCTCGCGGCTCTCTCACCGCCACGCGCACGGGCACGACACCCGGTCAGCTCGCGGGCCAGGTCGTACTCGGTGGCCTCGCGCGTTCCCGCAAGCTCGACGAACTCGGCGCGCACGGACAACTCAACGTCATGGACCTCGACCTGGGACAGCTCGCCAGGTTCGCCCCACCCAGCGCGTGGCTCGCCTTCGAACAGGGCCTGCTTCAAGGCAAGCTGCGCTTCGACCGCGAGCCGGGCGCGCCGCTCCACGCAGATGCCGAGCTTTCGCTGCGCGCAGCCACGCTCGCCGTCCCGGCAGCACCGGTGTTCGGTGGTGCCCTCGACCTCGAGGCCACGTTCGATCCCGCGCTCGAGACCCTCGCGGTGCAAACGCTCGCGCTCAACGTCGAGCTCGCGGGCAAGCCTCGAATATCGCTCGGCCTCGACGAACCCCTGACGCTCGATCTCCGGGCGGACGACGGGCCTGCCGCTACCGCAGCAACGGGCACGACCGCTCCGGCAGCCGCAAAGCCGGTCCGGCTCACACTCACTCTGGCCGAGCTGCCGCTCGGATCTCTGGCCCCCTTGCTGGCCGAGTCCCCGCTCGCAGCCCTGTGCCGTGGCCGCGTCAGTGCAACCCTGGCCATGACGGTGCGCGACCGGGGCGACACCATCGACCTGAGCGGCACGGCGCGCACCGCGGCCCTCTCGATCCTCGAGGACGGCCGCGCGATCACGCTGCCCGATCTCGCCAGCGAACTCGAGGTCACCCTTCACGATTGGAGTCGCCTCACCGTTGCACGGGCGCGCCTGAGCCAGGCCCGCGGAGTCGCAACACTGCGGGGTACGGTCGATACCTCCACGGCCGCAGGGCCCAGCTTCGATCTCCAGGCGGACACCGCGGACTTCATCTTGCGGCCCTGGCTCGACGCCTTCCTCTTCGATCCGGGCAGCAACGCCGGCGCTCTGCCGCTCGACGGCACGCTCACGGTTCGTGGCGACAGCGAGCGCACGCTCACCCTGAGCGGCCGGCCTACGCTCACCCTCGGCCTGCCGGGCGGTGGCGTGCGTCCGATCATGCTCTCGTTCGACGCGCGACTCCCGGCTGCTGGTGAGCAGGTCGTCCAGGCCAGCCTGGAATCGCCCAAGGAGCCCGGCCGACTCGACTTGGCCCTGCGGATCCAGCCGACACTTGGTCGCCTGAGCAGGCCCCTTTCGCTCCACGCCCGCGCCAGCGGCGTTCTGCTCCTGCCCTGGCTCACCCTGGCGGGAATCGAGATCGAGCCGTGGGCTGGCCCGCTGCCCGTGAACGGCGATGCAAATATCGAATCTTTTGCCGACGGACGGGTCGAGATGCAGGCCACCGAGCGCGTCACTTTCGCGCTCCCGGACAAGCAAACTCCCGAGATGCTGACCCTCGAGTTCGCCGGGCGGCGCACCAGTGCTGGTCCGCTCAGTCTCGACCTGCACGCGTGGCGAAGCTCCGGCGCCATGCCCGCAAAGGAAAGCGAACTGTCGGCCGGGGTCGCATGGACACCGGCCGCAGGCACCACGCGCGGGCGGCTCGCCTTGCAGGCAACGCTCGATCGGGTGGACTTGACGCCCTGGGTGCGCCCCTTCATCGATCCACACCGCGCGACCGGGTCCGCGTCTCCCGGAGCCACGCCGCTGCGTGCCGCCGCGGGCGCCAGCGCGACGCCGTCGGCCGTGACGCGGCCGGCGGACCCGCTCGCGCCCGACCTGGACCTCTCGCTTCAGGTCCGTTCCACGCGCTACCGTCAGGTCGAAATCGGCGCCCTCACGGGACACCTCGACCGACACTCCGGCGTGATGGCGGGCCGCGTCGACAGCGCGGCGTTCGCCGAGGGGAAACTCGCTGCCGAACTGCGCCTCGGCGCGGGCGAAGACGACGCGATGCACTTCACGGCGAAGGGCTCGAAGATCCGGCTCGAGCCTTTGATGGACGCCTTTGCCGGCTCGCGCCGCATCGATGGCCGGCTCGATCTCGACGTCACGGGTGCGTCGGAGTCCTCGCGCGGCCCCGACCTGTTCGATCGCCTCGACGGCCGCGTCACCTTCGACGTCAGCGATGGTCGACTCGAGGGTTTCGCCGTGCTCGGAGCGCTGGCTCGGGCAACGGGCGTCGATGCGTTCACGCGGCTCGCCTTCTCGTCCTTCGGCGGCGAGGCCCTGGTGCGCGACGGCCGACTCGATATCCGCCACGCCGACGCCGGGGGCGATCTCACCAACGTCAAGGCCAAAGGTACGGTCGATCTGCGCGGCGCCGGCGCATGGGACGTGGTGCTGACCCCACACGTCGGCCCAAGCCTCGCTCGCCGCCTGGGCCGGCCCACGCTCATCGGCGACGTTCTCGAGGGCGCCGAGGGCATGCTCGCGCTGCCGGTGGTGGTGCAAATCGAGGGCCCGCTGGCCGAACCGCGCTTCGTCACCCGCACACAGAGCGTGCGCGATCTGATCGGCGACCACGGCGGTAACGCCGTCGGTGGTGCGCTCGATGCGGTCACGGGTGGCCGCGCCGGCCGGGCGTTTGATGCCTTGACCGGGGGCCTCTTCCGCGATTCCAGGGCCCGTGCCAAGCCGGCGCCTACCCGCAGAGCTACGCCATGAGCCCGTGCTCGCGCCGGCCCGATCGCCCGGTCACAGCCGGACGCCGCGAGATCTGTGCCGGGGGCGTTCCGTGAACCCGGCCGGTGCGCGCCGTCCCCGAGCCGGTGATCTGCTGCGAACGCTGCTCGCTCTGGCCGCCATCCTCCCCGGCCTCGCGGCCGGAATCGGCGTGCTCGTCAGGACCGGCAACCGCCGCCGTGCGATCAACCGTGCCCTTGACCTGTGGGGTCGGCAGGGCCTCGCGGCGGCCGGGGTGAAGCTCGCGGTCGAAGGTGCGGAGCATCTCGACCAGCCCCGCCCGGCAGTCTTCATCCTGAACCACCAGAGCGGCATCGATCCGATCCTGGTTTGTGCGCTGCTGCGCCGCGACATCGTCCCGCTCGCCAAGCAGGAAATCCGCCGCAACCCCATCCTCGGACCCGCGTTTGCCTTCGCGGGCGTGGTCTTCGTCGACCGCGGCGACCGGGCACGCGCCGCCAAGGCTCTGGCCCCCGTGGTCGAGCGCCTACGTCAAGGCTGGTCGGTCGCGATGGCGCCCGAGAGCACGCGCAGCCCCTCAGCCGAGCCCGGGCGCTTCCACCTCGGCGCTTTCCGGCTCGCCGTGGCCGCGGGCGTACCGATTGTACCCATCGTGATCCACGACGCGGGCCTCGTCCTGCCGCGTCGGGGCCTGGTGATGCGCGCGGGCACGGTCCACGTCGTGGTCCATCCGCCCATCGCCACCCGCGGTTGGGATCCCGACGACCTCACGCACCATGCCGAGGAGATGCGCGAACTCTACCGCCGCACGCTGGCGGGATGAGGGCCGCCGCGCGACCATCTTTGCTCTTCGCCCACGAGAATCAGGCGACAGATCACGCGCACTCCCGGCGCCTCCGGCCTCCTCCGGAGAGGTCTCGGAAGCGCCCCCGAAGGAGCCGTATACGGCACCGCTAGCGTCAGTCTATTCGGAGGCGCTGCAGTAGGATGGGTAGCCGGACGGCAGACCGCCTACGTACGGCGAGCGATACCTGCCAAAGGGATGATCAAGCATGAAATCTACCGCCAGACCGTCCGCAAAAACCTCCGGCACGGCGTGCCCGCCGTTGTGGTTGCACAGGATCGCAAAGTGCCCCGCGGCGACGATCTCGTCGTAGTACGCCACGGAGAGCGGTTCGAAATTTATGATATAGACATCTGTCGCGCCACCGTGCACGACCAGTGCCGGGAACCTGTTGTCGGGGTTCTGGAACGGTGCGCGGAAGCCACCCGAGTACGCCACGACGCTGGCGATGTAGTTGGATCGCGCCTGGCTCAGCTTCGTGGTCTGCAATCCCCCAGCGCTGAACCCGATCGAGTGAATGCGCCGCGTGTCGATCGCAAACTGTTCCAGTGCGCAGCCAAGCAGTTCATCGGATGCCGGGAGATAATTGGCGAACTCCACAATGGTTCCGTCGCCTTCGAACGCGGCGACCACACCTCCCATGTCGAGGATCCGCTGGAGCTGGGCGCCCGGCAAGAGGTGGTCCACCGCAAACTCCGGGGTCCTGAGCCGCCCATGCCACACAAACACGAACGGCCCGCTTTGCGTCGTCGCCGTCGGGCCGACCCAGAGCTTGACCACCTTGTCGAGTATGGCATTGGAGCCATTCGCCAAGGTCGGGCAGGCCCGTGTCGGAGAGGGCAGAATGGGCCGGCTGATGCCGAGTGCAAGATCGGAACAATCGGCGAGCGGTTCACTGGTGCTGCCCTTGGCCAGGAAGCGACCGGGCTTGTCCGTGCGAACGGCACTGCTCTCGAAGCGCGCACAATAGCGCACGCTGCCCAGGCTCACGCGCACCACCGTTGCACCCGTCCCGCCAGCGAGCGCGAATGGCGCGGTATAGGCGACCAGGCGTAGCTTGACGCCACTGCGCAGATCCAAACGACGCACAGTGCTGGGTGCGGCCGGCGCGTCAACGTGCGTGAAGACGTAGTCATTCGGCTTGGGCGACTTCCACTGCGCCGGCACGGCGGATACTGCGGGCGGCACCAGGATCGGCGCCGTGAGTCCGTCGCGCTCGGAAAATACCTCTATCGTCGCTCCCACCAATGAGGGATCGTCTGCACCGCCACTGGCTGGCCCGATCAAACCAGTGTCCTTGGACTCGAACACCATCTGCTCGAGGAGGCCCGTTCCGGTGGGCGTGCGACTGACGCTCAGCTTGAAGCCGGTGATCGGACGGTCCTCGGCGTGCGCGGGCAGCACGGCGAGGGTCAACATACAGAACAGGAGCCCGTTCAGGCGTGCGCGCATGGGCCGAACCATCCGGCGGCAACGCTGCTGCGGTTGGGCTCTCGCCACGACGATCGTCGCGACCAGCGCCCCGAACCAACGACCGATCATGGCTCCGCGAATGGTGTCCGTCTCGGTTCTTCTGGTTCCAGTCATGGTCTCGCTCCTTGCGCCCGGCCGCGTGGCCAAGGGCGCAAATCTCGGTTGTCGGGGTGCCGAATCATGGGTCTCGCCAGGGAGGCGCCACGAACACCCGTGGCATTGCCATTTCCTGGCGCCATTAGAACTCCTTTTCTCGGAACGCGTGATGATTCTTTCCACCTCCCTGTCGTTCTTTAAGGGTTAGACTGGATGCAAATAGGGGCTTACCCGTGGGGGCGCCCCCACCCCGCTCGTACCCATGGTGATCCGCGACGTGGTGCTGGCCCGGTCACTCCGACGGAAATTGTGAAATCTGGCTCGGCGGCGAGCCCAGATCCGGCAA
>SXLG01000155.1 GCA_005777805.1 Pseudomonadota bacterium
CCGAAGGTCGCAGGTTCAACTCCTGCCCCCGCAACTACTTTTGCTGGTGATGGCGCGCCGGCGCGAAGAGGAGCCGCGCTTGGCGAGTTCCCCGGGACCAGCGTCCCCGGGCACAACGTGCTTGGGCGCAAGCGACCTCCCCGATCTCTCGGTCGTGTACGTCGCATTCCGCAACCTGGCCGAGATCACGGGCTCGATCGCGAGCGTGCGCTGCGCGGCTCGTGCCGCAAGCCCGGAGATCTCCGTCGAGGTGCTCGTGATCGACAACGAGAGCCCGGGCGGGACCGCCGCGCTCGCCGGAGCCGACGACGTGCGGGTCATTCCGAGTCCCGGCAATCCTGGCTTTGCGGCCGCTTGCAACTTGGGCCTTGACGCAGCCCGGGGTACCTGGGTGCTCCTGTTGAACCCCGACACCCGGGTCCCCGAGCAGTCCCTCGAAGTCCTGCTTGCCGAAGCCGCGCGGCTCCTCCCGAGCGGGGCCGCCCTGTTCGGCTGTCGTCAACTCGGACCGGATGGTGAAACGGCCGAGACCGCCTACCCCGCCGAGGTCTGGCCGGGCCCCGAAGGGCTGCTTGCCGCCGTGCCGGGTCTGCGTCTCCTGATGCCTGCCCGCTGGCAGCGCGCCAAGGATCCCCGAACGCGGCGCGCGGCCCAGCACCGGACGCACGCCACGGCTGCGGTGCAGGGATCATTCCTGCTGGCGCCACGCCTGCTGCTCACACGGCTCGGACGCCTCGATCCAGATTTTTTCCTCTACTTCGAGGAGCTCGATTGGTGCGCGCGCATCGGGGCGCGCGGTTTCTCGGTGGTCCATCTTGCCGAAGCTGCGATCGAGCACACCGGCGCCGCAGGGCCACGCGACCCGACACGCCAGCGACAGTTCTACGTCTCCGAGCAACTCTTCGTGCGCAAGCAGCGGGGCTGCCTGGCCGCCCTTGCGGTGCTGGCCCTCCGGCAGACCGCGCACGTCCTGCGCCGAGAGCCCGCCCTCGGGCGCGCCGCTCTGGTAGGGACCTTCGCGGCACGCGTGCAGGCCGCTCTCAGCCCCACCCGAAGGCCTGGCTCACGCCCGAGCCCGTTGCGCGTGTAAGCGCCCCACGGCATGCGCCACGCCTGGCCCTGCTGGACCTCGGGCCGACAATCGGGGGGCCACTCCTGGTCAGCAAGGGCAGAGACGCAGTGCGGGCCTGGCCTGCGCTTGCCCGCCCCTCGGGCCGGGGCAGGCTCGCTCAGCAAGCGGTCGCGCCGAGGAGTTCACGGAACCCCAATACGACGCGCCGCGCACGCCACCGGTTCTGCCCTCTCAGTGCGCGGTCGCACCGAGGAGATCGCGAAACTCCCAGCTCTCGTCGCGTCGCACCCGGACCCCAACACCGCGCTTGCTCAAGCGGTCGAAGCGGTCTCGGATCCAGCCGAGCCCCTCCTCGCTGGTGCGAGCGGGCACCGAGACCTCGAGGCGAGCCCCCCGCCCGGCCCACAGGGCATCGGTGTAGAGCGTCTCGACCTCGTAGGGCGTCAACCAACCACTGCGCTGCGAGCGCGCGCCCTCAGGCACCGTGCGCTCGAGCGTGGCGCGGAACGGAAATACCTTCTGCTGGCTCACGATACCCCCCGTGCGTATGGGATCGGTCCCGATCTCCAGAGGCGTTCTCACGATCGAGCCCCTGAAGTGCGGAATCGAACCCGCAAACTAACGTCCCCTGAATGTTTCTGAAGCGCGCCGGTCGGCGCGTCGACCGACTCAGAATAGCCCGAGACGGACGGCGAAGCGAGCCATGCGGGCCCACTTCCGGCGCGGCACCCACGAAACCACCGGACAGTCGCCCCCGGCGTTCACGCCATCGGGCGACGGGCTCCCGAGCATCGCCTTGGTCGGGCTCGAGCCATCGCCCGCGGCCCGCGTCGTTGACGCCCTGGGCCGACGGCTCCAGTCGCCGGCACGACCAGAGGTGCTTCCTGTCGCTGGACCGTCCACCGTTGACGCCATGGGTCGGCGGCTCTATCCGCGAGGCATGGCTTGCCTCTTCTGTCGGATCGTCGCCGGAGAAATCCCGGCCGAGATCATCCGCGCCGACGCGGCAACGGTCGCGTTCCTGGACGTTACCCCGCTGGCCGACGGCCACGTGCTGGTGGTGCCGCGCGAGCACGCCACTCGGGTCGAGGATCTCTCGCCCGAAGCCGCCCGGGGGCTCTTCGACGCCGTGCATCAACTCGCGGGGCCGCTGCGCACGGCGCTCGGGGCCGAGGGAACGACCATCGGAATCAACGATGGGGTGTGCACGGGCCAGACGGTGCCCCACGTTCATGTCCACATCGTGCCCCGCCGGAGTGGCGACGGGGCGGGCAGCATCCACTCGATGTTCCCGCAGGGCAGACACGCCGACATCGCCATCGTCGCGACACGAATCCGCGCCGGGATCGGTTTGCCTTGAGCCCCGTTCGATGGCCTCTGCCCGTGCCCTCTGCGCCCCCTCCCGGCGGCCTTGGATTGTCTGCTCAAGGGGAACCGTCGAGGGGACTCCGCAGAGGTCAGACTTGACGATGCCGCGCCCCGCTCGGATCTACCAGCGGTGTCCGTTGCCTCAGGCGGTGAAGAGTTTCTCGGAGGTCGTACCGGCCACCCGCCCTCCGGCGCGGTCCGTGGCGGCTTCGCTCACGATGTCGCGACCGAAGCGTAGCATCTCGTGCAGCCAGGAATAGCGGAACTTGCCACTGCGTCCCGAGAAACGAAGGTTCTTGAAGCGCGACAGCCAGCCGTGCACCTCCTTCACCCTGCCCGCGTAGCCCTTCTCGAGCACGGGGTAAGCGTGCGACAGGCGTCTCACCGCCGTGCCCACGATGTCCCCGGGCCGGATCCAGCCGATTCGCTCGAGGTGCGGTTGCACCAGATCGACCACCGCGCGGTCGCTGTCCGTCCATGCGCCGTCGCTGGAATCGCAGGGAACCTCCGCGACCAGCGACGTGTAGCCCGGGGGAGACATCGCGCGGCTGCGATTCCGTGGTTCGTAGATGCGGGTGAACGGGAACTCGTCGGAGGGAAAGTACACGGTGCCAGCACCGTTGATTGCCGACCGCTTCAGGAAGAACGCCGCGAGGACCACGTTGCGGTAGTTCATGCCACCGACCATCGCCAGCACCGACGGCTCGACGGCCGGGGTCATAAATCTAAGAAAACTGTCAAGCGGAAGCGTGCTGACGACCTCGTCCACATCGACGCGACCCCGGCCGGCGATTTCCACCCAGGTGATGCGGTCGCCTTCATGGCCGATGCCGGTAACCCGCGAGTTCGGCTGCACAACGCCCTCCCCGCATTCCTCGGCCAGCCTCTCGACGATGCGGCCGTAGCCATCCCGCGGATAGAGGAAACGACCGTCGAGATGGCGGTCCTGCACCCGCACGCCACCCCAGGCTTCGATCAAAAATGTTTTCAGCCCGAGCCCCGAAAGACGCCTTCCCGCCACGTCCGGTGACAGCCGGTCGCAGGGCAGGCCCCAGAGCTTGCTGGAGTAGTTCAGCAGGAAGCGCTCGGCCACGATGCGCCCGTAGATCGCCAGCGCGAATTCCTCAAAATTCCCCGGCTCAGTGCGGCGTGCGACGCGGCCGGCAATCACCTGGGCCGCAGCCTGAGCGAAGCGCAGGACTCCCATCCGTCGCATCAGGTTCAGCGGCGACAGCGGAAAGTGGACCAGTGCCCCTTCGGACCAGATGTAGCTCGGCACTTCGATGAGCTGCAGTTCCTCGCCCATCAACGCGCGAACGTCCGCAGTGACCTGCGGATCCTTGTCGTGGAAGCGGTGCGCGCCGGAATCAAACCGGAAACCGTCGACCTCGAAGGTGACGCAGTTGCCGCCGACTCGCGGACCCGCCTCGAAGACCACGCATGGGATTCCGGCCCGGCGGGCGTACCAGCCCACCGCCAGGCCAGCGGGACCGCCACCGAGGACAATCAGCACGATGTGCCCCGGCAGGGCGCTGCGCCCGTATGACCCCGGCCACGAGCTCTGCGCAGGCGGAGCGAAGTCCACAGGGCAGGTCCTCCGACGACCACCGTGGCGAGAAAGAAGGGATGAAGCCCCACTTGGTATCGGTAACGCGGCAGCCCGAAGACGGCAAAGGCCGCCAGTGCGGCGAGGGCCGGCACCGCGAATCCCAGAAAGGCGCGGGCCGGATACCGGACGTTGCGCAGGCCGGGAAGGGCGACCAGCGCGAGCACCGCGAGCAGCGGACCGTCCAGCGTGAGAAGGATCGCCCACCAGCGCAGCAATTCGACGACGGTGCCGTGCTCAGGTGCCGCCTCGGCCTGGGCCGCGATTATTTCGGCGCCGAAGCGGTGCTGGAAATATCCTTCGGCCCACCTGCGGGCCCCGGGACTGTATGCCGGATTGGCGAGAACCTCGTCCCATGCACTGCGCAGGGGTTTGACGCGCCCCCCGCGATCTTCGGTCTCGACAAAGAATTCGGCAAGCAATCCCGATCGCTGTTTCAGGATCGTCCATGGATCCAGATCGCGATACGCCGCCCCGGCCATCCTGCCCATCTCTCGATCCGCGTCAGGTATCGTCAACCCCTTCGCCAGCAGTCCTCGCCAGACTCTGGTCACCAATTCCGGAGCGTTCGCGATCGCGTCATCCCCCGGCATACCGAGTTCCTGCGCCAGGCGAGCGCGACTGATCGTGTCGCTCCACAGGGCGCTGTAGAAGAGATGCCGTCCGCTGCTGACGGCGACGCGAGCTACGCCGTGAACCCGGTGGTTGTGGGCCAGCCACGGCGTCAATCCCAGTGCCAGCGCGAGCACGAACGCGCTTGCCCATCGCAGGTGGCGCGCCGGCGAACGAGGAACGACCAGCGACAGCGCGACGAGAGGCAGGACCAAGGCATCGTTCGCGGTGCGCAGCATCACCGCTCCCACCATCAACAGGCCTGCGGCCAGTGCGGCGGGAATCTCGAGCCGCCGGTTCCCCTGCAGCACCAGCCAAGCCGAGCCCCAGAACAAGGGAGTGCTGAGGACATCGGGCATCAGCAGGTGTTCCAGCCACAGCAGAGTCGGCGCGGTGACGAGCACCACCAGCAGCGCGACACCCGTCCATGGTCCTGCCCAGCGACGTGCCAGATCCGCGGCGGCCAGATAGCCGACCAACGCCACCATCGACTGCGTGAGAAGTACCGCCGGGAGCGACACATGGCCCACGAGTTGCCACACCACGTCCATGAACCAGGCGTATCCGGGGACGGCGTGCAGGCCGCCGCCGATCGTCGCCAGGTCGCGGAACAGCGGCGGCAGCGGCTCTCCCGCCCGCAAGGCCTCCGCACCACCGAGGAACTTCCAGGAGTCGCCGTCGAAGAACGGCGTCAGGCCAAAATGCACGGCAAGCCGGGAAGCCACGAAGAACGCCAGGGCAGCCAGCACGACCAGGCGCTGGGCGGGCCCCTGTGGCACCCCGGTTTCTGGATTGTTCGATGGGAGCGTCATTGTCGCCGTTGGCTCGAGGGCCACGACCTGCCTTGCTTGTCGGGCCGGCTACGGCACCCCCGATACTCTCCTCGCCGGGAAGCTTGACGGTGACAGAATACGTCACCGGAATCGTGGTTCAGAGCACCGGGGGCTCTCGCCCGGTCCGGGAGCCTCGCGACTCCCGGACCGGAGAAGATCAGAGCGCGCCGAGGACCGATTCGGCGCTCGAGACGCTCAGGCCGGGTCCGGGCTCGACCATCAACGACTCGACGAGACCGTCGCGAATCACCATCGCGTAGCGCTGCGAGCGCTCGCCGAGGCCGAACTTGCTGCCGTCCATGGTCAGGCCGAGCGCTCGTGTCAGTTCGCCGTTGCCGTCGCCGAGCATGCGGACCTTGCCCGCGGCACCGGCCTGCCGGCCCCAGGCGTCCATGACAAATGCATCGTTGACGGCGAGGCAGACCACCTCGCCGATGCCCTTGGCGCGCAGCTCGGCGGCGCGGTCGACATATCCCGGCAGGTGCTTGGCCGTGCAGGTCGGCGTAAACGCCCCCGGCACCGCGAAAACCACCACCCTGCGGCCGGCCGAGAGTTCGGCCAGCGAGGTCGGGGCCGGTTGCCCGTCACGCATCTCAATCACCTTGATGTCGGGCACTCTTTCGCCCTGTTTGATCGCCATTCTTCCGCCCTCCCCGTGGCTGTCCTGATTACCTGAGCCGCAAGCAGAGCGGCAGGCGCCCAAGTGACGCCGCCGCACTCACGCGCGAACCCGATCGGCGACACGCCGAATGCCTCGCGGCTAGCCGAGGCCCTGAGGCTTCTCAAGGCGAGCGCCCGCACCTGGGCCACTCCCGCGCGGCCCTGCGCCCCTCACCACGCTCGCAAGGCTGCGCCTGGTTCCACTCGACACGTCCGTGGGCTGATCGCCGTCACACAGGCTCGGTTTGGTTTGGCACTCAGCGAGTTGCGCCTGCCTCCGCTCGACACGCCGGGGACACTCTGAACCGGCAGAGCACCCCTTCTCGACGGAGCCGTGGAACCGGGACTCGGCCACCTGCGGGATCCGTGCTAGCCGGCGGCCATGAGCCCATCCCAACGCGAGACGCGGCCGCGAGATTGGTGGCGTAGGCTCACCCCGTGCGCGGCCGCGGCGGTCACGGCGTTCCTCCTTCTCCCCGCAGGCTTGGCGAGTGCGCTCCCCCCCCGCGCGCAAGCCGCGGCCATCCCGCAGAGCGCCCAGCCTGCGGACGCCGCAGCGCTGAACGAACAGGAGATCGAGAACGCCCGCGCGGCGCTCGCGGGCATCGTGCAGGAGGAGACAGTCGCAGGGGCACCGCCCGAGGCCCTGGAACGGGTGCATGAGAAGCTCCGCCGCGCTTTCCCGCGTGCTTTCTCGCAGCTCCGCGCCGAGCGCATCGGCACGAGCCTCCTCCTCGAATGGACCGGCCGGAGCCCCGGCGCCCCCTGGATGCTTTTGGCGCACCTCGACGTCGTCCCGGTCGAGAACGACACCGCGCAGAACTGGGCTCATCCTCCCTTCTCGGGCAAGATCGCCGCAGGCGCGATCTGGGGCCGCGGCACGCTTGACGACAAGGCCTCGGCGGTCGGCATCCTGGCGGCGATCGAAAGCCTGCTCGCCGACGGTTACGTCCCCAGGCGCACGCTGCTCGTGGGCCTCGGCGGAGACGAGGAAACCGGCGGCACCGGTGGCGCGGCGCAGGTCGCCGCCACTCTGCGCCAACGCGGCATCGCGCCAGAGTTCTTGCTCGACGAGGGTTATGCCGTGATCGATGGTTCGATCGTGGGCGTGAAGCCACCGGTCGCGATGATCGGGCTCGCCGAAAAAGGCTATTTGACGCTACGCCTGCAGGCGCGGGCCGAGGGAGGTCACTCCTCGATGCCGCCGCCGCACAGCGCCATCGGACGTCTCGCCCGCGCCGTGGTGCGCCTCGAGGAAGCCCCCCTCCCCTCACGCCTGGCCGAGCCCATGCGCTCGGGCCTCGCAGCTCTCGCGCCGCACATGTCCGGGGTCCAGGGACTCGCCCTGCGCGCCATGTGGTTGACATCCCCGCTGGTGCGCCATCTGCTCGAAGGCAAGCCCGCGACAGCAGCACAGATCCGGACCACCACCGCCGTCACCATGATCGCGGGCGGAGTGGCGGAGAACGTCCTGCCTGAGGAGGCCACGGCGACCGTCAACTTCCGACTCCTGCCGGGCGACACCGCCGATGGCGTCATCCATCACGTCCGGCGGGTCGTCGACGACGACGCCATCGAGATCGAGATCGCCACCGCCGCCAGTCGCGAACCGACCCGCGTGTCGAGTACCGAGGGCCTCGGTTGGGACGCCCTCTCACAGGCGATCGCCACCGTGTTCCCCGAGGCGGTGATCGCCCCGGGCCTGACGCTGGGGGGCACCGACGCCAAGCACTTCGAGGGCGTCGCCCGGCAGGTCTACCGCTTCGTGCCGATGCGACTCGCGCCCGGGGATCTGCCCCGCGTGCATGGACTCGACGAGCGCATCCCGCTCGCCAGCTTCGACGAGTTCCCGGCCTTCTACAGCAATCTGATCCAGGCAGTCGACGAGCGCAGCTCGGACGCTGCGCCTTAGGCCTCCCCGAGCGCGGCCCTACTGCCCCAGTACGTAAGCGAAGATCATCGGCGCGACGATCGTGGCATCGGACTCGATGACGAAGCGAGGCGTGTCGATCTCGAGTTTCCCCCAGGTGATCTTCTCGTTCGGCACAGCACCCGAGTAGGAGCCGTAGCTCGTCGTCGAATCGCTGATCTGGCAGAAATAGGCCCACACCGGAACGTCGGTCAGGCGCAGATCCTGATGCAGCATCGGCACAACGCAGATCGGGAAGTCCCCCGCGATGCCGCCACCGATCTGGAAAAAACCAATCCCGCCCCCGCCGGAGTTGCCGCGGTACCACTCGGCCAGCGCCATCATGTACTCGATGCCGCCTCGCACTGTGGTCGGCTGGCGCACTTTCCCCCGCAGGCAGTGTGCCGCGTACATGTTGCCAAGCGTTGAATCTTCCCACCCCGGCACGAACATCGGCAGATCTCGCTCCGCCGCCGCCACGAGCCAGCTGTTGCGGGGGTCGATCTGGTAGCTCTTCTCGAAGGTTCGCTCGCGAATCAGACGGAAGAAGAACTCGTGCGGAAAGAGGCGCTGGCCCGCACCGTCCGCCTCCTCCCACAGCACCTGCACCGAGCGCTCGACGACACGCATCGCCTCCTCCTCGGGGATGCAGGTGTCGGTCACACGATTGAGGTGGCGCCCGAGCAAATCCCTTTCCTGCTCGGGCGTCAGATCCCGGTAGTTGGGGATCCGGACGTAGCTATCGTGGGCTACCAGGTTGAAGAGGTCTTCCTCGAGGTTGGCACCGGTGCAGACGATCGCGTCGATCCGCCCGGCGCGAATCATCTCCGCCAGGCTGATGCCGATCTCCGCGGTGCTCATCGCCCCGGCCAGAGTCACCACCATTTTTCCGCCCGCATCGGCATGCCGCCGCCAGCCCCGCGCAGCGTCCACCATCGCGGCGGCGTTGAAGTGGAGGAAGTTGCGCTCCATGAACTCGGAAATAGGACCTCTCATGGGCGGCAACCCTAGATGGTGGCCGTCACCTTTTGAAGGTGTCGACGCGTTGCGGCCTGGGGGAGCACCCGATGCGTCGACTTCGGCCGGGCCCCGCGCTAGTCGCTTCCCCGGCCATATGGGCAACGGCACTCCGCCGTGATGCAGGGAGGACGATTCCGTCATGTCGAGCTTGGATGCCGAAGAACGTCTGCTGATCGACGGTGAGCTCCGCGCCGCCGAGGGCGGCCGCTCCTACCCGAACCGAAACCCCGCCACCGAGGAGACCATCGGGACGGCGGCCGACGCTTCCTGCGACGACGCCGAGCGCGCGGTCGCGGCCGCGCGACGGGCCTTTGACGACACCGGCTGGTCTCGGGATCTGGCCTTCCGCCAGCACTGCTTGCGCCAGCTCCAGACCGCACTCGGGAACACGCGGGAGGTTCTGCGCCAGCAGATCGTCGCCGAGGTCGGCTCACCGCTGGCCCTGACGTACGCGATCCAGATGGACTCCTGCATCCAGGACATGAGCTGGGACATCGACGTCGCCGAGCGCATCGAGTGGTCGCGCGAACTGCCGGAACACGAGTTCTTTGGCATGAAGAGTCTGCGCCGGGTTCTGCGCGAGCCCCTCGGCGTGGTCGCTGCCATCACGCCCTGGAACTACCCCTTCATGCTGAACCTCTCGAAGATCGTGCCCGCGCTGGCTGCCGGCAACACGGTCGTCCTGAAGGCCGCCCCTGACACTCCGTGGTCGGCGAGCTGGCTCGGGCGGATCGCCACCGAGCACACCGACCTGCCGCGCGGCGTCCTGAACATCCTGACCGCCGAGGAGCCGGCCGCGGTCGGCGACTTCCTGACGGCCGATCCGCGTGTGGACATGGTGAGTTTCACGGGCTCGACCGCCATCGGCAAGCGCATCATGGCGCGCGGTGCGGATACCCTGAAGCGGGTCTTCCTTGAACTCGGCGGCAAATCCGCCCACGTCGTACTTGACGACGCCGATCTCGTGACAGCGCTCCAGACGACGGTCATGGGAATTTGCACGCACTCAGGCCAGGGCTGCGCGATCAACACCCGCCTCCTCCTGCCGCGCTCCCGCTACGCCGAGGGCCTGGAGATCCTGACCGAGGCCATGCGCGGCATGCGCTACGGCGATCCGAGCGACATCGCCAACCTGATGGGCCCCTTGATCAACGCGCGCCAGCGCGATCGCGTGCTGGGTCTGATCGACGTCGGCCGCAACGCAGGCGCTCGCGTGCTCGTCGGTGGCGGAAGGCCGGCGCATCTGCCGCGTGGCTTCTTCGTCGAGCCCACCCTGCTCGCCGACGTCGACCCTCGCTCGACCGTGGCGCAGCAGGAAATCTTCGGCCCGGTCCTTTGCGTGATCCCCTACGACAACGACGACGATGCCGTCCGGATCGCAAATGATTCCCGCTACGGACTCTCCGGCGCTGTCTCGGGTTCACCCGAGCGCGCATGGAACGTCGCAGCACGGCTTCGTACCGGGACGATTGGTCTCAACGGCGGCATGTGGTTCGCACCCGATTCGCCTTTCGGCGGCTACAGGGAGAGTGGCCTCGGGCGCGAGCACGGCGTGGAGGGATTTCTCGAGTACCTCCAGACCAAGACCGTCGGTTATCCCGCGCAACCTCCGCCGGCCACGAGCCCGGCGTGAAGTTTTCACTCGACCTCGCGACCAACCGCGTTGCCGCCGGCGCGGAGTTCGCCTCGTTCGAGGGCATCTCGGAAATTGCCCGGGCGGCCGAGAACGCCGGCTACGGGGCGGCCTTCGTGACCGACCACCCCTTCCCGGTACAGCGCTGGCTCGAAGGCGGGGGCCACCACGCGCTCGATCCCTTCGTCGCCCTCTCGTTCGCGGCAGCAGCCACCTCGCGGCTTCGCGTCCAGACCAACATTCTAGTTCTGCCCTATCGTAACCCGTTCCTTGTCGCGAAGGCCGCCCTCACTCTCGACCTGCTCTCGCAGGGGCGCCTGACACTGGGGGTTGCGGTCGGCTACCTGCGCGGCGAGTTCCACGCGCTGGGAGCTGATTTCGAGGCCCGCAACGAGACGGCCGACGAGGTTCTGCTCGCGATGAAGCGCGCGTGGACCGAGGACGACGTGCACTTCAAGGGGCGAACCTTCGAGGCGCGCGGCAACACCATGCGACCGCGACCGGTGCAGCAACCCCACCCGCCGCTCTGGGTGGGCGGCAACAGTCGGCGTGCCATCCGCCGCGCGATCGAGCATGGCGACGGCTGGATTCCCTTCCCCAACACCCCGGCGATGGCGCCCCATACCCGAACTGCGGTTCTGGAATCGCTCGACGATCTCGCCCGCCGCATCGCACTCGCGCGTGAAGACGCCGCCGCGGCCGGGCGCACCAGACCTCTCGAAATCGCGTTCTCGCTCGATGCCCACACCGGAGATGGGCTCGCCGCCCAGGCCGCGTGCGACCGGGTCCATCGTCTCGCCGACCTCGGCGTGACCTGGCTCACGGTGGGTTTCCCGGCGGCTACCCGCGCGGAGTACCTGGTCAAGCTGGAGCGCTTCGCGCGCGACGTGATCGAGCCCTGCCGCTCCGCCCTGCCCGCCGCCTGACTACGAAGCGAAGGCACACCATCCAGCGAGACCTCCTGCTTCCACCGCTCGCCGGCCCGCGGCGTGTCGCCCAGCGAACGAGACGCTCGACGAGGTCATGCGTGACAGCGCCTCAGCCTCTCGCCGGCCCGTGGCGTGCCACCCATGCCCGGCTCAGCGCGCGCAAATCGGCATCGGCCGCAAAATCGAGCGTGGCACCCGGCACCCGCGTCGCCTCGGGGGCGACCGTGCGTCCGTAGGTGAAGCACGCACCGGTCGGCGCCCCGGGCACGTCGGTTGCGTGCCGGCAAGTGTCGAGATCATATTGACGCCCCAGCGCGATCAAGCAACTGCGCTGCAGGAGGAGAATGGCTTCGATCTGTTCATCACCCAGCTCCGGCGCGAGCCGCTCGGCGAAGGCGGCCCCGCGGCCGAGCGAGCAGCCTGCCCAGAGCTCGGGGCTGCGAATGCACAAACCTTCGATCTGCCACTCCACGAGGCCGTGACCATCGCGGGCGATGCTTGCGTGGGTGGGGCCAGTTACGGGGTCGGCGACAAATATGGAATAGACCGTGGAGGCACCGCCGCGCGCCCAGCGGGCGAGCGAGAGTGCGGCCACGTCGCGCAGGTGGGTGCAATGCCGCAGCCGCGTCGTGCGGGTCGCGACCGCGCGCGCGCTACCGCCCTCGACCGGACCGAGAAACTCGGCGAGACCGCCGATGGCACCGGGGCAGGTGCCCCACGGATAGCGGAGGGCTGCGCCGCGGGCGGCGACGACATGACCGGGCGTCACGTCGAACTCGGCGCGGAAGTGGTGGAAATCGTCGACCAGCTCGCCGGTGACGCGATGCTCGGCGATCTCCACGTGCAGCTCCCGGCGAAAGCCCCGCACGTCGGTCACGGGCCTCATGTCTTGCCGACTAGCACGTCGACGACAGCACGGAGGTCCATGGCCGCCGCGTTGAGTTCGAGCCAAGCTCGTGCCAGAGCCCGAAGCAGGACCGGGAACTGCATCGAGACGGACTTGCTGCACAGGAGTAGAGATCATGGCCTCATTCGAGACGATCGACTTCCAGACCGTGAACGGTGTCGCCTGGGTACGGCTGAATCGTCCCGAGAAGCTCAACGCCTTCAACACGGCGATGCAGCGTGAGCTTGCGCAGATCTGGCGCGCGCTCCGGCACGATCCGGATGTCGGAGCGATCGTCCTGACGGCGGCGGGCGACCGCGCCTTCTGCACCGGGATCGATCGCAGCGAAGCCCTCGGCAATGAGGCTCCGGCCGCGGATCGCTCGTCACCCGCCGCACGCCTGCTCCATTTCGATGATCCGGGGGCGAGTCTCGGACCCAAGACCAACGATCTCTGGAAGCCGGTGATCGCGGCAGTCAACGGCATGGCCTGTGGCGGCGCCTTCTACATGCTCGGCGAAGCCGACATCCTGATCGCCGCGGAGGATGCGACCTTCTTCGACCCGCACGTCACCTATGGAATGGTCGCCAGCTACGAGACAATCCAGATGGCCCAGCGAATGCCCTTCGGCGAACTCCTGCGCATGCAGCTCCTCGGTGCCCACGAACGCCTCTCGGCCCGCCGCGCCCTCGAAATCGGACTGGTCAGCGAGATCTGCCCCGCCGCAGATCTCGCCGAGCGCGCACGGTGGATCGCCGAGACGATTGCGGCACGCCCGCGCGAGGCCATCCAGGCGACGCTGCGCGCCGCGTGGTCGACGCGCGAACTGCCCCGCTCGCAGGCGCTGGCGCAGGGCTCGGCCTTTCTGGCCCTCGGCTGGAAGCCCGAGAATCTCGCCGAAGGGCAGCGTTTCTTCGCGCAGGGAGGGCGCGTGGACTGGAAGCTCAGGTGAGCCACACGGGGCCCGACGGATCGTCGCTCCAGGGCGACGCCACTGCCGCCGCGGCGAGACAGGTTCAGCCCGCAGCGATTCCGGCCGCAGCACCTGCCAGAATCAGCCAGAACGGATTGGGCCGACGCAGGATCAGCAGGGCCGTGGTTCCCGACGCGACGAGAAGGCCCACCCGCCCGCTCACGGCCAGACGCGCGAGCAACCACGCCCCGGCCCCCATCAGCCCGATCGCCAGCGGAGCGAGCCCCGCCTCGATCGACTCGCGCCAGGGCCAGTTCTCGAGGCGATGCCAAAGCCGATTGACGCCAAGCGCGAGCAGGCTCGAAGGCAGAAAGAAGCCGATTGTCGCCGCCAGCCAGCCGAGCGGTCCGGCTACCGCCTCACCGATCACCGCCACCATGGTCATGTTGGGACCGGGCGCCACCTGGCCGAGCGAATAGACCTCCTTGAAGTCGTCGCTCTGGAGCCAGTGATGCCGCTCGACGACGACCTTGTGCATCTCCGGCAGCACCGCCGAACCGCCGCCGATCGCCAGTACTGAAATCAACGAGAAACCCGCAAGAAGTGCGAGTACCCTATGGATTTCCTCCATCATGCGGAAGCTCGCGAGCTGGCCGAGTCCTTGCGCTCCGAGGGGCGCCGCCCCGAACCCGGCCGATGCAGCAGTACCGAGGCCCCGCCGATCCCGACGACGGCCCAGGGGAGCGAGACGCCAAGGCCTCCGACCGCGACCGCCGTCACTGCGACCAGGGCGAGATCGACCGGATCGGTGAGCTGGCGCCGCCCGATCTGCACGGTCGTCGCGACGATGAGGCCTACAGCCGCGGCCGCAGCACCGGCGAGCGCACGACCGACCACGGGCAAGTCTTGAAGCTCTCCCCAAGCCATCCCGAGGATCGTCACCACGATCAGTCCGGGCAGGATCATCCCCAGTCCACCAACGAGCGCGCCGCGCCAGCCGCGCAACTCGTCGCCCGCCAGAACCGCGACATTGACCGAGTTGAGGCCGGGCAGCGTCTGCGAGAGTTCGAGAATGCGGAGGAAGCCCTCGTCGTCGAACCAGCGCTCGCGCTCGACGAGAGCACCGCGCAGGTAGGCCACCACGCCACCGCCGAAGCTGGTTGCACCGATCTGCAGGAAGACCCGGGCGATCCGTGCAAGCGAGGGTGGCGCGACGTGCTCCACCTCACTCACGATTGCCCACCTCGTGCCCACCGTGACGGTACACCAGATTGGTCTTGGTCGTACCGAGGTAGAGCCACGGCGCAATGCAGTGCTGTGTCACGCGAAAGAACTCTTCGGCGTGCGCCAGCGTGGACTCGACGGCCGGGCTCAGCGCGTCGAAGCGAAGCTGAAAGCCAAGCTCCGCCACGATCGGCCCGCCGCTGTCACTGTCACGCCAGAGGGCAAGGCCCACCATGCCCTCCATCCCGTGCCCGAAGTTGATTCTTCCGAATTCAGTAAGCGACTCACTCACGGTGACCCGGTTGACGAGTGCAATGGGTGTCTCATGGGCCACGTCGAGCGAGGCCAGCACCGGAAAGAACTCCAACGCGGTGGCTGCCGAGAAAGCCTCGCCGAGCGGGGGCATGTCCATGATGCAGTTCTTGGCGTAGATATGCCGGATGGCGCCAACCCGCGTGGTCTCCGGCAGGATCTCCCGCTTGAACTTGACGCGGGAGCGAACGGAGATTCCCGGATGCACGTCGATCCCGGAGACGACCCCCTCGTCGGCATGTCTGAACTTGAACGTCAGCTCGTCGTGCGTGCGTGTCCAACCGTCCTGGTAGTGCGTGCGGCGGCGCAGGATGAAGTGGTTCTCGTAGAGCAGGAAATCTGGTGTGTCGTAGAAGAGGATGTCGCGCTGCCGGATCGGTGGGTCGCCCGGCAAGGGCGTGAACTCCACCTTCATCTGGTTGGCGGCCTGCTCGACGTGCTGCCAGAGCACGTGGGCCTGCTGCAAGCGACGCATCTCCTCCGGGCGGAGCAGGATCTTGAACTCCGCGTAGGCGACGCGATCCCCTTCCCGGCCCGCATCGCCACGACTCGCCGGGGAGCTCGACGACTCGGTCGCTGCCTCGCGCTCGCGGTGGTCGTGGTGATGCGAATGCTTCTTCTTGTCGGACGACATCTTCAGACCTGGTCCTTCCCGCAGGGGGTGGCGTGCCCTGGAATCAACGTGCCGCCGGAGCTGCTGCGGCCGGGGACCAAGTCAGACGGCGGCAGGCTGTTCGAGTGGAGCCGATGGGAATCGAACCCACGACCTCTTGAATGCCATTCAAG
>SXLG01000026.1 GCA_005777805.1 Pseudomonadota bacterium
ACGACGGCTGAGCCACGCGCTCGGCAGGTCGGCCCGCCTCGCACGGAGGGGGTGGCGTGAGAGGGGGTCGGAGTGGCAACGCTCCGGCCCTCTCTCATTTTGGGGTGGAGGACCGCGCCGGGAGAGCAACGACCCGGTCGGCGGCGCGAGGCTTCGGGTGACGGCACGCCGTGGCTTCGCGCCACAACTCTCCGGCGGCGGGGGCCTGCCTCAGTCCTGGAAATCGGGCTTGCGACCCGCCCGGCGTGCGGCGGCGGCCTCTTCGAAGTTCTTCGTGGTGAGTCGCACGAAAAGCTGGGTATGACTTTCCATCTCGATCGCGGCACGCAAGCTACCCGCCTCCAGCCCGGCCCACATCAGACGCTTGGTGAGCTGCGTCCCTTGCGTGCTCCAGCCGTTGATCTGCTCCGCGAGATCGCAGGCCTCATCGAGCAGGCGGTCGTCGGGCACGACGCGCGAGACGATCCCCATCATGGCCGCCTCGGTCGCCGGGACGTCGCGTCCCGAGAGCATGATCTCGAAGGCGCGGGACGACCCGATGGCCCGCGGCAGGAGAAAGCTCAGACCGAGCTCGACCGCCGTCAATCCATTATTGATGCCGGCGCAACGGAAGTAGGCCGATTCGGCGGCGAGCCGGATGTCGGCGCCGAGCGTGAGACAGAAACCGCCACCGATCGCCGCGCCGTTGACCGCACAGATCACGGGCTGCGGCATGCGCTGCAATGCCGGCACCAGATCCGCGATGATCGTCATCGCGCGGGTTGCGATCCGGGTCAGCGTGAGCCCCTCGATGTTCGAGGGCGGCTCGATGTCGCGCGTGTCGGCCCCCGAACAGAAGCCTCGCCCCGTGCCCGTCAGGATCACGCACCAGGTGTCGTGGTCGGCCGCGACCTCGGCGATCGCGCGGTGCAGGGGCTCGACCAGATCGAAGGCCATCGAGTTCATCCGCTCGGGGCGGTCGAGAACGATCACGCTCACGTGCGGCCGGGGTTTCTCGATGCGGACAAAGCTCACCGCAGTCCTCCTTGACGGGCCCGAGTCGGCGTCATGGACGGGATCCCGAGGTCGGGGCCTGACTCCCGCGAGCCCTCGCCCTCGCTCCAGTGCCGGACAGATCCGGGCTCATTCACCGCCAGCACCGCGTGGCCCCTTCGCCCGGCCGCGCGGCCCGCTGCCGTAGTCGCCGAACCGATCGTCGCGTTCGCGCACCGCCTCGCGGAAACCGACCGTCTCCGCACGCCCGACGAAATCGAGTCCTTCCTGGGTGTGACGCGCGATGCCGTCAAAGAGCGTGCCCAGCAAGCGCGTCGAGCCGAGCCCCATATGCTCGGCGGTCTGGTTGCAGAGAAGCTTCAGCATCACCAGCTGGTTCACCGGGACCATCGCCATGCGGCGCGCGAGCGCATGGGCATGATCGCGCAGTTCTTCGTCGGGCACGCATTCCAGGATGAGGCCGAGCTCGACGGCCTTGCGCGCGGGGATTTCGTCGCCCGTCAGCAGATAGCGCTTCGCCCTCTCGAGACCCATGCGATGGACCCACATCGCGGTGGTGGGCGTGCCCCACACGCGTGACGGCGGATAGCCGAAGCTCGCCCCGGAGGCCGCGACGATCATGTCGGCGCAGAGCACCATGTCGGTGCCGCCGCCGATGCACCAGCCCTGCACCGCCGCGATCGTCGGCTTCGCCGCCTTCCAGAGCTTCATGTAGGTGTCGACGAAGCGGCTCATCATGCGCAGGTCAGCCACTGAATCCCAGGCGCGCTCGCCCGATGCCTCGCGCGCCCCTTCGCCGGCCTGGGCCTTGGTCGACCAGTCAAGCCCGTAGCCGGCGCAGAAGGCCGGGCCCTCGGCCTCGAGCAGGATCACGTGGGCGCGCCGCTCCGCATCACCCTCGTCGATCGCCTGGGCCAGCTCGTCGCGCAGCGCCGGGGTGATCGTGTTGTACTCGCGACCGCGCGTGAGGGTGATCGTGAAGACCCCGTCCGCGACTCCCGTCCGCAGCGTCTCGCGCGTCGCCATGGGCGCCCTATGGCCGAGGCCGAGCGAGGTTTCAAATCTGCCGCTGTCTGGCGTGGGCGGGCCGAAGTGCGCGCATCCCGCGCGATCCTGCCGGCTCTCACGCTCTCACGCCCGCACGCCAGACGGGGTCCGGCGAGCCGTTGCATCGGAACGGCCTCGGCTCAAAGGGCAGCGCGATGCGGGCGACGTCGCGCCTCCCGTCACAGAGGGCGCCGCCGTCCGCAGTTTCGCCTCAGCGCCTTGCCAGCGGGCGCGCGCCGCCGAGCTCGATCAGTGTGCGATAGACGCGCTGGAGCCGCTCGACACTCTCGCCGCGCTGGTCGAGCGCACTCGAGAGCCCGGCCGCGTCGGCAAACGCGGCGAGCTCACGCCCCCCGGAGGCCTCGGACACCTCGAGACACGCAGCCGGCACCTCCGGATCGACCTCGAGCACCGGCAGAGAAGGCAGGCCGCGGGGGTCGTCGCGGGCGATGCGATCCGCATCGAAGGTGTCGAGGAAAAAGTTCGCCTGCGCGTCGCGCACGGTCAGTGGTTCGAGACCGAAGAGCCAGCCGAGGAGCGCCGGGAAAGACGCATGCTCGTGCGTCACCGACGAGACATGACCACGTCGGGTCCAGGGAGAGATCACGAGGCCCGGCACGCGCACCCCGAGGTCGTCGAAACCCTCGGCGGCACGCTCGTCCTCCACGGTGGGTGGCGCGACGTGGTCGTAGAAGCCCCCGTGCTCATCGTAAGTGACAAGAATCAGCGAGCGGTTCCAGTGCGGACCTTCCGCGACCGCGCGGATCACGCTCGACACAAAGGCCTGACCGCGGACGAAATCGTGCGGCGGGTGATCGTCGTTCGCGGCCACGCCGAAGTAGGTCGGCTCGACCGAACACACCGCCGGCAGGCGTCCACTGCGGGCATCATCGTAGAACTGCTCGACCCTGGTGTCCTCGATCTTCGGCCGATGTCGGCCCCAGAGCAGCAGGAACGAGAGATCGCTCCAGTAGGCCTTCCACGGGATGCCCGCCGTGTCGAGGCGGTCCCAGATCGTCGGCCAGGTGAAGCCGGCCTGGAGATCCTCCGGCGGCGAGTTGTTGGTGCGACCGTTCGCCTGCGCCGAATGCAGGTAGTAACGGTTCGGCCAGGTCGGGCCGGGCACCGAGGCGAACCAGCGGTCACAGAGGGCGAACTCGTCGGCGAGCCCGTAGTAGAAAGGCAGCTCCTCCCGGCCGTGATAGCCCATCACACGGTCGGCACCTGCGAGGGAGTGGCCGGCGCGGCCGAGGGTCTTCTCGTACTCGGTGACGAACCCGGCGTTGGCACCGTCGCCGATCTGGGTGTGGGTCGAAGTCCAGCCGTGCGGTGGATCAAACACGCATCGATCGGCCATGTGGAGGGGGGCTACCAAGGTGCCATCGGTGCGCGGATTCGCGAGCCCCGGACGCAGACCCTCGACCCGCAGCCCTTCCTCGAGCGAGCGCGCGCCGAACATATGGTCGAAGGAACGGTTCTCCATCATCAGGATGATGACCGTGTCGACATCGAGATCCTCTGGCCGCAGCGTCGGCGCGGCCGCGATCCCGACATTGCCGCAACCCTTGACGAGAGGGGCGGCCGCCGCGGCACCGGCGAGACCGCCGAGCGTCCGCAAAACGCTGCGTCTGTCGATCGCAAGGTTCGAGACTCGGCGGGGTGATCGGGAAAAACGTCGGGGCATGGTCGAGACCTCCGTCAGCAGGGACGCCCGAAGCGGTCCACGGGCGATGGTTGCCATCACACACCCGATGGCGCCCGAAGGCCACCTCGGGCGCTGGCCCCTGCGCTCCGTTTGCCGGGAAGCCGGACGAGGGCCGCCCAGCCGCTGCAGCATCTGCGGGTGGGGCACGCCGACCTCACTCAAATCCGCGACTCCGCACGACGAGCGTGCCGGACTGCCGCATCCGCGGCTCGAGCGCGCCGACCTCCCGTCTTGGCGTGGCCGCCCGAAATGCCTGCCATGCCGCTGCCGCACCCGCGGCTCGGGCGCGCCGACTTCACCGCGGCCGGGACTCCAGCGCGTTGCCTGCGACGACCTTGCATTCGGGGGCCCGGCCATCCTAGCCATGCGTCGCCACGGCCGCCGCCGCTGAGGATGAGCTCAACACACGGACGGCCCGGCCCCCGGAGAGAGGCTCGTATGCAAGCGCGTCAATCACACCTGAAACACGCTCCGGGGCGCGCCCCACACGCGGCCCGGCTCCTGCCTGCCCTGGCCCTGCTCGCGGCCTGTTCGAACATCGGGACGCCCGCCGGGGAGTTGCAGGTGGGCGCAGGCCGGCGCGAGATCACGCCGACGCCCGAGACCGCGCCACCGGCAGGAAGCGTCTACCTCGGCGGCTACGGCCTCGGCCCCGAGCGCCCGTCGACCGGCGTGCTGGCCCCCATCTACGTCCGAGCATTCGTGGTGAGCGGCCCCGAAGGCACTCTTGCCTTCGCGCAAAACGAGACCCAGGGCGCGTTCGCGGCCTACCGGAGCGGCCCCTTCGGCCTGCGCGATGTCGCCCGCGCCGTCGAGGAAGCGACCGGCGGCGCCATCCCGCGCTCCCACGTCATCGTGGGATCGGACCATAGCCACGCCGGCCCCGACACGACCGGCGTCTGGGGCGGGCTGCCCGAGAGCTACCTCGCTTTTGTGCGCGACCAGACCGTGGGCGCGATCGTCGACGCTTTTCAGGCGCGCCGACCAGCCTCGCTCTGGACGGGTGCTGTCGACGCCAGCGACCTGGTCCGCAGCCAATTCGACCTGCCTCCGAATGATGTTGTGGACGGTGAGCTGCGCGTGCTGCTGGCGAGCGCGCCGGGCGATCCGCAGCGACCGATCGCTGCGATGATCAACTACGCTGCCCACGCCACGGTCATGGGCAGCGGTAACACGTTGATTTCTGGAGACTGGCCGAGTGTGGTCGCGGCGGGTGTCGAGGCGGCGCTCGGCATCGAGAGCGCGGTCGTCATGGTGGCCGACGTCGGCCGCACGCAACCCGAGCGTGGCGCGGGTGGTGGCGCGACCGACCCCGAGCGGCTCGAAGCCTACGGCACGCTCGTCCTCGAGAGAGCGCTGGCCGCGCTGGCCGCTCCGGTCGCCGTCGCGGGTACCGACGTGGCCGCCGAGCAACGCTTCCTGCGCGAGCCTTACGGCAATCCGCTCTTTCCACTCGACTTCCTCGGCAGCATCATCTCGCGCGCCGATACCCCGCCCTGGCTCGAGGACGGGCAGGTGGGCACCGTCGTCACCACCGCCCGGATCGGCGAGGTGTTCTTCGCGGCGGTGCCGGGCGAGGGCTACCCGGCGATCCAACTCGCGATGCAGGAACGCGTCGCGGCCGCACAGCATTTCGTCTTCGGACTCGCCAACGACCAGCTCGGCTATCTGATCTCGCCCGAAGAGGGCTATCCCGAGGTTCTGGCGGCGGCACCCGACAACGACAACGCGGTTTTCAACGTCAGTCCGAAGATCGGCGATCACGTCGAGTGCTCGCTGCTGGCCGCCGCCACCACGCTCGGTCTCGACGTGACCCCCGACTCCACGCGCTGCGGGCGCTGGGCCGGGGAGGATCCGCGTCTGCCGGGCGAACCCACCTCCTGAGAGCGCGTCGCCCCGGTTCGCGCCGGGCACCCCGGGCCAGACGAGACACGGGTTCAGGCGTAGGGCGTCGACCATCCAACTGTGCCGGCTGTCGCGGGGCTCCGGAGACGCGGGCTCTTGCCGGCCGCGGTGTAGGGCGTCGGCCACCCACCTGTGCCGGCTGCCGCTGAGCCAGCGAAGCGCGGGATCCCCTGGGCTGCCGGCAGGTCGACTCGCTGGGGTCGACGGGAACGCGAGGTGTGGCGTCCCGCGGCTCGCCTCCCGTAGGAGATCTTGACGTAGGACACGACAGCGCCTGTGCCCCGAGCGGTTTCTTGCGTTCACGCTCAATTTCTTTGCGTTCGGGCTAGACAGCACACCACCCCAAGGCCTAGGACTGCCGGCTCGAGATCTCGGTGCAGCGCGCCCGCATGATGCGGGTCGGCCTCGCACGCCGCGCACCACTGACCTCGAAGGAGGCGACCATGCATCGAGCGATGGCAGGACGGACGTCCGAGTGGGCACTGGTGGTCGGGCTGATGAGTGCTGCGCTTGCGGCCTGTGGCGGCAGCTCCGGAACCGCGGCGAGCACGCCGCGGATGACCTTCGAGATCCTCGACACCTCCGGCCATCCGCTCGGCCGTGCCAGCACGCTCTCGGCAGACGGCGCCCTCGCCGGCGGATCCGACTCGGGCGCCACGTTCCCGAGCGCCCTGTTGTGGGACGAGACGGGCGCTCTCCGGACTCTGCCCCACGCTGCCGCACGGTCTCCCGGAAGCTCGGTCCTGCGTGCCCTCTCCGCCGACGGCAGGGTTACCGCCGGCGGCAGCAGCAACGACACGACCGGCCTCCTCCAGCCGGTGATCTGGCCGCTGCCCGAGGGCGTGGCGCAGTTCCTGAGGCTGCCTGCGAACACGCTCGGTGGAATCGTCACGGCGATCTCGGCGGACGGCTCGACGCTCGCGGGGATGGTGACCCGGCTCGGCTCGGGCGCGACCGGCGAGGCGGTGATCTGGACTTCGCCGGATGCGGCTCCACACACGCCCGGCTTCGACGCCGTGCACGCGCTGGCACCCGACGGCCGGCGGGCCGCGGTCTGCTGCACTTTCGTCCAGGGCCCGTCGCAGGGTCTGACAGATATGCTACTTGACCTCGCCTCCGGCAATGCCACAGCCGTCCCCTTGCCCGCGGGGTTCGAGGTCTGTGCGGTGACGGCCCTCTCGGGCACGGGTGATTTCGTCGGCACCTGCTCGACGCGCGCCGATGCCGGCACCGAGCCGCGCTCGGTGCCGGTCGTCTGGCACGACCAGGTTCCCGAGGTCATCGACGCGATCGCAGGCCAGCGATCCGGGGTCTTGACCGGGATCTCGGCCACCGGGGAACTCGCGGCCGGCTACGCCGGCGTCGATCCTTTCGGCTTCGAGGAGGCCCACGCGATCGTCTGGCGGCCCGGCAGCGGCGGTGCCGAACGGCTCGCGGAGTTGCTGGCGCGCAGTGGTGCGGCGCCCGCCACGGCCTATCACTTGAACGCGGTGCTCGCGGTTTCGGGCGACGGCAGCGCGTTGCTCGGAGTCGCTTTCGACCGGCGCGATCCCGAGCGGCGGCCGCTACCCTTCCGCGTTCGCGGCCTCGGGCCGGACGACTGACGTCACAGACAAAATGAATGCACCCCCGGCGACTCAGACGGCGTCGGGAGCGGGTTCGAAGAGACCCTCGAAATGCAATTCTCCATCCTTGACGCGACCGTAGAGGAGCCAGTCGCCCTTGAACATCTTGTGATCGAAGGGGCTGCACGCGATATGCGTCCGCGGACCGCCCGTGGTCGAAGGCAGGAATCGAATGCGCTCGAGCCCATCCTTGAGCCCGGGACCGGTGAGGATCGGGGCCCGATGCAGCGCTTCGACCATCACCCTTGCGGTGTCGTAAGCGAGAAGCGGAATCGCGTTCGGCCACATCGGAGGCTCGGTGCCGTGCAGCTTCTTGAAGCGCGCGTGGAAGGGCTCGACCCGCGGATTCGCCGGGCAGTACTGGTCGATCCCGACCCAGCCCTCAAAGTGCTGCATCCCGACCAGGTAGAACATGAACGCCGTGGTCATGATGCGCGGCGGATCCCAGCCGATTTCCTCGAGTGCCGGGCGCATCAAGCCCTGCGCGCAGAGCATGCCGTAGCCCATGTAAGCCAGCGCGTCGCAGCCGGCACGCTGAAGGTCGCGCAGGTTCTCGGCAAGTGCCCGCGGCTGCTGGGGCACGGTCTCGAGCGCACCCACGGCGAGGCCGAGCCGCCGACACTCCTGGCGGAAGAAGCGAAAGTACTCCTCGCCGTTCGGTGAAACCTCGTTGAGAACGGCGATGCGCCGATGGCCCTTTCGTGCGAGCCACGCCGCCATCAGAGCCGCATCGCCGCCGCAATCGCCGTTGCCGAGCTGGAAGCAGTACTCGCCGGCGTAGCGCTCGGTGCCGCACCAGCTCACGAGCGGCACCTTCGCTTCGTTGGCGACCGGCGCCACCGCGATCGCATTGTCGGAGCTGTAGGCGCCGGCGATGATGACGCAGCCTTGATCGACCAGCCAGCGGTAACCGTCGATGGCGTTTCTCGCCGAGCCGTTGGGCAGGCCGTTCTCCGCACGGATTACATGCTCGACACGCCGCGGCAACACTCCCGCAGCAAGGGCTTCGTCAAATGCCATCCGGTGAATCCGGTCGTAGCCACCGCCCTCGCCGTCGAGACAGGCACCAAGCCACCCGACCTTGACCGGTTCGAACTCTCCGCGCGCGCGCTCCGCCATGCTTGCCTCCCTTGGGCGGCCCGCGGCCGCCTCTGCCAAGGGAACCCTCCCTGTCCGCCCGGGCAACGGAGATCAAGTCCTCGCCAGGTCACGTCCGCGGGGCGCGCCGGAAGCGGGCGTGTGGGGGAACCGACGGCAAACTGCGGCATCGAAGCGACCGCGACGCTTCAGCATCGGTCACGCGGGGTAGCGTGCTCGGGATTGACGGCAGGCCGCAGTAGCCGCGCGGCGCAGAGGAACCGGGCGTGTGCGGAATCAACGGCAGGCCGCCGCGGCCACGGCGCTCAGCGGAAGCGGTCGCGCAGGGCGTTGCGTCGAACCTTGCCTGCGCTGGTGCGCGGCAGCGCGTCCACCACGACCAGAGCGCGCGGCAGCTTGAAGGGGGCGAGATGAGGGCGCGCAAACTCGCGCAACTCCGCGCAGTCGATCGGCGCGCGAGCCACCACCGCGACGGTCACTTGCTCGCCCCAGCGCTCGTGCGGCGTGCCGAAGACCGCCACCTCGGCGATCGCCGGATGGCGCGCCAGCACCGCCTCGATCTCGTCCGGACTCACGTTCTCGCCGCCCGTGATGATGATCTCCTTGAGCCGCCCGGTGACGTAGAGGAATCCTTCATCGTCGAGCCGGCCGAGGTCGCCGGTGTGCAACCAGCCGCAACGCAGCGCTGCGGCGGTGGCGTCAGGCGCGTCGAGATAGCCGCGCATCAGGCTCGGTCCTTGGACCACGATCTCGCCGCTCTCGCCCGCCGCGAGGTTCCGACCGTCGGAGGCGCGGACCCCGAGGGCGAAGAGCGCGTGCGCACGGCCCACCGTACCCGGACGCTCGAGCGCCTCGCGCCCGACCGTCATCGTGACCCCGTCAGTACTTTCGGTTTGACCGTAGGCTTCGATGATCTCGGCACCGCCGAAGCGCTCGGCAAGCTCAAGCTTGATGGACATCGGTGTCAGCGCGCTGCCCACCGAGACCTTCTCGATGCTGCGCGCCGCCCGCAGATCCGTCGCCCCGAGCAGCGGTCCGATCATCGCCGGCACAAGTGGCAGATCCGTGATGCCGTGCTCGTTCACGACACGCGCCACGCGCTCGGGCTGGAAGGCCCCGAGGACCACCGTGCCGCCGGTCAAGAGGCGGGCCAGGTAGTGCGAGACAAAGACTGGATTGTGACAGAGCGGACTCACCACGGCGGCCACGCCCGCCTCGCTGTCGCGCCGCGTGCGGGCCACCGCAAAGGCGGCCCAGAGCATGTTGGCGTGGCTGAGAACGACCCCCTTGGGCGCGCCCGTCGTGCCCGAGGTGTAGGCAATCACCGCAGGAGCGTCCGACGCCAGCGCCGCGCCTCTGCCCTCCGGCATAGCCCCGCTGCCCGCGCCGGGGGAGCCGGCGTCAAGCCCGGCCGCTGCCGCGCTGCGCCTCTCCCGCCGGCCCGTCGAGCCGAGGGCCGTGACCGAGAAATCACCGCTCGACGATTCGACATCGAGCAGTGCGGCCACACCCGCGTGATCGAGCAGGCCCGCCACCTCGCCCTCGGTGAGCTTGGGGTTGAGCGGCACGAGCACGCCGCCGGCCCGCCACACGCCGAACATCGTCGCGATGTGCGGGGCTGTGTTGTGCACGCGCAGGCCAAGCCGTTGGCCGGCCAATCCCCGACGGCCGAGTTCGTGGGCCACGCTGCTGGCCTGCGTGTCGAGTTGCTGCGCACGGGTGCGCCGTCCCTCCTCGACGATCGGCGCCCATCGCGCCCCCCGCATCGCGGCCGTGGCGAGCGCATCTCCAAGCCTGAAGCCGGGTGCCGTGCTCATCCCACCCCACCCGACTCGACCACCTCGAGAGCGCCTGCGGCGTACTGCGCGCGCAGAACCTTCTTGTCGAACTTGCCGACACTCGTCTTCGGGATCTCGCTGATGAAGGCCCAGCGCTCGGGCAGCCACCACTTCGCCACGCGCGTCGCCAGGAACTCGCGCAGCTCCATGGCCCCGACCCCCGATCCCGCCCGAAGCACCACGCACGCCAGCGGCCGCTCGTCCCAGCGCGCGTCGGGCACCGCCACGACCGCGGCCTCGGCCACCTCCGGGTGCGCCATCAGTTCATGTTCGAGCGCGACCGACGAGATCCACTCGCCACCCGATGTGATGACGTCCGTGGCGCGGTCAGTGATCTGGATGAAACCGCGACCGTCGATCCAGCCGACGTCGCCCGTCCGCAACCAGCCCTCGTGGAATTTTTCAGGTGATGGATCGCCGTAGTAGGCGCCGGTGATCCACGGCCCGCGCACCTCGATCTCGCCAACGCTGCGCCCATCGCGCGGCAACTCGCCACCCGCGTCGTCCACCGTCCGGATCTCGACGCCCGCCGCGACCCGACCCGTACGCGAGCGCCACGTCATCTCCTCGGCCGCGGTCACTCCCCGCGGCGGGTGCGCGATCGCGCCGAGCGGACTGGTCTCGGTCATGCCCCAGGCCTGGATGATGCGCAGCCCGTAGCGCTGCTCGAAGCGTTCCATCAGCGCGCGAGGCACTGCCGAACCGCCGCAGACGACCATGCGCAGCGACGAGAGGTCGATCTCGGTGCCCTCGCCGTGGCGCCAGATTTCGTTCCAGATCGTCGGCACGGCACCCGAGAAGGTCGGGCGCTCGAGGGCGATGAGGCGACAGAGCGGCTCGGCCTGGAGGAAGCGCGCGGGCATGACGAGATCCGCGCCGACCGACCACGCAGCATAGGGCAGCCCCCAGGCGTTGGCGTGGAA
>SXLG01000156.1 GCA_005777805.1 Pseudomonadota bacterium
TGGTCGTGCTCGACGCCGATCATCCGGATGTCGAGGATTTCGTCGCCTGCAAGGCCGGGGAAGAGCGGAAGGCCTGGGCGCTGATCGACGCGGGTTACGACGGTTCGCTCGATGGGCCGGCGTACAGCTCGATCTTCTTCCAGAACGCCAACAACTCGGTGCGCGACACCGACGCCTTCATGCAGGCGGTCGAGAACGACGCCCTGTGGCAGACGCGGGCCCGTACCAGCGGCGAGGTGGTCTCGACGATGCGGGCGCGGGACCTGATGCGCAAGATCGCCGAGGCGGCGCATTTCTGTGGCGATCCGGGGGTGCAGTACGACACCACGATCAACGACTGGCACACCTGCCCGAACACCGGGCGGATCAACGCGTCGAATCCGTGCAGCGAGTACATGCACCTCGACGATTCGGCCTGCAATCTGGCGTCGATCAACCTGACCCGCTTTGCCGGCGACACGGGCGAGTTCGACACCGTCGCCTTCCGCCACGCGATCGATGTCCTGATCACGGCGATGGATATTCTGATCGACGCTTCGAGCTACCCGACGGCGGAGATCGCTAAGAACGCCCGCGACTACCGCGAACTCGGCCTGGGCTACGCCAATCTGGGCGCGCTGCTGATGTCGATGGGGCTGCCCTACGACTCCGAGGCGGGCCGCCAGTACGCCGCCGCACTCACCTCACTGCTCTGCGGCGAGGCCTATCTCCAGTCGACGCGACTCGCTGGTGCGCGCGGCCCCTTTGCCGGCTACGCGCGCAACCGTGAGCCCATGCTGCGTGTCATCGACAAACATCGTGGTTTCGCCCACCGCCTCGCGACGAGCCACATCCCGCTCGACCTGCTGCACGCCGCACGCAGCTCGTGGGACCAGGCGCTGGCCTGTGCGCGCGAACACGGTGTGCGCAACTCCCAGGCCACGGTCCTGGCACCGACCGGCACGATCGCCTTCATGATGGACTGCGATACGACCGGAATCGAGCCGGATCTCGCGCTGGTCCAGTTCAAGACGCTCGTCGGTGGCGGCAGGTTGAAGATGGTGAACGGCACCGTCCCGGCAGCCCTCCGGCGCCTTGGTTACGACTCGCGCGAGGTGCAGGAGATCGTCGAGTACGTCGATCGCGAAGCAACGATCGAAGGCGCGCCGGGTCTGCGCGACGACGATCTGCCGGTCTTCGACTGTGCCTTCCGGCCGGCCAAGGGCGTCCGCACCATCTCTCCCGAAGGCCACCTCCGCATGATGGGGGCGGTGCAGCCCGTCCTGTCGGGAGCGATCTCGAAGACGGTCAACATGCCCACCGAGACGCCGGTCGAGGAGGTCGAGCGAGCCTTCATGCTGGCGTGGAAGCTCGGCATCAAGGCGGTGGCGATCTACCGCGATGGTTGCAAGCGGATTCAGCCGCTCAACACGCGCGGCGATGCGAAGAGCCCGGCGGCTGCGGCCACAACATCGACCGATGCGGTGGGGGACGCAACACCCCGCGCGGTTCGTCGCCGCTTGCCGGCGGACTGTCGTTCGATCCGCCACAAATTCGACGTCGCGGGACACGAGGGCTACATCCACGTCGGTTTCTATGAGGACGGAACACCGGGCGAGATCTTCATCAAGATGGCCAAGGAGGGCAGCACGATCTCCGGCTTGATGGACACGATCGCCACGCTGACCTCGATGTCGCTCCAGTACGGCGTGCCGCTCGACGCCGTGGTCTCGAAGTTCTCGCACGTGCGCTTCGAGCCGTCGGGGTTCACGCGCAATCCGGAGATCCCCTACGCCAAGTCGCTCACCGATTACATTTTCCGCTTCCTGGGCGTGCGCTTCCTCTCGGCCGAGAAGCGCGGCCTGGTGGGACTGGCCGCGGCACCCGCCGCGGGGGCGGAGGAGGCATTGGCCGATGCCTCGGTCGAGGCGTCGGCCGGGTTGGACAGCACGTTCCAGGCGCAGGCGGATGCGCCAAGCTGCTCGGACTGCGGTTCGATCATGATCCGCAACGGCTCTTGCTACCGCTGCGCCAACTGTGGCGCGACGAGTGGCTGTTCGTGAGCCGGAGCTGAGGGCGGACCGGCGGCCCCTGGCCTGGGGGCCCGCCGGTGACGGAAGGGCGGGTGGCGGTGGTCGAGGTGAGGTCCCCTTCCGGTGGTGGTGTGGATGTGGGGACCAGGCTGCAGGCCAGGCGGGGCGTCCCCGGGGGGCGCCCCGCCTGTGCTTTGGTGGCGGCCGGAATGTCCCTGACCGCCGGTTGACTCCGCCTGCTGCGATTCCTACCACGGCTGCACTTCAGCGGGGAACCCCATGGCCGAGATCTTGAAATTTTCAGAGGACCACCTGTGGGTCCGTGTCGAGGGTGACCATGCGGTCATCGGTGTCGCGGACCATCTGCAGGAGGAGATCGGCGAGGTCTCGTCGGTCCATCTGCTCGAGGTCGGCGAGGAACTCGTCTGCGGCGAGCCGCTGGGCGAGATCGACGGGGCCGAGGCCACCCGCGAGCTGATCAGCCCGATTACCGGGGTGATCGTCACCCGCAACGACGAACTCGAGGATCAGCCGACCCTCGTGAACGACGATCCTTACCGGGAGGGCTGGCTGCTCAAGGTCTCGCTGCGGGACGACAGCGGACTCGACGACCTGCTCGACTCCGACGAGTACGAAGAGCTCTTGGCGGAATGGGCTGAAGACAGCGAGTGACCGTCCGGCGCGGCCCCATCGGCCGCCGGCTCCCAGCGGTAGAGCGTGTCGCCGTCGCGCACTAAATGAAGACGGTCACGGGCGGTTCGTTCCAGTTCGGCCGCGTCACCACGCAGTCCATGCAGCTTGTCCCTGTCCGCCACATTTTCCTGTAAAATCGCGAAGTTGCGCTCAGCCGTGGCGCGTACTTCCTGCTTGAGAGTGAGCACGCGCCCCAGCCCCCGGGTGCCGAAGAGGGCCGATAGCAAGAGCAGTATCCCGAGGGCGACCATTCCCGCCGGGAGCGCGTTGCGGCGGATCAGGGTCGCGATTTCCGCCAGAGGCACCCCGGTCTTATGCCGCTCGTCCAGCGCCTGGGCAAGCGCGGCCCAGTCAGAACAGGGTTCCGAAGCCTGCCTGGCCCTGCCGGGAACGACATTTTGAACCCGGGATTCGCCCGAACCTGCCGGGCCAACGATTTTAAAATAGTATTCTCAAAGGGGTTGACAGCCGGTTCATGATCTAAGTAAAATGCTGTTCAACGAATCGGGGTGGCGGGTTGTGGTGGTGTGGATGAGAGGAACGAGGAGCCAGACCCCGGGGGAATAAGGAGGAACTCATGGCGGTTCGGAAGAAGAAGACGGCTGCAAAGAAGAAGACGGCTGCGAAGAAGAAGACCGGTGCCAAGAAGAAGGCCGGCGCCAAGAAGAAGGCCGGCAAGAAGTAGAGAGCCGCGTTGCGCCGGACTGGGGGGTGGTCTCTAGCGAGACAGCTCTCCCGGTTCCGGCGGGCGACTTCGGTAGCGGGGGTTTCGGCGAGAGCCGGAGCCCCCGTTGTCGTTTTGGAAACACCGGGCAGTTCAACCTGTTGCGCCCTTCGCCGCTGGACTCGTTGCCGTCGTCCGGGCGCGCCATGCAGTTCCGGGAGTGGTTGATGATGCCGCGCAGATGTCGTCCCCTGGCGAGGTGAGCGTCAACCGACTCTCGTGGACGCGGGCGTCGAGCGTTCCGGTCTCTCCCGACGACTCGTCAAGGAATCTCGGATGACCACGGACCCGAGATCTCCCGGTGAGGTGTTCGCCGCGCTGGCTGACCCGTCTTCGTGGGGGGCATCGGCTACGAACCGTTCCCGATGGGCCGCCCCTCGGCCACGTCGGCCACGGTGCGGGTGCTGACGGTCGAGCTGGCGGCTGCTCGCCGGCGCCTATTTCGCCACTCCGTGGCGCATCGAGAACGGAGCTCTCCTCGACAAGGGCCCGCATGTGCTCGACCTGTTGGAGGAATCTGTCGGCCCGATCGTCGACGTGTACCGCGTCGGCGATCCCACGCGCTGGACCGAACTCACCCGCGTCCACGAGAGTGGTGCGGTCAGTCAAGCGAGCCTCTCCATCACGACACCCATCAAGCCCGAAATCGCTTGGATCGACCTCTACGGGCCAACCGGCTCGCTAACGCTCGACACCACACGGAATGCCGAGGACTTCGGCGCTGCCATGGCTGCGATCCCGGCGGAGTTCGCAGTGGCCGTCGCCTCGGGCGAAGGACACGCGCTGGACGCACGGCGTGGCCTGCACCTCCAGCAACGGATGGCCACGGCGCTGGCAGATCACGCCGACTGAGGAACCGAGGAGGAGGAACCTGTCGCCGTCGCGGGCCTCGCCGGGGCCTCGGAGAGGCGAGCGCCCGCGCGGCCATCGATCTGGGCGACTTGCGCGAACGACTCACGCCGATGGAACAGCACCCCACGACGTTTCCTCGGCGCGCCGGTCCCAAGTTGCTTGTTCCCCGTTCAACAAGTTGCTAGGCCCGCGGCGTGCCGCAGCCCTCCGCCCCTGTCACGGGCTCGTACCCGCGCCGGACACAGGCCGAGCGCAGCGCACTCTCCGAGGACCGCCTCCTGCAGGCGGCGCTCATCCTGATCGCCGAGCACGGCTACGACCGAACCTCCCTCCAGGCGATTGGTGATGCTGCGGGCTACAGCCGCGGGCTCGTCAGCCACCGGTTTGGTTCGAAGGAAGGCCTTCTCTGGGCGATCTTCGACCACACTTTCGGCGCATGGCAAACCGACACTCTCGGTCCCCGGGTGGGCGATCACGTGGGCATCGAGGCGTTGCGCGCCACCGTTGCTGCCACCCGTGCCGCCCTGCAGAGCGCGCCGGAAACCTTGCGCGCGTTCTACTCGCTGCTCTTCCAGGCGCTCGGCCCGCTCGGTGCATTGCGGCCGAAGGTCGCCTCGCTCCACCGCCGCGAGCGCGAGGGCATCGCGGCATGGATTGCCGCCGGTGTCGCCAACGGCAGCATTCGACCCGACGTCGATCCCGAGCGTGAGGCCGCGCTCTTCCTCGGCATGTTGCGCGGCGCGGCTTTCCAGTGGCTGATCGATCCGCATGGCGTCGATGTCGATATGATTTACCAGGCCATCGACGACACGATCAGCCGCAATCTCGTGCCGGGGCCTGCATGAGCGAGCCGTTCGAGCTGCTGATCCGTGACGGGACGGTCGTCGATGGCACGGGTGCGCCCGCGTATCGTGGCGATGTCGGGGTCCGTGCCGGTCGCATCGCCGCGCTGGGCAAGATCGACGGCACCGCCGAGCGCACGCTCGATGCCGGCGGCGCCGTGGTGGCTCCGGGCTTCGTCGACCCGCACACGCACTACGATGCCCAGGTCTTTTGGGATCGCATGTTGACGATCTCGCCGTGGCACGGGGTCACCTCGGTGGTGCTCGGCAACTGTGGCTTCGGGGTCGCGCCGACGCGCGCCGAGCATCGCGATCTCGTCCTGCGGACGCTCGAGTCCGTCGAGGGGATGTCGCTCGAGGCGCTGCACGCAGGCCTTGGTGCCGACTGGCCCTTCGCGAGCTTCCCGGCCTTTCTCGACGCGATCGCCGCGCGTGGCACCGCCATCAACGTGGGCGCGCTGGTGGGCCACACGCCGGTGCGGCTGTGGGTGATGGGCGAGGAGGCCTGCGAGCGAGAGGCGACCGACGCTGAGATCGGCGCGATGCGTACACTCGTCGCCGAGGCGCTCGCCGCCGGCGCGCTCGGCTTTGCCACCTCGAAGGCCCCGACCCACGTCGGCTTCGCCGGCCGGCCGGTACCGAGCCGGCTCGCGACACTCGCAGAAATCGAGACGCTCGCGAGCTGTCTCGGTGACGCCGGCCACGGCGTCCTGCAGGCCACGCTCGGTCCGGGCCTCTTCCTCGACGAGTTCGAGGCCATCGCCCGCCGCACGCGCCGGCCGGTGAGCTGGACCGCGTTGCTGGGCGGCCTGTTTGGCGCCGACGGGCACCGTCCGGTGCTGGAGCGTTGCGCCGCCCTGCAGGCCGAGGGCGTTCAAGTCATTCCCCAGGTCTCGTGCCGGCCCTTGACGGTAGAGTTCCACCTCGCGGCGCCGTTTCCCCTCGAGAGCATGGCCGTGTTCCAACCGGTGTCGCGTGCCGACCGCGCCGGCAAGGCCCGGATCTACGCTGAGCCCTCCTTCCGCGAGTCCCTGCGCGCCGCGCTGGACCGCGGCCGGCTGGGGCGGGCCTTCTGCGAGATGCGGATCAGCGAGCACGCCCCCGACCAGGCACTTGTCGGGCGCAGCGTGGGCGAGCTTGCCACCGAGCGCGGCACTCACGTCGCCGATGTGATGCTCGACCTCTCGCTGGCGAGCGATCTCGCGACGCGCTTCCGGCTGGCCGTCCTCAATACCGATGAGCGCATCGTTGCCGAGTTGCTGGCGCATCCCGCCTCGATGCTCGGCCTCTCGGACGCCGGGGCCCATGCGAGCCAGCTCTGTGATGCCTGCGCGCCGACGACGTTGCTGGGCCACTGGGTGCGCGAGCAGCAGGTCCTCACCCTCGAAGAGGCCGTGCGGCGACTCACGTCGCAGCCGGCCGACGTCTTCGGCCTTGCCGGCCGTGGCCGCCTGCAGGCCGGGCTTGCCGCTGACCTGGTGATTTTCGACCCGGCAACCGTCGGCAGCGGGCCGCTGCGGCGCGTCCACGACCAGCCCGCCGCAGCCGATCGGCTGGTGGCCGATGCGCACGGGATCCGGGCCGTCGTGGTCAATGGCACGATCGTGCGAGAGGACGACCGCGACCGCGTCGACCCGCGCGGCGCTCTTCCCGGTACGGTCTTGCGTGGAGCAACCAACCCATGAGTGATCTCTCTGGTCATCCCATCATCTCGGCGGATTCGCACGTGACCGAGCCGCCCGACACCTACACCGCCCACATCGATCCGGCGTTTCGCGACCGCGCACCACGCCTGCACCACATCGACGGCGCCGGCGACGTCTTCCTGATCGACGGCATGAAAACGCCGGTGCCGATGGGGATCGTCGCTGCTGCCGGCAAGCCCGCCGAGCAGATCCGCATCATGGGCACGCGCTTCGAGGAGCTTCACCGTGGCGGCTGGGATCCGGCAGCAAGGCTCGGCGATCAGGACCGCGACGGCGTGCACGCCGAAATCATCTATCCGACCGTGGGCATGGTGATCTGCAACCACCGCGATGCCGATTACAAGAAAGCCTGCTTTGACGCCTACAACCGCTGGATGGCTGCGTTCTGCGCGCACGCGCCGCATCGCCTGCTCGGCGCCGGCCAGACGGCGATGCGCAGCCCCGCCGAGGGGATCGCGGACCTCGAGGCGATCAAGGCGCTGGGCCTGCGGGGTGTGATGATGCCGGGCAACCCGGTGGTCGACGACTACGACTCGCCCGCCTACGACGATTTCTGGGAGGCGGCGATCGACCTCGGGCTGCCGCTCTCGTTCCACATCCTGACGAGCCGCGAGACCTCGCCGGTCCGCGGTCCGAAGATGAACGGCTTCCTCGCGGTCATCCGCGGCTGCCAGGACATCATGGGCACGCTGGTGCTGGGTGGGGTGTTCGAGCGCCACCCGAAGCTGCGGGTCGTCTGTGTCGAGGCCGATGCCGGCTGGGTGCCACACTACATGTACCGCATGGACCACGCCTGGAAGCGCCACCGCAACTGGCTGCCGGCGGGGCAGGCGCTCTCGAAGTTGCCCTCGGAATATTTCGCCGCCGGCATCTACACCACCTTCCAGGACGACTGGGTGGCGTTCCGCAGCGTGGACATGCTCAATTGGCGGCGGCTCATGTGGGTGCAATCAAGTACTTCGGGTCACGCGGGAAAGTATTCATGGTGCACTTCCGGAATATCCGGGGCGGTTATCTGAATTTCGATGAGGTCTATCCCGACGAAGGCGACGTCGACATGCTCAA
>SXLG01000157.1 GCA_005777805.1 Pseudomonadota bacterium
GCCGCTCTAGGATACACCGCTGTCGGCAAGCGCGGCGCAGAGGTCGCCGACGGCGGGGATGCCGACCAGGCGCAGGCCTGCCGGTGGCTCGATCCGGCGCGCGGTGATCTCGGGCAGGAACGCCCGCGCGAAACCGAGCTTGGCGGCCTCCTTGAGGCGCGTCTCGGCGTGTCGCACGGCGCGGACTTCGCCCGCGAGGCCGACCTCGCCAAAAAAGACCGCGTCGGGCGGGACCGGTACGTCGCGTGCGCTCGAGACGATCGCCGCCAGGATCGCGAGGTCGGCCGCCGGCTCCTGCACGCGCACGCCGCCGGCGACGCTGACGAAGAGATCGTGTTCGAAGAGCCGGAGCCCCGCACGGCGATCGACGATGGCCGAGAGCACGGCGGTGCGATTGGAGTCGAGGCCCAGCGTGGTGCGGCGCGGCATGGCCAGCACCGAGCGACTGGCGAGTGCCTGCACCTCGACCAGGAGCGGGCGCGTGCCCTCGACGGTGGGCAGCACCGCCGAGCCGGGCACGCCACGCGGGCGCTCGGCGAGCAGAATCTCGGAAGGATTCGCCACGTCGCTGAGCCCCGCTTCACCCATCTCGAAGACGCCGACCTCGTTGGTTGGACCGAAGCGATTCTTGACGCCGCGCAGAAGCCGCAGGCCGCTACCGGGATCGCCCTCGAAGTAGAGCACGGTATCGACGACGTGTTCGAGCACGCGCGGACCGGCGATCGAGCCCTCGCGCGTGACGTGGCCGATCAGCAGGGTCGAACGCCCGGTCGCCTTGGCGTGTGTCGTGAGGCTCGCGGCACATTCGCGCACCTGCGCCACGCTGCCTGCGGCCGAGGTCAGCTCGCGCGAATGGACGGTCTGGATCGAATCGACGACGATGAGCTGGGGCTCGAGCCGGTCGGCTACGGCGAGGATTTCCTCCAGGCAGGTCTCGGGGAGCACGGTCACCTCGAGGCCGGTTCCGAGACGGTCGGCGCGCAGCTTGAGTTGCTCGGGCGATTCCTCGCCGCTCACGTAGAGGACGCGGGCGCCGGCCTGGGCCAGCGTGCCGCCGATCTGCAGCGCGATCGTCGATTTGCCGATCCCCGGATCGCCGCCGAGCAGGGTGACCGAGCCCCGGACGAGGCCGCCGCCAAGCACACGGTCAAGCTCGATGAGGCCGCTTCCGGTGCGGTCGCGTTGCTCGTGGGCGACGTCACCGAGGCGTTGCGGCGCCCCGCCGCGTGCCGCCCCGACCGCGAGCGAGGTGCGCGATCCGGCGGCGGGCACGACGGCCCGCTGGGTCTCCTCGACGACACTCTCCCACGCCCCGCACTCGGTGCAGCGCCCGAGCCACTTGGCGTGCTGAGCGCTGCATTGCTGGCAGACGAAGACTGTCCTTGGACGCGCCACGGCCCGCGATCCAACCACGCCAGCTGGTCTTCGTTAAGCCCGGGCGATGGGTAGAACGGAGGATCGGGTCGCGCCGGTGGGCACCCATGTTCGTACCGCCCCGCGATGAAGTTGTCCCGGCAGGCCTGAAGAGCCGCCCGGTGGAACCCGTGTCCGTGCGGGTCTCCTCTTGGCAGCGGGTCGCGCCTCGTGGTTCAACGCTGGCCGCCGAGAGATATCGGGTCTGGCATCGTTCCCAGCTTGGTGAGCGCAGCGCCTCGCGGGGTCGGACCTGTCCGCCCCCAGGTCGGGTGTTCTACGACGCCCCACTCTTGGGCTAACGGTGGACGCAATGTGGGCGAGTTCGCTCGGAGAGCGACCGCAGTGCCCTTGCGTCGCTCTGCGGATGCCAGCCGGCGCAGTGACGCGGGACGGTGGAGTGACCGGTCGAGTGGGCGCCTTTGTGTAAATTAATGCCTTACGGATCCGAGGCGGCCGGGGAGGGTTACCCGTAAGGAGGCTGTCGTTGCGTACCACCGACTCCAGCTGGTGGACGGCACCCAATTTTCAGTGTTTGATCACCAACCCCGGAAAGGTGGCTGTCGTCTGGCGCCACCGACTCCAAGTGCTGGCCGGCGTCCAACCTGCGGTCCTCGTCCCCATGCGGACTCGTGCCTCGTAGACCGAGCCTGCGCACAACTGGCTGCCGTAATCGAGATCGACGACGAGCGAGATCGCGCCATACGTCGTCAAGCCCTCTGCGGATGGGCCGAAGGTCCTTGTTCCGAAGCCGATGCAGCCCCGGACCGCGCGCATCTCGATTTCGTATAACGGCAACCAGTGGGGCAATTGGTTAATCTTGAATACGAGACGGGCCTTCCCGAAGGGCCAGAGCTCGCCTGTGGCATAGATATCGAAAGAATTTACCCATGGCTCTATCTCTATCTCTGGCTCTAGCTCGCATTCGTCGCAGGGCGGGGGGTCGGGGGGGTAATTCGTTACCGGCAGATCGGCGCTGCTGCCGCAGTCGCAGAGGTCGGTGGCCGAGCCGCCGGCAAGCGGTGTGCAGATGGCGTTCTCGTGGCCGGGGATGTCGCCGCAGACGCTGGCGCAGTCGGCCGTGAGTTCGCGTCCAGTCGCGGTGCAGAGGCGGACCTGAGGGCCGGCACAGGTGGCGGTGTCGGGCTGCTCGCAGCGCGGCTGACAGAGGGTCGGTGGCGAGGCGATGGCCTCGTCGCATCTCGCGTTCTCGATCGTATCGAGGCAGCTAGCATCGGCGGCGACGGCATCGAGCTGTGCGGTGCATTCGCCGACGTCGAGTGTCGGGGCGGTGGCATCGGGGGCTTCGCAGCGGTCGGCGAGGGACTCGCAGGCTGCCAGGCGCGAGGGAGGTGTCGAGACGTTGCCGCAGTGGGTTGCCGCCCCCGCAAGGAGGAGGACCGCCAGGAAGCGACCACCGGGCCGCAGTCGCGGCGCGCGGCCCTCTGCCGCAGCGGCTGCCGTCGCAGGCGAAGTTGTACGGGCGGTGCCGCCCGGGGGAGTCGAGGGATCGTTCAAGCGCGCCATCATGATGGCGACGCTTCAAACACGATGGTCTCGCGCCGGCAGGGAGTTGGTCGTGAAGAATTTAGGAAATCAGACGAAAATCAGATTCACCCGCCGCGGGCGCCCCGTCCGAAGCCGCTCCCCGGTGCATCCATGAACACCCTGCTCCCCAAGACCTCGCAAAAACGGCCCTTGTCAGAGGCCTGCTGGTGCACGCGCCGGCTCCGGGCACCCATCAACGCCCGCTGCCGGGGGGCGGGTTTGTGGTTTCTCGCGACCCCCCTGATTTCTCACGAGCATTCCCCCCGAGGGCCCGGCCTGCGTGACGGGTTAGTGTCCTCTCCAGCGGACTCGTCGGCGGCCGATCCCGGTCGGACGGCCGCGACAGAGGCCTGCCGCCCTGGACAGCTCCTGTCCTTGTCGCCTGTTCCAATCCTCTCTGGTTCGCCGCGCGGCCGCCTGCCGTGCCGGCATCCACGACAAACTGGAGGAGGGAAGCGCGCATGGCCGAGATCAAGTCCGAGCGTCCGCACGAAGACTGCTACTGGGTGGTCGAGCAGGGTTGGCTGGCCGGGGAGTATCCGGGCGGGCCGCATCGCGACGAAGCCCGCGTCCGGATCCGCCAGCACCTCGGCGCGGGGATCCGGCGCTTCGTCGATCTGACCGAGTCGGGTGAGGCCGGCCTGCTGCCTTACGACGATCTCCTGCGCGAGGAAGCGGCGACCCTCGGGATCAAGGCCGAGCACCGTCGCCATCCGATTCCGGATCTCGGCGTGCCGGCCGATGTCGCTCGGATGCACGCCGTTCTCGACGACGTCGACGACGCCGTGCGGGCCGGCGAGCGCGTCTACCTGCACTGCTTCGGTGGCCGGGGTCGCACCGGCACCGCGGTGGCGTGCTGGTTCGTGCGCGGCGGGCTCGCGCCGGCCGCAGCGCTGGACCGCGTTCTGGAACTTTACCTGACGATGGCGAAAGCCCGTGGCAAGCGCTGGGATCGCAGCCCCGAGACCGAGGGGCAGCGGGCGTTCGTGCGCACCTTCGCCGCAACAGCCCTCAGACCGAAAGCGCCTTCTTGAACGCCGGGCGCTCGGCGAGGCGCGCGGCATAGGCCGCGACTTGCGTGTGCTGCGGGCCGAGCAGCGACATCCAGCTCGCGACCGAGACGGTGTAGCCCATCATGCAATCGGCGGCCGAGAATGCCTCCCCGAGGAGGAAGGGCCGGCCGTCGGCGAAGGTTTTCTCCAGCACGTCAAGGGCGCCTGTCACCCAGGCGCGATAGTCGGCCATGGCCGTGGGCACGCTCTCGGCGTCGTTGCGAAAGCGCGTGTGCCACGCGATGCAGCCGATCCCGCTGAAGGCGGTGGATTCTGCGAAATGCATCCACTGCAGGAAGGCCGCCCGATCGGCCGTTCCCACCGCGGGGGCTAGTCGGCCGCCGCCGTGGCGCTCGACGATCCATTCCGCGATGGCACCGGACTCGAAGAGCACGATGCCCTCGTCCTCGAGCGTCGGGATCTTGCCGCTGGGTGTTGCTTGCACGAAGGGCCCCTCGGCTGGAGAGCGCAGCTCGAGGGTTTCGAGGTCGTAGGGCAGGCCGAGTTCCTCGAGGAGCCAGACGATGCGGACGCTGCGCGAGAAGGGCGAGTGAAAGAGCTTCATGCCGCGTCACGCCCGGTTGGCGTGGTCGAAGTCAACCGGCAGGACCGAGCGACGGGTCAACGAGGCCGCCACCGCGCGTGCGCTCCGTTGGCGAGGCCCGAGTCGACCGGCCAGAGGGCCACAGAGATCGGTCGGGTGGGGTGAGGCTTCTGCCCCCGGGCGTGAATCAACCGCGGGGGCGCATGGGTCGAATCCCACGTCGCCGTGCCCGGTGAA
>SXLG01000158.1 GCA_005777805.1 Pseudomonadota bacterium
CTCTCGTTGCAGCGGCTCTGCGGCCGCGACCGACTGGACGATCAGCGCTTGATCGACGTCGGCTCCGGGAGCGGGCTGTCCTCGTTGGCCGCGCGCCGGCTGGGCGCGCGCGTGCACTCCTTCGACTACGATTCCGTGGCTTGTACGGCCCGGCTTCGGGATCGCCAGCGACCGTCCGACGCCGACTGGAGCGTCGAGTAGGGATCGATCCTGGATCCGCTCTATCTGGCCGGTCTTGGAACCTTCGACATCGTCTATTCGTGGGGCGTCCTGCATCACACGGGCGCCCTGCAAGACGCACTAGCCCGCGCGGCGTCGCTCGTCGGGGCCCGGGGTCTGTACGAGTCGATCACGCCCGTCGATGTCGCGGCGAGCATGGATCGTCTCGGCCTCGAACATGTGTGCAGCTTCGTGACGCCGGCAGGGTCGGGAATCTTCGGATCCGGCTGCGACGAGTACGTCTACCGACGGGCTGGGTGACGGGAGCCGCGAGCCCGCTCGTGGCCGGAAGTCCGCGAGGCGCGCGCTTTGTCAAGCAGTCGGGAGGACGTTCACCCGCAGAGCCTTGCGGGCGGTGAAGACCTGGCCCATCAACTTCCGGACGATGAAGACCTGGATTCCCGCGGTAGCCACGAGGCCAATCTTCGCCGTGGCCCCAGTCTCTCTTGCAGCCAGCGATCCTCGAGATCACAGCGATCGGAGAAAAGTCGAGCGTAGGCGCGGAGAATCTCGCCCCTTTCACGATAATACGTCCAGCGATCGAGCCAGTCACCGAAATCGTGGCTCCAGCGCAGGATGCTCTTGTCTCCCTTGTAGTAGCCAAGGCCGAACGAAGGCAGCACCACTGCATAGCCAGTGCGGAGCGGGTTGTTGCGGCTAAAGCGATGGAGGAAGTAGTTGGTCACGAGCGGGTGCCTGATCCGGAGGGGTCCAGCCAGGCGCGCAGGTCGCGGCCGAGCTGGTCAGAGAGAAGCGCCACGTCGTCTCGCAGCGCCGCGCCGATCTCGACTCGAAGCGCTGGCGCCATCGAACTTCTGGTGGCGGACCGCGTGTTCCATTCGCGCAACCGATCGAGCACACCGAGACGGCGCAGGCCGAGCCTGTCGCGCAGCGCTAGCGTGTTGCGAACGAGGCCGGGCGAAGGTCGCTGCACGAAATCACCAAGGAGCGTCGAGCGGTGTTCGCGGGCCTCGTTGATCACGGTAAAGTTGTGCTGTCCGTCGTCGGGTAGATCGAGAAAACCGAGCACTCGTGCGTAGACCGCACCCGGATCCCGGACCAGATCGTCGAAAACGATGACGTGCAGGCGCTCGGCCGGAACCAGGGCGCGCAAGCGGGCCACTTGCGTGCCCAGCGCGGCGACCTGCGCGTATTGCAGGATCCTGGGCTCGCGGCATGAGCGGGGGAGACTGCGTCCAGCGGCACGCTCGCCCTGCAGAGCCCAGGCCGCGGCGAGATCCGCCACGGTCTCGTCCCGCGTGTAGAGCAGCTGGGTATGGTGCGAACGCACGAGGTCGATCGGATTGCGGATCATGGCGATCAGGCGCGCGTGGGGCGCCACCCGCAGCAGATTGGGCACGGCCTCGTTGGAGAACATGGTCCAGACCGAGGCCTCGCCAATCGCCCGAACATTGCCCGGCACATGTGCAAAGCAGGCCCGGTATTCGTCCTCGGTCGAGACCTGACCGAAGCGAGGCGAGAAGTCAGTACAGAAATAGTGTGGTTCCTTCGGTCGCGAGAACCCCACCTGCGGATGAGCGCGCAGGTACTCGCTGAGCGCCGTCGTGCCGCATTTGGGAGCGCCGACGATAAAAAAATCAGGCCACATGCCGTGCTGCCTCTCTACCACCCGAGTGCGCTCGGCCGAATGCCGAGACGGCGGCGAACCAGGAGAGTAAGTGCGATGCTGCGCGCCGCAGTCGCCACGAGCGTGGCCGTGGCGGCACCCCACGCCCCGAAGCGAGGGATCAGCGCCAGGTTGAGGACGACCGTCAGCGCGGCGCCTCCAGCAACCACCACCAATGCGTCGCGTTGATGTCCCGTCATCGAGAGCAGCAGGCCGACTGAACCGCTTGCGGCCAGCACGAGCTGGGCCGTGCCGAGAAGCAGCAACAGAGGCGCGGCTGTCACGAATTCCGGGCCAAAAAGCGTGAGCAGAGGTCGCGCGAGGAGCAAGAGCAGGGCAACCGCGCACACCGACCAGGCCAGTGTGAGTCGGGCCGCGTGCGTGACCGAGGCCTGCAACTCTTCGGGGCACTGGCGGGCGTGAAGATCGGCGATCCGCGGTGCCAGAACTGAATTGACCGAGACGATGCCGAATGTGACCAGCGAGGCGAGGCGGGCGCCTGCGGCGTAGACACCGGCCGCGGCGGTGCCCGCGAGCGTACCCAGCAGGAGCACGTCAGCCTGGGCGATGAGCGCCTGCCCCAGGGCCATCCCGAGCATCGCGCTGGAGACCGCCCGCCACTGAGCGCGATCGACGCTGGCTCGAGCGACCGCGACCTCCCGCTTGTCGGTCGGGACGCCCGTGACGGCTTCTTGGGCCCGACTCGCGGCAAACGCGAGCACGGCCAGACAGGCCAGCGCGTTGGCGATCAGCGCTTGACTGGCGGCAAGCGGTTGCGTCACGAACGAACGCCACGCGGCGAGCAGCGCCAACAGGAGGAGCGGGCGAGCGATGCCCTGGAGGACCTGCGAGAGCACCGGACGGCCGAGGGCTACGAGCTGGGACGTGCTGAGCTGCAATGCTGTGTTCGGCAGCAGCAAGCCGGCCGCGAGGCTGAAGGCCAGGCTCCCGCCCGCGGCGAGGCGCTCGCCAAGGCAAGCGGCGGCGACCGCCACCAAGGCGGCGACCACGATGCTGCTTGCCAGTGTACGGCGTCGTGCGAAGGCGATGAAGCAAGTAATTGACCCCGTCAATCCCTGTCCCGCGTAGGCGGCGACGAAGCGCAACGTCGCGGTGTCGGTGCCGCGCAGCGCGACCAGTCCGAGCAGCGCTACCCACGCCAGCGCGTAAACATAGAGTCCGTAGGCGGCGACCCCGAGCCAGCGGGCGAGGATGACCTGGGAGACCAACGTCAGCACGGCACCTGACGCGTTGGCGAGCAGAACGCCCGCCGCGCCCTGCGCCAGCGCGGTTGCACTGCTCGCGCGGGAGGCCTCAGGCGCCGACGGCATAGCGTCCCCCGAGGAGCGCGAGAGCCGCGAAGATCTGGATCAGGGCGCTCGCGCGGATGAGGGGCACGAGGATTCGCTCCGGGCTCGATACATCGATCCGTGCCAGCAGGGGCAAGACGATGAGCACGAGCCAGGGCATCACAAAGCGACCCTGGGGATGAACGAGTGCGCCATGCCGCAGCGCCAACGTCAGCGCGGCGAGCGAGGTGGCCGCACCCGCCAGCACCAACAGGCAGGCGGCTTCAGCGGGTCGCTCGGCACGCCGGCGCGCGCTCAGGATCGGCAGCGCGATGAGCAGAGCCACGGACGCCCAGCGCAGCACGGCGTGCAGGGCGTCGGGGTAGGCGACGTCGTGCCAGCCGCCTGCACCCACCAGCAATTTCCACGACAGGACATCCTGATCCCAGGCCAGCGCCGTCGAGAGCAGTGTCCGGATCCAGGTGGCGAGCAACTCCACCGGCGGGAGGAGGCGCGTCTCGTAGGGGATGGTGGTGCGGGGAACGAGCACGAAGCCCGCGAGCGCGGCACAGGCGAGGACGAGACTCAGGCGCCGTGCCCGATGGCCGAGTGCGCGCCGCTCCTCGGGTGCGGTGCGCAGGGCGCGTCGAGCCAACAGGAGCGAGAGCACGAGCGGCAGCGCAACGACGCCGTAGACCAGGGACTGCGGCTCGCGCAGCGTACGGGCGAGCCGTGCCATCGCCTCGGGATTGCCGGCACCCGAAATCGCCATGAGCCCGATCAGCCCGAGGGCCATGGTGGCGCCAAGCGCGATTGCGCCAGCCTTGCCCGGAGCGATCGTGCGCGTGGCCCGGCGCCGGCCCCTTGTCTGGATCATGTCCGTCGAGAGACGCTTGCGATCCGCTCTCGTTTCGTTCCGGGCAGCGGGCCCCTGGTCGCCAAGCGCGGTATCACCGCCTGCCACGGGCTCGCTGGGGATGGGCAGGGCCGACGCCGCGCCACGCCCGTGGAGGCTATGCATCAAGGGAAACAACATGGCAGCAAGGCCTGCTCCAAGAGCAAAATCGGCCCACAACACCGTGCCGAGCAGCAGCGAGCCCACCGCCAGCCACTTGCTCCGGAGGCGCTGTGCCGCATCCCTGGCCACCACGGCGGCAACAGCGGCCGCGGCGGCGAGCGCACCCATGCCCACCGCCGGGGCGTAGTTCGACGTGCTGGCCAGGACGATCACGGCATGGGGCCAGAGCAGGATCAGGCAGTAGCCGAGCTGCAAGGTTTTGTCGCAGCCGGTGCGACAGAGCCAGAACAGTCCCGCTCCGGCAAGGAGGAGGCCCGTCGCTGTCGAGAGCAGGCGGTAGAGCGTGAGGCGATCGAGGATCGAGAGCTTCCGCGCGAAGCTGGCGAGCAGCCTGAAGGGCTCGTAGAAGCCCCCGGCGCGCAGCGTCGAGTCGAGAATATACGTTCCGGCCGGAGGTGTCTCGGCCTGATCGATCTGGTGGCGCATCGGCCGGCGCAGGGTCGCCGCGACTCGCCTGCGTGCGGCTTCCCCGGCGAGCGGCAGAATCTCGTGCGGGTGATGCTGCACGCGCTCCTGCTCGAGCGCGCGAGCGACGTGCGCGAGCGAGCGCGGGTAGCGGACGGCGTGTCGTTCGAGACCGCTCGCGACCAGGACTTCGATCGTTCCGGCGTGCGAGGTCTCGTCGGCCGCCTGCAGGGGCGGCAACAAGGTCGCGTGCAGGACGACCGTCGATGCGACCAGGAGACCGGCCCCGGCGGCGCGTCGGCGTGGCCGCCCGAGCCAGGCCCAGCCCACCACGAAAGCGAAGAGCGCAGCTCCCAGTGCCGGCGCCAGCAGACGACCAGTCGCGACAAAGAAGAAGATCCGTCGCAGCGCCTCACCGAGCGCAACGGGCGCCACCTCCACAATTTCATGCAGGACGGGGTCGTTCGCGTGGGTGGGCGGCGTGGCGCCGGGGCTGCCGTCGCGGGCCGCGGCGGGCATCTCTGCCGCGTCGTGTACCCGCACCCCAACTGCGGCCAGCGCGGGGGTGCCCGCCACGGCCGCGGCGTTGGCGCGTGCGAAGGCGAAGGGTGCGGGCAGGAGGCCGATCACGCGGGTCTGGGTCGGGGGGGCTGCACCGTCCGCGCTGGGTAGAGCGCCGACATCGATCCAGTCGCGATCACGTGCGAGCACGAGCCGAGCCCGGCCGGCGAGCCACTCGCCCAGGGCGTGGAAGCGCGAGCTGTTGCCATCGCTGTCCAGCACAAAGAGCACGCGCGTCGTACCGCTGGAATCGAGGCGCAAGCGCACGCGCCGGGCCGCAGCGGGGGCGCTGCCGTGAGTGGCGGGAAGGGCGCGTTCCGCGGCGGCGCTGGCGCTACCCGTGGTTCCTTCGCGCGATACCGCGGCCTGGTCGAGAGCGGGTAGCGGCACTCCCGGCTCAAGCGTGATCGCGAAGACACGCGCCCGCTCGGTAGTGCCGCGGATCCAGCCCAGTGCCGCGGGATCGACCGCGCCGAGGGGCACCGGCAGCATCCGGGCCACGACCCAGGCGTGGGAGTTGGCTCGTGCGGCGAGTTGGAGCAGTGCCAGCAGCACGACGACCAGTGGCGCGAGCCCGAGGGCGACGGCGCGCGTCGTCGAGCGGAGGTCGCGTGCCCCGGAACCGGCGAGTCGAGCGCTATTTTTGACCCTGCCCGCGCTCATTGCGGTTCAGCTCGTCGAGAGACCAGTGACTCGTAGAGGGCCACCATGCGAGCGGTGGTGCCTTGCTGCGAATAGCAGGCCTCGATCCGCGCTCGTGCCCGGGCGCCCAGAGCGTGGCGTGTATCGAGAGACAACCGCTGCATCGCCGCGATGCCCTCGGCCAGCGCCGGCGCATCGGCTGGTGGCACGACCAGCCCGGTGTCCGAGACGATCGTGGCCGAATCGGCGCGATCGGTCACCACACAGGGCACGCCGCAGGCCATGGCCTCGGCGACCACGTTGGGGAAGCCCTCGCCCCAGGGCGACGCCGATACGAGCACGTCGAGCGCCGCCATGATTTTTGGCACGTCGGCACGCACGCCGAGAAAATGGCAGCGATCGTCCTCTACTTCGCCCACGCCGGCCTGGACGATCGCGGGGTTGTCGCGCGTAGCCCCCAGCCCGACGAGGATGGCGTGCAGCCCTGCCCCGGCCGACTGGAGCCGCGCCAGTGCGGCGAAGAAGAAGGCGTGGCCCTTGAGCGGATGGACGCGCCCGATCAATCCAACGACGAAGGCCTCTTCGGGAATGCCGAGTTCCGCGCGCACCTCCGCACGCGCCCGTGCGTCCGGCCTGAAATATTTCGTATCAAAGCCGTTCGGGATCACGACGAACCGGCTTCGGTCGTAGCCCAATGCGACGTGGTCGCCGACCGCCCGCGCGCAGTTGCTGACGATCTTGTCCGGGCGCGACGAGAGGCTCGCCCCGAGCCGGATCGCCAGACGAGTGCCGGCAGGTTCGTGGTCGAGCGACGTGAGCGTTTGACGGATCCCCCAGACCAGCGCGGCCCGGGGCGTGGCCAGGCATCGACCGAGCCAGGCCGCGACGTTGCCATGGTACATCCAGCCCTGGATCACATGTGGATTTTGCCGGCGCAGGCCGTGACAAAGGTGCGCCGTGGCGCCAAGCGCGCCGAACCCCGCCAGGCCGCTGCGGAAGCCGGCCGAGACCACATCGATCCCGGCATCCCGGAAGTGCGGTGCCAGTGCACCTGGCGCGCCGAGCGTGAACACCGACGAGTGGAAGCGCTCGGGGTCGAGCGATTCGACCAGGCGCAGTAACGCCATTTCGGCACCGCCCACGGCAAGACCAGGAATCACGTGCGCGATCCGCAGCGTGGCGGGGTTGCCCTGGGTGCGAATGAACACCCCCGCTCGTCTCACGGCGTCTGCCGGCCTGCAAGGCCAGATCGACCTGGATCGGGTAGGCCCGGGAGTTGTCCGAGGTAGGGGCTGTCCGGGCTGGTTGTCCGAAGTTGACACGGTCGGTTCGCGGTGAGAGTGTCGCTGCGGTCGTCTGCAATCGAATCCACGGGGGAGGGGGATCATGCGTGCGTTGATCACGGGGGGCGCCGGCTTCATCGGTTCTCATCTGGCCGACGGCCTGTTGGCCGCGGGCCACGAGGTCAACATCCTCGACGACCTCTCGACCGGTGCGATCGAGAATGTCGACCCGCTCATCGGCAAGGCTGGTTTTCGCTACTGGATCGACTCGGTGATGAACGAGCCGCTGCTGGCCGAGCTGGTCGACCGCGCGGACGTCGTCTTCCATCTCGCTGCCGCGGTCGGGGTACAACTCATCGTCGATCGGCCGACGCATACCATCGAAACCAACGTCGGTGGCACCGAGGCCGTTCTGCGTCAGGCGGCCAAGAAGAAAAAAAAGGTCGTGATCGCCTCAACCTCCGAGGTCTATGGCAAGAGCATGGACCTGCCCTTCCGCGAGGACGCCGACCTCGTGCTGGGCGCCACCAGCCGCCACCGCTGGGCCTATGCCTGCAGCAAGATGCTCGATGAGTTCCTCGGACTCGCGACCCATCGCGAGAAGGGCGTGCCGGTCGTGGTGGTGCGCCTCTTCAATACCATCGGGCCCCGCCAGACCGGGCGCTACGGCATGGTGGTGCCCCGCTTCGTCGAGCAAGCCCTGCGCGGCGAGCCGATCACGATCTACGGCGACGGCCGCCAGTCGCGCAGCTTCACCTGGGTCGGCGATGTGGTGCGGGCGTTGACCTTGCTCGCGACAGAGCCTCGCGCCGTGGGTGAGGTCTTCAATGTCGGTCATGGTGCGGAGATCACGATCGCCGAGCTGGCCGAAGAGATTCGTAGGCTGACGGGCAGCACCTCGCCCCTGATCCGTGTGCCCTATGAGAGAGCCTACGGCCCGGGCTTCGAGGACATGCCGCGGCGCGTGCCCGATCTGACGAAGATTCGCCGCTTGATCGGCTACGTCCCGAGCGTCGCGCTGCCCGTGATGTTGCAAGCGATCATCGACGACGCGCGCCTTCGCCACGGCCTGGAAGCGTCTGATCCAGCGCTCCATTTCGCTGCCGCTGGGGGCTGAGCCACGCGGGGCGACCCGTCCGGGAATCGGGTTGGCGTCAGGCAGGCAACCCGACATCATCGTCGATTACGAAATACGCATCAGTGCCCGCGCTCGATCCGTAGCTGTGCGCGCACCACCGGGATGCCGCGTTGCGCACATGCCGCGACGAGCTGTTCCAGATGCAGTTCGGGGATTCGGGCGGAGGACACGATTACCTCGTCGATGCGGTGGAGATCGAGGATCTGGCCGATCTCGGTGAGCGCGCCCACCACGGGTACGCCGCGAACCGAGCGGTGGTGCTTGCTCGGGTCGTCGTCGAGGAAGGCGACCGCCCTGCGCCCGAGTTCGGCGTTGAGCTGCAGCTCGCGCAAGGCCAGCGCACCGGCGTCGCCAGCGCCATAAATCAGCGTCCGACGGGTGGTCGAGCTGCCATCGGCCTGCGGCATCATCACGGGGCGCAGCTCTTCGCTGAGCAGGCGGAAGGCAACCCGACTGCCGTAGAGGAAGACGATCAAGAGCAACCAGTCGAGGACGAAGACGGCGCGCGAGAATCCCTCGAAGCGGAAGGCGAGAGCGGTGATCATGACCGCGAGCGCCGAACCGACCGAGGCCGCCTTGGCCAGGCGGACGAGGTCGCCAACGCTCGTGTAGCGCCACATCCCGGCGTAGGTCCGGTAGAAGGCGAGCGCTCCGACCTGCGCGAGCACGACGATGGGCAAGCCCCGGCGAAAAACATCTTGCACGGAGTCGAGGTCGCCCTCGAAGCGCAACGCGTAGGCACCCTGGTAGGCTGCGATCACCAGACCAAAATCGATCAGGACCGCGAGAACCTGACGGCGTCGCGTCAGTGCAGCGACCATCGTGCGCAGCGCGAGCCCCGGTGGACCGACATGCTCGGCGGGCTGGTGGACCTCCACCTGCGAGAGGTGGAAAGCGAGCATCGCGACACCCAGCAGGAGGAGCACGATCAACACTGCCGCCGGCGAGAGGCCGTAGCGGTACGAGACAAGCGCAATCGTCCCGGAGATCAGCGCGACCAGGTAGAGCAGATCGACGGCACGCTTCTCAGAGAGGCCCAGCGCCACCAGTCGGTGCGAGGTGTGATCGCGCCCCCCGACCGAGATGGGTCGCCCGGCGAAGATCCGCGTCAGCGTAACGAAGGTCGTGTCGAAGAGGGGCACCAGGACCAGAAGAATGGGCAAGAGCAGGATCGACACGAGACCGCGCGCGTAGGGATAGCCGCCAGCGAGGCTCATCCCGCCGACGAAGAAGCCGAGGAACATGCTGCCGGTGTCGCCCATAAAAATCCGCGCCGGGTTGCGGTTTACGACGAGAAAGCCCGCGGTCGCGCCGAGCAGGATGGCCGCAACGGTCGCGGCCTCGAGGTTGCCGTCCCCGAGCAGGAACACCAAGCGAAAGCCCGCCACGATGGCGGCGATTCCGGCGGCGAGGCCGTCCATGTTGTCGAGCAGGTTGAAGGCGTTGGTCAGAGCCAGGATCCAGAGAAGGCTGACGGGCAGGTCGATCATGGCGTTGCCGGTCAAGGGCAGTCGCAAGCCGAGCGCCACGACCAGGACTGCGGCCGCGATCTGCCAGAGGAGTTTGGTCTGCGGCCGCATGCCGCGCAGGTCGTCCCAGAGACCGACACTCGCGATCAGGGCGCCCCCGCCGAGCAGGGCCAGTAGCCTCGGGTCGCCACGTCCGATCGCGGCGAGCGCGGGCACCGCCGTCCCGAATACAATGGCGATCCCGCCGAGCAGCGGGACGTTGCCCTGATGCCAGCGGTCCTCGCGCGGGCGGGCCACAGCGCCGATGTGGCGCGCGAGCGGCATGACCAGCAGTGTCGTCGTCAGCGAGAGCGCCAGGGCGCAGAGGCCCCAGAGCAGAAGCGGCAGCACCGGCTGCGGGAGCGTCATGCCTCCGCCCCGGCAGTCGTCGCACGATTTCGGTGCGCAAGGACGCGCAGCATCGGCTGCAGAAGCGTCACGCCCCCGCACCCGCCGCGGCCGCGCGGCGCAGGGGCGGCACCGGCATGAGTGCGGCCAGTGCTTCCGCGCCGAGCTTCGCGCGCAGCAGTTCGCAGTAGAGACGATCGATGTCGTCGAGCAGGCGCTGGCTGCCATGCCGTTCGAGGACATGGCGCTGCCCCGCCAGCGCGAACTCGGAGCGGAGGTCGGGGCGGTCGAGCAGCCGGGCGAGAGCAGTGGCGAGTGCTGGCGGAGCGTCGGGATCGACGAGCAGCCCCGATCGGCCGTGCTCGACCAGGTCGGGCACGCCTCCGACCCGCGTCGCGACCACGGCGCGTCCGGCGGCCATGGCCTCGATCAAGGCCACCGGCGAACCCTCGTTACGCGAGGTGAGCGCCACCACGTCCAGCGCCCGATAGATCCGATCGAGATCTGCGCGCCAGCCGAGGAAGCTGACGCGCCCCGTCAAGCCCAGAGCCGCCGTGAGTCCTTCGAGTTCCGCCCGGCGTTCGCCGTCGCCCACCACCGCGAAATGAAGCTCGCGCCGGTCTCTCGCCAGATCGGCGGCCGCGTAGAGGAAGGTTTCGTGGGCCTTGATCGGGACGAGCCGGGCGACGATTCCGATCAGTACTGTCGCCGGTGGCAGACCCAGCTCGGCGCGCAGGGCGAGAGTGTCGTTCGGGCGGGCGCCCTCGCGGAATCGCTCGAGCGGCAGCCCGAGCGGCAGCACCCGAACGATTGCGGCGGTGCCGATGCCGCGCGCGAGAAGTTCGGCACGGACGGCAGGACTCACCGCCAGCACGGCGTCGGTGCGCCGCGCGAGGCGGCGCTCGATCTCGACGAAGACGCGCGCTCGGGCCGGAGAGAAGTAGCCCTCGAGGACGTGGCCATGAAAAGTATGCACGACAACAGGCGCTGGCGTGGCCAGGGCCGCGAGTCGCCCGAGCGTGCCGGCCTTGGCCGTGTGCGTGTGCACGATGTGGGGCCGGAAGGTCCGCAGGAGGCGCGTGATGCCTGCCAGCGCGGCCGCATCCCGCAGCGGGTGGATCGCGCGGCGCATCGCCGGTACTCGCACCAGACCGGGCACGTCTCCCCCGCGCAGCTCGAGGTAGTTGCCCTCGCCAGGGTCTTCCTGTCCCGAGATGAGCAGGGTCTCGTAGCGTTCCGGGTCGAGTTGCTCGGTGAGCAAGGTGGTGTGGATCGCCGGCCCACCGACGTTGAGTCGACCGATGATCCGCGCGACCCGGATCCGCTGCGGCGCTGCCCCCATCCCCGGGTCAACTAGCCCATCACGGGAGCCGTGGGAAGTGACGTGCCGGGCCCTTGCGTGGCCGCGGGCGCTGGGGGAAAGAGCGTCGGCCCATGCAACCCCCGGATTCCGCTGCGACCCTCCTTGCCCGGGTGACCGGTCGCGGCGGGGCCACTTCGGGAGCGGATGGTGCTGCGACCCCCGCGAGGCTCGACCAGGCCCCGGTCGGCTCTGCCGCCGCGGGGCCGTCTTCGGCGGCGGACGCCGGTGCTGCCGGCGAGGCGCTCTTCTGGCGCGCTCGCGCCGCGGGGCTCGAAGCTGAGCTCGAAGGCGCACGCACCCGCCTCCTCCAACTCGCGCGTCATTTGCCGCTCGCTGTGGCCGAGCACCTCGGCGCTGCCGACGACCGACTCGCGGACCTCGCCGCGGTCGATGATTTGCTCGACGGTTGGGTCGAGACCACCACGCTCTGGCCGTCGAGCGTTGGTTCCGAACTGGCCCGACTGTGGGGCCGCCTGCGTCGCGACGATGTCTGAGCGCTGGCGCCCGGTCACGATCATCGTTCTTTGCTGGAACCGGTGGGCGCTCACCGCGCGCTGTCTCGAGACCCTGGTTGCTGCGACCGATCTCGAAGGGGTCGAAGTGATCGCGGTGGACAACGGCAGCACCGACGAGACGCCGACCCGACTCGCTGCGCTGCCCTGGCTGCGCGTGATCCGCAACCCCTCGAACCTGGGCTTCGTGCGCGGCAACAACGTCGGCATCCGGGCCGCCGATCCGGCGAGCGATGTCGTGCTGCTCAACAACGATATCGAGATCCACGATCCGGGCTGGCTCGAGGCGTTGCGCGAGACCGCCCAGGGCTCGACCGGTGTCGGCGTGGTCGGCTGCCGCCTCGTGCTGCCGGACGGACGTCTCCTCCATGCCGGCACCGTCATCCTGCCCGACACCTGCCATGGCCAGCAGATCGGGGCCCTCGAGCCGGACGTCGGGCAGTATGCCGCCGAGCGCGACGTGCAGGGTGTGGTCTTTGCGTGCGCCTACATCCGGCGCGAGACGATCGACCGCGTCGGTCTCCTCGCGGAGGATTACGAGTCGTATTTCGAGGACACCGACTACTGCCTCCGCGTGCGCCAGGCCGGGCTGCGCGTCGTCTACTGCGGCCGCACGACGCTGGTGCACGCCGAACATGGTTCGACGCGCGCGGATCCGACGGCGGCCGAAGCGGGCTCGTCCGGCCAAGCCGCCGATACCGCAACCCAGACCTCGGCTGCCTTCGCGCGGATCTTCGAGCACAGCCGGCGCACCTTTCGCCGTCGCTGGGCCCGGGATCTCGAGCGCGGCTACGGGCAACGGCTCAGCTGGCAGTCCATCCTAAATTTCCCGACGGGCTACGCGATGAGCAGCCGGGCGCTCCTGCGCGAACTCGACGCGCAGGGCGTCCGCATGGCCTACGACTACGTCTACGGTCCGGGGACGCCCTTTCCGGTCGCCGAGCAGCCTGATTCTGGCGACTACGTCCTCAATGTGATTGCTGGCCGCCGCCGTGGCTTCCGCCCGCCGGTGGCGGTGGTCTACGGTCAAGGAGATGTTTTTCGTCGCAACCGCGGGCGCTACCGGATCGGCTACACCATGCTCGAGGTCGATGGCTTCCCCAGGCGCTGGGTCGAGCAGGCCAATGCCCTCGACGAGGTCTGGGTCCCCTCCCGCTTCAATCTCGAGGGCTTCGAGCGCTGCGGGCTGCGCCGGCCGATCCACGTCATGCCGCTCGGGGTCGATACCGATCATTTTCACCCGGGGATCCGTGGCCACCGCCATCCCGACGGCGACTTCGTTTTCCTCGCCAATTTCGAGTGGGGCGAACGCAAGGCGCCCGAGCGCCTGCTCGAGGTTTTCAACCATACCTTCCGGCGTGACGAGCCGGTGGTCCTGGTGTGCAAGACGATCAACCGCGACGCCTCGGTCAACGTCGAGCAGCGGATCCGTGCGCTCGGGTTGGCGGCCAGCGGCGGCCGGATCGCTTTCCTCCACAATCGCGAATTCGCCTACTGCGAGATGGGCGCGCTCTACCGCTCGGCCGATTGCTACGTCTCGGCGGGCCGCGGCGAGGGCTGGGACATGCCGCTGCTGGAAGCGATGGCCTGTGGCCTGCCCGCGATTGCCACCGACTGGGGCGCGCACCGTGACTTCGCGCACGAGGGCATCTGCTACCCGCTCGCCATCCGCGGCACGGTCCCGGCCGAGAACGTGCGCTGCCCCTACTACGAGGGCTTCGCCTGGGCCGACCCCGACCCCGAACACCTCGGCGTGCTGCTCCGCCAGGTCTTCGACAACCGGGAGGAGGCCGAGCGGAAGGGCCGCCGCGCCGCGGTCGAGGTCGCCGAGCGCTGGTCGTGGCACGCGGCGGCCGCACGCATCCGTGAGCGTCTCGTCGCGATCGGCGCCTGAACCACGAGCCCCATCGCCCGCGCGGTCGCGGCTAGAAATAGACGTGGAAGATGTAGTCGGCCGAGGTTTGCAGCACCTGCGCGACACCCATCAAGGGTCCGGGCGGGGTGGCCGGCGCGCCCACCGCGGGTGGCACTGCGAGATCGAGGTGGCTTGCCCACTGGGAGAACTGTGCCGGCGAGGGCTGGTCGTCGAGCAGGGCCGCGTGCTGCACCACGATCGAGGCAAGTCCGCTCCAGCGATTGCGTGCCTCGTCCGCGTTGCCAATCTCGATCGTGATCCTGGCCGCGCTGCCGAGGTTGGCGAAGGCGATCGCCGTGGCATTGTCGACGGTTCGTCCGAGCAGATTCTGGAACAGGACATTGACCAGCGAGACCAGGTTCATCGAGTTGCCGCTCTGGCCGAAGCGGGCAATGAACGCGGGCGAGCCGAGCACGGCGGCGGCGAGCGACTGGAGTTTGGGCCCGAGGCAGGTGTCTGTGGTGCAGGCCGGGAACTGTGCAAGGGTCGTCTCGGCGGCGGCGACCTCGGCCTGCGTGGGATTCCGCCCTGCCAGTGCCAGCGTGAGCCGGGCCATGAAGGCCAGTGCCTGCGGGCGTCCGAGCGACGCGGTCAGGTCGACGACCAGACGTGCGCGCGGCGTCGAGCCATCCTCGATGCCGGCCGTGGCCGCGAGGAGTTCCGCGTCGGTCGGGACGCGGCCGAGCAGGTCGAGGTAGAGCTGCTCCACGAAGAGCTCGTCTGTGGTGTAGGGCGCGTCGATGCGCGGGCCACGGCGCACTTCCGAGAGGAACTGACCCAGCGCCGGTCCGTTCTGTGTCAGGTCGAAATGAGGCCAGGGCGTGAGTCCGAACATGTGGACTCCACTCGCGTAAGCCCGGTGGAACTGGGCCTTGATGCGGTCCGGATCGGGGTCCGGAGCGACGTCGATGTGCCAGGAGGGGGCGTATTCGGGCAGTCCCCAGTTGGGCAGCGCGAGACTGCGGAGGCGCTCGAAGAGGGCCTCGCTGGTGCGGTTGTAGCCGCCTCCCGGTCCGAAATCAGCCTGCTCGAGGCGATCGAGACAGGTGAGCCCCGGGCTGCCCGTGGCGGGATCCATCAGCGCGGTCCACATCGAACTGGCCGAGGTCTGGAGGCGCGGATCGGCGTTCCCGTGGCCGGGCTCGCGTCCAAACAAAAAATCACCGGGGATCTGATGACTGTACCAGCGGTCGGCCGAGAGCGTGGTGCCGGTCGTTCCCGGAGTCGTCGTCATCCAGCGCGCGACGTCGCTGCCGTAGTTGGCGATCATCTCGCGACGGAAGCGCAACCAGAGCCGCCACAGCCGTGTCGAGCCATCGCGGATCGAGCGCGGCGCATCGAAGCCGCCGGCGATGTATCCGGCGCCGGTTTCGGGCGTCGGATCGAAGCCGCCGGCGCTCCATGTCGCCCATGGAATCGCCTGGATGTCACCGGCGAGAGGATCGTCGAGGCTCCAGTCGAAGGACTCCAGGCGCCAGCTCGCGAAGCTCGTTCCCATCGAGGCATTGAAGGCGGCCAGATTGGCGGTTGTGAGCGCGCTTGCGCCCTGCGCGAAGGTGTCGTGGCGAGATTTACGGAAGGCGTCGGCGGCGTAGGTGGCCCCGGGCGCGTAGAGACCCGTGCCGAGGAGCCAGTCGCGGAACTCGAGGATGGCAAAGGGGCTGTAGTCGGCGATCATCTGATCGCGCACGCGCACGGCGGGATCGAGGCGATCCATGTTGAGTTCGGCCTCGGCATCGCCGCTGGCGCTGATCAGCGTCGAGGGGAACGACTGGCGGAGGTCGAGAAAAAGTCGCGCGAAGGCACGGGTCTTGGCCTCGAGATGAGATCGAAGCTTGCGCGCGTAGCGCGAGGGCGTGATCCAGGCGCGTGCCGCTTGCGTCGCGGCACTCGCGCCGGGGACGTCGATCAGCCCGTCATGGAACCATTGCGCGTTGCGCCGATCGGCGCGCTTGGCCGCGTCGTAGACCTGCATCGCTCGACTCATGCCGAGCATCGCCGACACGTGATAGGTGAGCCCGCGCGATTGCAGGCGGGCCAGGAGGGAGCTGAGCTCCCCGCGCGAGGGACGGGACAGCTCCGGTGTCGTGAGGTTGGCCGTCCAGGGCAGATCGACCGTGTAGTACTCGACGAAGCCGAGCCGGGCGTAGGTCCCCCCCTGAGCCAGCGCCAGCAACCGGTCGGCGGCCGCGTCGAATTCTGCCTGCGTCGCGAGGCTGGAGGGCTGGTAGACGAAGGCGTGGAGGGTGTTCTCGTAGGTCGCCGCGGGCGGGCTTGGCGCGGCCATCGCCCGCGCTGTCAGGGCGCAGATCAGCGCAAGCGCCAAGGTGCACGCTGTGCAGAGACTCCTCGTACGCTGCCCCAATTGCGGCCCCTCTTGCCCCATCGGCCGGGTCGAAGGAATGCTGAACTCCCCGATTCTCCCGCCCGTCGTGGCTCTTTTCGAGCGTGGCGGAAGCGGATCCAGGCCGCAAGCCCAGGGCGTCGAGATCGGCCGGTGCGCGCGCGTGTGATGAGCGTCTTCCGAGGCGGGGCCGTCGGCGTGGTCACGGCAGACGGCCCCGCACCGCGCACGCTTCATGCCGTGTGGCGGTGCGGGAACCTCGGCTTGGCAGAAGGAGGCTGTCAAACTCCGTCGCGCCGCGCACGCTGCGCCCCGTGTGGCGGTGAGGGGCCACACCGCCCACAGGCCGGTCGCGTCGCGATCATGCTGAGCGGCAGCGAGGCATAACGGCAGAAGCAGCGGCCCGTCATACGACCCCCGACCAGCGTCTCGATGAGCCGCCGGCCGGCCCGGGTCGCGCGCACGAATCGAAACGGTGCCGGCAGTCCGTCGATGAAGGCCGGGTCGGGGTAGAACAGGCGGTAGCGCACGGAACGGGGCCGCAAATGCCGAAGATGCAGTCCGGCAGCGCGCAACGCCCGGGCGTACTCCATGTAGGTGTAGATGTGTTCGTTGATGCCGGCTTCGACTTCCACGTTCCGCGGCCGGCGTTCCTTGATCGCGACCTTCTTGACGGGCTCGCTGACGAACGCGAACGAGCCACCTGGCCGCAGCACGCGGGCGACCTCGCGCGCCAGTGCCGGAAGGTTCGAGGAATGATGAAGGGTCGCGCTGCTGACGACGTGATCGGCCCAGGCATCGGGCAGCGGTAGGCGATGGAGGTCGCAGCAGGGCCGCTCGAGCCAGATGCGGTGGGCGCCCATATAAAATCGGTGGTCTCGAGTCCGAGCCAGCGCTTGGTCAGGACATCGACCGCCACGACCTCGGCGGCGCGCCCCATCGTCGCCAGCAAGCGGCTCGACCAGCAACGGCCAGCACCGAGGTCGATCACGCGCTTGCCTGTGAAATCGATCTCCTCGGAGAGCTGAAAAAAATCGGGGGCGACGTGCAGCCGGGGCTCATGCGGGTAGGCCGGCAGTGCCATCATGGTGAGTGCCTGATCGTCGCCGAGTGGTCCGGCGAGCTGCTCCCAGCCGCGGATTTCGCTGGCGATCACGGCATCTGCGGGATCGAGCAGATGGACGATGCCTTTCTCGATCCGGTACTCGCGGCAGCACGGGGTGCAGAAGAGCGCGCCCTCGCGCACCTCGACCGCGTCTGCGTGCGCGACCGTCAATCCATCCAGAGGCAGCCGACAGGTGGGGCAGAGAAGTTGGGCGGCAAGCGCGGCCTTGATAGCGGCCCCTGCTACCACGGATCTCGGCCCCGCAGCGTCCGCGAGCGACCTCCGGGACGAGCCGGAGTTGCGTCGCGGGCCGGCGCTATGCGAGGGCGGACCATGAAGAGGATTCTGGTCGGATTCCTGATCGTCACCGGGCTCGCGCTCGCCCTGGCCGCAGGTGGACTTGTGCAGGCGCACCTGGCCCTGCGCGAGCGGCGATCACCTTTGCCGGAAATCGGGGCGGTCGGGCCGGCGCTCGAGGCCGATGTCGATCTCCCCGTGCGCCTGTCGTGGATCAACTCCGCGAGTCAGGATATGCCGCGCTCGGCGGTGCTCGATCCGGGCACCGACCCCGAGCCCGAGGCGCCCTACCGCATGAGCCATCCCGCCTTCGTGCTCGAGTGGGCCGACGGGCGCCGGCTCCTGATTGACACCGGAATGGGTCCCGACCTGGCGCGGGATTTCGGCGGGCCGGCCGAAACCTTTGCAGGCGCGTCACCGATCGAGCCGCACGCCGCGGTCGCGACCGTGCTCGCCCGTCGCGCGGCCCCGCCGAGTGGAGTGCTCCTCTCTCACCTCCACAGCGATCACGTCGATGGCGTCAAGGAGCTCTGCGCCGGGCGCGTGCGGCCGTTGCCCGTGTTCGCCGGGCCAGCCCAGATGGAACATGTCAACTATACCACGCGACCCGGCGTCGCGATCCTGGAGGGGGCCGGCTGCGTCGAACGCACGGCGCTTGCCGGCGCGGGTCCGCTTTACGCGGTGCCGGGATTCCCCGGCGTGCGGGTGATCGAGGCGGGCGGGCACACGCCCGGCAGTCAGATCGTGGTGGCGGCGCTCGGCGCTGGCCCGGGTGGAGCCCGGCAGCGTTGGGCCTTCACCGGCGACATCGTGAATGCGCTCGACGGTATTCGTTTCGACGTGCCCAAGCCGTGGCTCTACTCGACTCTGCTCGTCCCCGAGGATGGCCCCCGTTTGAGCGCACTCCGGCACTGGCTGCGCGCGTTGCACCAGGACCAGGGCTTCGGCCTGCTCGTGCCCCATGACGAGCGGGCGATCGACGCGAGCGGCATCGGGTCCTGGGCAGGCCCCGGAGAGGGTTGGACACAGCCGGCGCCCGGGCGATAGCTTCCGCCCCATGTCGAAGAACCCGCTCTCTCTCGATCTCTGCGGACAGGCGGAGCTCGTCCGCCAGGGAAAAATTTCACCCGGGGAGCTGGTCGAACTCGCGCTCGCCCGGGCCGCGACGATCGGGGCCGAGCTCGGCGTGTTCGCGACGCCCCTCTTCGACAAGGCCCGGGCACAGGCGCGTGCCGGGAAGCTGCCGGCCGGCCCCTTCCACGGCGTGCCCTTCGTGCTCAAGGACATCGGCGGCGAGTCCGAGGGCGACCCCTACGGCGGCGGAATGGGCGCACTCAAGCGTGCCGGTTACGTCGCCCCGGCGGATTCATTCTTTACCGCCCGCTTGCGCGCCGCGGGCCTGTGCTTCATCGGTCGTTCGATCGCGCCCGAGCTTGGCATCGTGCCGGTCTCGGAACCCGAGGCGTGGGGGCCGGCACGCAACCCCTGGAACCCCGAGCACTCGCCGGGCGGTTCGAGCGGGGGAGCGGCGGCCGCGGTCGCAGCCGGCATCGTCGCCGCGGCACACGCCAGCGACGGGGGCGGTTCGATTCGGATCCCGGCGAGCCATTGCGGGCTGGTCGGGCTCAAACCCTCGCGTGGCCGCACCTCGTTTGGCCCGGGCGCAGGCGAGCGCTGGGGGGGCTTCAGCAACGAGGGATTCGTCACGCGCAGTGTTCGCGACTCGGCGACGTTGCTCGATCTGGTCTCGGGCGCGCGGCCCGGCGATCCCTACACCGCGCCACCGCTGGTCCGGCCGCTCAAGGAATCGCTCGACGCGGGGGCACGGCTCAAGATCGGGATCATGACCCACGGTCCGCGCCAGCAGGCCGTCGATCCAGAATGCGCCCGGGCGGCAGAGATCGCCGCGCGCGCCCTCGGCGCACTGGGCCATCGCGTCGAGCCGGGATTCCCGCGCGCGCTGGATGACTCGAGTGGCATCCAGGCCTTTGTCACGGTGGTCGCCGCCAGCGTCGCACGCGCGCTCGAGGCGTGGGGCCAGACGATCGGCCGTACGCTCGGTCCCGAGGATGTCGAGCCGCTCACCTGGGCTCTCGCTCAGAGCGCGCGCTCGCGCGGCGTCACCGACTATATCGCGGCGGTCGAGGCCTCGCATCGTCACGGCCGGGCGCTTGCCGCGTGGTGGAGCGACGAGGGTTTCGATCTGCTGCTCACGCCGACCTGTGCGGCACCGCCACCGCGCGTGGGTGAACTCGAGCAGTCGCGCGAGGAGCCCTTCACGCCCTTCATCAAGGCCGCGCCCTACGGCGTGTTCACCTCGGCCTTCAACCAGTCGGGCCAGCCGGCGATCTCGCTGCCGGTGCATCGGACCCCTTCCGGGCTGCCCGTCGGGGCGCAGCTCGTTGCGGCATATGGCCGGGAGGACATCCTCCTCTCGGTTGCCGCCGAACTCGAGCAGGCGCTCGGCTGGGACGAGCAGCGCGCGTTCTGAACCCGCCGCGTCCGACCTTTCGCGGTTGGGGCGGCGGCACCCGGATGCGTCGGGTGTCGTGAGGCGCGCGTCTCTTCGCGTCGGCGCGGCGGCAACAGAGTAATGACGTGCTGCGTGCGACTTGCTCGCCGGGACGCTAGGCCGCCGGCAGATGAGCACCTCGCCTGACCTCGCGCCGCACCGCAACCGGTTTGCAGTTCTGCCGCCCGAGCGCGCGGCGCGCTGGCTCGAAACCTTTCCCCCGCTGGACCCGCCGACGCTTGGCTCGGTGCTCGGCTTGCGCACCGAGGAAGTCCGCCTCGACTACGCGCGCTTGCGGCTGCCCTACCGTCCCGATCTGATCCAGCCGGCGGGCGTTGTCCACGGCGGCGCGATCGCGACCCTGATCGACACCGTGGTCGTACCCGCGCTGGCCAGCCCCTACGAGAGCTTCCCGCAATTGCTGACGATCGACCTGCAGATCCAGTTCATGGCGGCTCTGCGCGGCGAGGATGCCATCGCCGAGGGCTGGATCGTCAAACGTGGCCGCTCGATCGCTTTCTGCCGGGCCGAAGTGCTCGCGGCATCGGGCGAGTTGGTCGCCACCGGCACGCTGACCTACCGGGTTCGTTCGCGCGACGCGGCCTGACGCCCCGGGTCGCGCCCCCCGGGCCGGGGAATGCCGTCGTCGATGGATCGCCGGAGTGTCGCAAACGGCCCCTTCCTCGACGCCACGCTGCCGTGCAAGAGTCAGAGCGTGAAGGGCGGGATGCCATGAATAAACCTTGCTTTGCGTCTCCTTGGGAGGGCAGCGCCCGCGTGGCGCCACCCGCTGTGCGGGCGGGCGTCTTTCTCGTGGCGTTCGCCCTCTCCGGGGCGGCAGCGGCGACTCCGCTGCGGCCCTTTCCGCAGCACACGAGTTACGCCGCCGGGACGATCCGGCCAGCACACCTGTCGCAGGCCCAGCAGGACGACGATGTGCGGGCCTATTACGACGCCTGGAAGGCGGACTTCCTGATTGCTGCGGGAACCAATGGCGCGGGTCAGCCGCTCTTTCGGATCTCGCTTGGCAGCGCCGCTTCCGACGTCACGGTCTCGGAGGGGCAAGGCTACGGCATGATGATCGTTGCCCATCTTGCCGGATACGATCCCGACGCACAGCAGATCTTCGACGGCCTGTGGCGCTTCAGCCGCGAGCACCCGAGCGACATCGACGGCCGGCTCATGGCCTGGCGTGTGCCGCCTGACCCGGCCGGAAACGACAGCGCCTTCGATGGTGACGCGGATATTGCCTACGGTCTGCTGCTCGCTGCTGCCCAATGGGGAAACGAAGGACCGATCGACTACGCGACCGACGCCGCGACGGTGCTCGCCGGCCTCCTCGAGTCCACGATCGGCCCCGAGAGCGACCTCCCGCTGCTCGGTGACTGGGTCGATCCCGACGGGTCGCGCTACAGCCAGTGGACGACCCGTTCCTCTGACTTCATGCCAGGGCACTTCCGTGCCTTCGCGAGAGCCAGCTCCGAGACGCGATGGAGCCAGGTCATTGCCGCTGTTCAGACTTCAGTCACCCAGTTGCAGGCGAAGCAGTCGAGGCAATCCGGCTTGCTGCCGGACTTCCTCCGCCTTGCCGGCAGGAGAACCCGGACGGCGAAACCCGCGCCACCGTATTTTCTGGAAGGTCCCTTCGACGGTGCGTTCTACTACAACGCAGGTCGGGCGCCGTGGCGGCTTGGGGTTGATGCCCTGATCAGCGGTGATCCGGTTTCGGCGGCGCAGGTGCAGAAGATGAGCCGTTTCGCTGCGACGACTGCTGGTGGCGATCCGCTGGCGCTGCGCGCCGGCTATCGCCTCAACGGCAAGCCCCTTCCGGAAACCGACTATTTCACCATCTTCTTCGCAGCGCCCCTCGGCGTGGCCGCGATGGCGGATCCGGCGGCGGGCGCCTGGCTCGAGGCGATCTACGACCAGGTTCGCACGCGGCACGAAGACTACTTCGAGGACAGCATCGCACTTCTCTCCCTGCTGGTTTTGACCGGCAACTGGTTTGATCCGACTCTCCCGCAGTAGGTCTTGGGCCGCGCTCCGCAGCGGCGCTCGAGTGAAACGGTCGGGAGCGGGCTCGCCTCGTGAACACCGGTAGCAGCATTCCGGGCGGTGGCCCTCAGACCAGCGCGCCACGCATGAGGTCGACCCTCGTCCGGCGTGTCGCGCCCGTGGCCCCGGGCGCAAGGAGACCCGGATGATCGGTGCCAGCCCAGACCCCGATTGCCTCTGCAGGGTGCCCGGCGCGTGCCGCCGCGTCACTGGCGCGCGCCTCCACCAGCAGCGCATCGAATTCGGCGCGTTCGCGCTCGCCGAGCAGGGCCAGGTCGTCGCTCAGGACGCAGAGGCCACCCGAGCGCGCGACGATCGCTGACCAGGCGCGAATCTGATCGTCTGCGAGGCGCGTCACCGTGCGCCGCAGCATCAGGCAGTCGGGGTCGTTGAGCCAGAGCCGGCGGTGCATGAAGCTGCGCAGGACCGTCTGGACCAGCGCGTTGCGCGTCGCGGGCTGAGTTCGTGCGTAGCCGGGAAGCGGGCCCGGGTTGTCGGGGCCGAGCCCGTCGACGTCCCAGGCCGGTGCAACATCGGCGCCGATGCGCATGGCGTCGACCACACCGACGCAGGGCAGGAGCGGCGCCCCGCAACCGAGCAGGAAGGGTTCGTCGCCGGCGCCGCGACGGATGGCGTCGTAGCCGGCGCGCACGCGCTCGGCCGGCGTGCGCGCGGCGTCGGCATAGACGCCGGGCAGGCGCGGCGCGAAGGTGAAATCGAGCTTGAGATAGCTGTAACCCATGCCGACGAGCGCCCGGGCGGTCGCCGCCAGATGGTCCTCTACTTCCGGACGGGTCGTATCGAGGGTGAGCATCAGACCGCCCAGTCCGCCGCCCCAGATCGGATTGATCATGCCGATCAGCGGGTTTCCGTCGGCGTCGTGGGCGAGCCACTCGGGGTGGTCGCGCGCGACTGTCGAGTCGGGAGCGACGAGAAAAGGCGCAAGCCAGATTCCCGGACGCAGGCCGGCTGCGTGAATCTCGCTGGCGAGCTGGGCGATGGGGCTCTGGAAGCGCTCTCCGGGGTGGAGCCAGTCGCCGATCGTGCGCTGATAGCCATCGTCGATCTGGAAAACGTCAAGCGGCCAGTCGGGCGCGCGCGCGAGATTCGCGCGGACGTCGGCCTCGGTGACGTCCGCGAAGTAATGGTACCAGGAGCACCAGCCGGTGACGAAACCGGCATTTGTCCGAGCGCGGCTATTCCGGCCGACGGTGCTAGCCCACTCGAGGAGAAGCTCGTGGGTCGAGGCCCCGCTCGCGTGGACGACGTCGTGCAGGGCGATCGCAGCACCGGGGGCCAGCGTGATTTCCCCGAGGAACGCTTCGACCACGAGTTCGATACCGCCCGCCGTCTCGCGTAGCCGGATCGTGCCGTCGTGCCGTGTGCCGCTGGCGAAGCCAATCAGCAGCGGCTGCGCCTCTCCACGGCGCAGCACCGTCACGCCCTCCGAGCGGATCTCGTTCGCTTGATGGACGGGCCGTTCGTCGGCGTTGTGCGCGGCGTGGAAGGCGTCGGGCAGGGTGCTTTGCCACGACGGATCACGCGCGAGGCCGAAGGTCGCGACGTCGACGACACTCCACGATTGCAGACCGTGGCGCAGCATCCGCAGTGCTTCGCCCGGCCGCCCGAGGGATTGCACGAGTGCGATCGAACGCACGCGGCGCGGCTCCGATCCAGAATTGCGGATGGACCAGCAGATACGACCGGGGTGGAGCTCGACGCTCAGCTCGAAGCCGCCTAGCCCGAGTGGCCCCGTACCGATCCGATGCTCGACCCCGCCCGGTTCCAGGCGCAAGCACTCCGGCTGCAGGGCCAACGCGGCCGTCACCACGGCACCCGACACCGGACGACGAGCGCAGGCGATGGCGCTGTGGGCGCGCGGCTCACGCTTCTCCCTCGAAGAGCTGCGCCTGGCGCGGGCGGCTCCACACACCTTGGCGGAGCTCCTCGCCAAAGGTGCGCACCCGCTCGCTGACCCGCAGGTCGCTGGGCCGGATCGGCCGCAGCAAGAGCAGATCATCGAGACGCCGGCAGCGGCTCAGCGCGACGTAGAGCTGGCCCTCGGCGAAGGCGCCGCGGCCGAGATCGAGCGCCGCCCGGTCGAGCGTCATGCCCTGCGCCTTGTGGATCGTGATCGCCCAGGCCAGCACGAGCGGCAGTTGACGGTAGGTGCCGACGACCCGGCTCACCACCCGCCCCTGTGCACGGTCGTAGTCGAAGGTCTGTTGCTCCCAGGTCACGGGCCCGACCTCGTGCACGTTGCCGGTCTCGGGGCCCCACAGGACTTCGACCAGGGCTGCCTGCGGCAAGAGTTCGACGATCCGTCCGAGTGTGCCATTGACCCAGCGGCCGCCGGGATCGTTGCGGGTGAAGAGCACCTGCGCGCCTCGGGCCAGGTGCAGGTCGAGTGGAGCGGGTAGCCGCTCCTGCGTCGGCTTGAGGTCGCCCGTGACCTCGCCGCGAAAGAGTTGCGACCGATCGGGCAGCGCCTGCAGACGCTGGCGGTTCACGCGCTCGGCGACGGCGATATGCGCGGTGAGAGTGACCCGGCCCTCGAGCACCTCGGGGTCGTCGGGCATCCAGGCCGGCACGCAACGCCGGTTGATCTCCTCGAGTGCCGCCAGCGCGGGCGAACCGCCCTCGCGCACGGCGTTGAGCAGGGTGAGGTCGCCGATTTCTTCCTGGCGGTGGACGCGTTCAAGTTCGATGCTCGCAAGCTGCAATTCTTGCCGCACGTCGTGCTGCGCGCCTTGCAGCGCGCGTGCGTCGAAGAACCACGGGCTCGGGTACTGTTCCTCGAAGAAGGCGCGCTCCTCCTCGCGGACGACCGGCGAGAGCTGGAAGAGGTCGCCGACGAGCACCATCCGCACTCCCCCGAAGGGCAACGCGCGGTGGCGGCCGTTGAGGCGCAGGAAGAGATCGACTCCATCGAGGATGTCGGCGCGCACCATCGAGATTTCGTCGATGATGACGAGGTCGAGCTTTTCGAAGACCGCGCGCTCGCGCAGGCGCCGGATGGACGAGGGGTCGATTGCGCGTGGTGGCAGGCGACAGAAGGAATGGATCGTCTGGCCACCGGCGTTGATCGCGGCGAGTCCGGTCGGGGCGAGGATGGCGACGTTCAGGTGCTCGGCCACGCTCTCGCGCAGCAAGTGGATCAGCGTCGATTTGCCGGTGCCGGCGCGGCCCGTGATGAGCAGGAGAGGGTGTGCGCCTGCCACGCCGAGCGCGGCGCGGCGGAAGCCTTCGTCGATCTCGAGGCCGCGCCGCTCGGCGGCCGCCTCGAACTCGGCCAGCACTTCGGGCATGGCTCCAATCGCGGTGCGGGGCATCGCTGGTCAAGCACCCACGAGCCGTGCGCGGCTCAGGGCGTGGCTCCGGGGAGGTGGGCGAAGACCTCGATCAGTCTCGCGTGCACCGCAAAGGGCGCGACCAGCACTCGCCGGGCATCGAGGACCAGCGCCTTGCCACGAAAATCGCTGGCGACGGCGCCGGCACGTCGCGCGAGCAAGGCACCGGCGGCGATATCCCAGGAGTGCAGGCCGCACTCGAAGAAGCCGTCGAGCCGACCGCAGGCGACCCAGGCGAGATCGAGCGCTGCCGCTCCCATGCGACGGACGTCGCGGCAACGCGTGAGCGCGGCGTGGAAGAAGCGCAGATACATGTCGGCATTGTCGCGACGATCGTAGGGGAAGCCCGTCGCGACCAGGGCCTCACCGAGATCGAGGGTGGAGCGGGCACGGATCGCCCGGCCGCCAAGCAGTGCCGGGCCGTCGCCGGTCGCGACAAAGATTTCCCCGCGCATCGGGTCGCAGATCGCCCCGGCGATCACTTCCGTGGCGGGGGGGGCCTCTTCCGGCGCGATCTCGCCCGGAAGATTGCGCACGGCCGCGATCGAGACCGCGAAATGGGGCACGCCGTGGGCGAAGTTGACGGTGCCATCGAGCGGATCGACCACCCAGGTGATGGTCGCGTTCTCTTCGGTCTCGGACTCGGTGGCACCGCTCTCCTCGGTCAGGATCCTGTGCCCCGGAAAGCGCGCACGCAGTCGTTCACGGATGAGTTCGTCGGCGGCATGGTCGGCATCGGTGACGAGATCGACCGAGGCCGATTTGGTGGCGATCCGGCGCGGCTGCTCGAAGCGCTCGCGCAGGAGCGCGCCCGCCTCCGCCGCGATCTCGGCGGCGGCATCAGCCAGCAGGCGGGGCGACGCTTCGGCCACCCTCGCCTCCTATCAGACGCACGCCGCGCGGTAAGGCGGAGGCCAGCCGATCCGCTGCCGGGCGCGCCGGGGGCGTGCCGGGGGCGTGCCGGCGTGGCCTGCGCTACGGCCCAGGCGGGGTCTGGTCGCTCGACGCGACGCGTTTCTGACCGGGGGCCGCGTGCTGCGGGAGCAGGGCCAGGAGAACGGGAGGCCAGGATGGAGATCAACGGCATCGCACACCTCTTCGTGACGGCGGGGGATTTCGCCCGCGCGCGTGCTTTCTACGCCGAACTCTTGCCCTTCCTCGGCATGAAGCCAGTGCTCGACGGCGAGGGCTTCTACTACTGCGTCGGGGGGCGCACCGCGTTTGGTGTGCGCGCCGCCGATCCGGCTCACGCGGGCGAGCGCTTCGATCAGGGCCGGCCGGGGCTGCACCACGTCTGTTTCCGGGCGCGCTCACGTGAAGACGTGGACGCGGTCTGCGCGCGTGTCGCCGCGCTCGGCGCGAAGATCGTTCACCCGCCCGAGGAGGGCGCCTGGGCACCGGGCTACTACTCCGTCCTCTTCGAGGATCCCGACGGCTGCCGGCTGGAAGTCAACTTCGTTCCCGGGCGCGGACTGCTGGCGGAAGAAGGTCGATGAGCCCCCGGGGCGGGCCCTCGTGGGCTGGGGTGTCGGCGCGGGCAGGAGCGCCGACCAAAGCGGACCGAAGCTACTCCGCAGCGCCCGAGAGGCGGGCCCGACCACGGGCGCGGATCATGAGTATCGTGCTTGTCGCCGGCGTGCTGGCGGGATGCCCCGGCGCGGGAGCGGGCGAGGTTCTCGAGACGGCGCGTTTCGAAGAGCTGCAAGGCAATGCCGGCCATGCCCGCCAACTCTATCGCTCGATCCTCATGCGCTGGCCCGACCGCCCGGAAGCGGTCACCGCGCGCGAGCGGCTCGTGGTGCTTGATGGCGTGCGCCCATGAGCAAAGCGCCAGGAGACCGCGCGGATGCGGGGGTGGGCCGGATGAAGATCGAACACATCCTGGTACCGACAGATTACTCGGGACACGCGGTTCGCGCCCTGGAGTGGGCCTTGCTCGAGGCGCGAGGGTCCGGGGCGCGAATCACGGTCTTGCATGTCCTCGATCACGGGCCGCATCTGGCGCTACATGGCTACGCGACGCGACCGAGTGAGGTCGATCAGGCTGCAGCAGCCGAGGCGCTCGGCGACTGGGTGCGGACCCACGCCGCGCAGGCCTGCGTCGAGACGAACTCAGTGATTGGAGTTGGCGACCCGGCGCACGAGATCCGCGCCACCGCAGCCCGCCTGGGCGCCGATCTCATCGTGATGGGTTCGCGCGGGCGCACGGGCCTGCGGGAGATTTTCTTCGGTAGCGTGGCCTCGACGGTGGTTCACCACACGGGCCCACCGGTCGTGGTGGTGCCGCCACCGACCGAGGCGGTGCTCGCGTGAACGCCGTGGCTTCTGCCGTCGCGACGCATGGCGCCGTGGCGGGGCTTGATCCCTCGCCCCTCTGGGTAGCGCCCTTCGCGGCGCTCCTGCTCTCGATCGCGGTCCTGCCACTCGCCGCACCGCGCTTCTGGCACCAGCGCTATCCACTGGTGACCCTCGCGCTGGCGGCGCCGGTGATCGCTTGGCTCTCGGCGGTGGATCCCGGTAGGCTGCTTCATACCGGGGGCGAGTACGTAGCGTTTATCTGCTTGCTAACTGCACTCTTCATCGTTTCGAGTGGCATCGCAATCGAGGGCGGTCTCAGGGCGTCACCGGCGGGCAACGCGCTGGTGCTCGGGCTGGGGGCCGGTCTCGCCAACCTGATCGGGACCACGGGGGCCAGCATGTTGCTGGTGCGCCCGCTCTTGCGCGCGAATCGACACCGGCCACGCGCCGCGCACGTCTTCGTTTTCTTCATCTTCATCGTATCGAATCTGGGTGGACTGTTGACGCCTCTCGGCGATCCGCCGCTCTTCCTGGGCTACCTGCAAGGCGTTCCGTTCGCGTGGACGTTCCGTCTGCTGCCGCAGTGGGCTTTCGCGGTCGGCACCGTGCTCGTCATCTTTGTCTGCGTGGACGCCACCATTGCTCGCCACGAGGGAGCGGCAAATCCGGACGCCGGACCGCAGCCGCGCGGCATCCGGATCCGGGGCCGGCGCAACGTGCCGTTGCTCGGCGCCATTCTGCTGCTCGTCTTTCTCGACTCGCCGCTGCGCGAGATCGGCATGATCGTGGTGGCGCTCGTGTCGTACCAGAGTACACCTGAAGCCGTGCATGACGTGAACGAGTTCTCGCTCGGCCCGATCCGCGAGGTGGCGATCCTCTTCTTCGGGATCTTTGCCACCATGATTCCCGCTCTGGCGCTGCTCGAGCGCCAGGGCGGCGAGCTCGGTCTCGATCAGCCGCTCGAGTTTTTCTGGGCGACGGGCCTGCTCTCGAGCGTCCTCGACAACGCGCCGACCTATCTGACCTTCCTCGCGGCGGCGCGCGGGCTCGGATTGCCGGCGGAGGTCGGCGGCACGACCAGCGAGTTGCTCGCCGCGATCAGTTGCGGTGCTGTGATGATGGGGGCCAACACCTACATCGGCAACGGGCCAAACTTCATGGTGAAGGCGATCGTCGAGGAGGCGGGCGTCGTGATGCCGAGCTTCTTCGGATACGTCGGCTGGTCGGCGGCCGTGCTGCTGCCGGTGTTCGCTCTGGTGACGTGGATCTTCTTTACCTGACAAAGTTGTGGGATTGACCGCCGCGGGGACGCTGGTCTGACCCCATCCGGGGTGCCGCGGCTTCTCCAGCGAGTCGGGTGCCGACAGCGATCGATTCGGCAGGCCGGCGCAGCCCGCCAAGCGGTCAAGATCAGCGGCCGCGGAAGCGCGGTGGGCGTTTCTCCATAAAAGCGCGCGGTCCCTCGCGCGCATCCTCCGAGGCCATGACCTCACCCGAGATCGTGTTCTCGAGCTCGTGCGCGGCGTCAAGCTCCATGCCGCTCGTGCGCAGCACGCACTCCTTGATCTTGCGCAGGGCAAAGGGGCCGTTCTGGGCCAACTTGGTGGCGATCTCGGCGGCACGCTCGGCGAGGCCCCCGGGCTCGACCACCTCGTTGATCAGCCCGAGCCGGCACGCCTCGTCGGCGTCGATCAGATCGCCGAGCAGCAGGATCTCCATGGCGCGCGCCCAGGGAATCTGGCGGGCCAGGCGGACCATCGAGCCACCGCCCGGGACCAGTCCACGCTTGACTTCGGCGAGACCGAGCCGGGCGCCGCGCGCCGCGATCCGGATATCGGTCGCGAGCAGAAGCTCGCAGCCGCCCGCGGTCGCGATCCCGTTCACCGCGCCGACGATCGGCTTGTAGAGCTCGAATCCCTTGAGCAGGGACGTCATGGTCAGGCCGAGATCACCCATGAGCCGATGATCCCACTCGCTCTCGGGCTGACGCGCGCCGGTAAAGAGCGGGATCAGCAGGCCGAGGTCGCCGCCGACCGAGAAAGCCTCGTCGCCCGCGCCGGTGAGCACGGCGCAGTGGAGATCGGGGTCGTCGCGCAGCAGCGTCCACGCTTCGCCGAGGCGCACCATCATCTCCGGACTGATCGCGTTGCGTCGCTCGGGCCGATTCATCACGACCCAGAGAACGTGCCCCCGCCGCTCGACCAGGAGGTCCATCAGGAGGCTCTCGGGATGGAGATCGCGACGCCACGAACCGACATGATTTCGACCAGATCGCCCGGCGCGACGCCGTCGAGCCGCTGTGAGTTGCGCACCGCGAGGGTGGTGGCCCTGCCCTCGAGTCCGACGAGAGTGAGGGTGCGTGTGCGCAGGTCGATGGCCTTGATCGTCGCCGCGAGCATCGCCGAGGTTTCGATGGAACCGCCGTGCTTGCTGCTGACCGAGGAGGCCTGCGTGGCCGGTGTCGGCGACGCTTCAACCCGGGCGGTGCAGACGCTGGCGCTGACGCATCCGACCAAGCCGGCGAAGCGCAACGTTCTCGGATCCAGACGTGGCATGAATCGGCCCTTCGCTTGTGCCCGCGCCGGATGCCCGGGCCCCGGCCAGCTAACACCGCCAGCGCTTTGGAGGCCAAGGCCACGCTTGCCCCGGAGAGGCGTCACACCGCGGGAGTCCTCTCCAGCCAGCGTCCTGAGATCAGTCGAGACTGGGTGTCCAGCCGTGTGGTGCGCGGTCGCGGGTGGTTCCTGGAACGAGGGCAGCCATCTCGTCACCTCTCCCCGACATCATCATCGGCCCGGCGGATAGAGACCCCGGGTCGCGGGTCGGCCCAGTGAGCGGGGCCCCACGTAGGTCGGCTACCGGCCGAATGGGCCGTACAGACTTGCGGCCAGGTTTCCGCTCGCTCCGGATGCGGGCGCCAGGCCCGATCGCGTTGACAGCCGGCGCGCGATCGTGGCATGGGGGCCGCACGGGTCCCGCAGGATTGCCGGCCCGCGCGTGCCAGGGCCGGGCTTGCGGCGGCACCTCCGCGTGGCCGGGGGAGGGGCGACGATGCCCAACTCAACGCTTTCAGGTTCGTGTCATGCCGGCGCCGGCCACGGCGTCGGGGGGTGCCGGCGCTCAGCGGGTGCAGCCGTCCTCGGCCTGCTCTTCGCGGCCAGCGTGCTGAACGCCGCGCCCGCCTCGGGTGCGAATCCGCTCGACCTCTGCCGCATGACGGTCGGCAAGGTGGCGGCCTCCTTCGCGAAGCTGCGGGCGCGCCAGATTTTCCGCTGTTCGCAGGATCAATCCTGTGACAGTGCCCGCGATGCGGCCGCCCTGGAAACAGTTCGCGAGCGCTCGCGCCAGCAACTCGGTGTGGCCTGCGCGAGTCTCACCGGCGCGAGCCTCGGCATGGGCGACGTCTGTCCCGATGCCAGCGGCGTCTGTGACCCGTCGCTCGCGACGACGCCGGGACTGGTCGAGTGCATGGTCTGTCTGGTGGGTGGTGCGCTCGATCCGGTTCTCAAGCGCTTCAATGGCGCGGATGCCGCGGTCGCCGAGAGTTGTGGCGGCTGTTCAGCGACGCCCTGTATCGACGGCGCTTTCTGCGAGCCGCCACCGGGACACTGCACGGAGGCGACGAGTGCTGGGGTCTGTGTCGACCCGCCTGCGGCCTGCCCCGAGATCTCGCAGCCCGTGTGCGGCTGTGATGGCAACACCTACGACAACGATTGCGAGCGGCGGCGTGCGCTCGTCGGTCTCGCGCACGGGGGCCCCTGCCAGGCGAGTTGTGGCGCGACCAATGGCGACACCTGCCCGGCCGGGACCTTCTGTGATCCCGCTCCGGGGACGTGCGGCGACGGCGAGAGCGCGTGTGCCGCCGTGCCCGAGGCCTGCCCGGACTACGCGATGCCGGTCTGCGGCTGCGACGGCCAGACCTTCGACAACGATTGCCAACGTCGTCAAGCTGGCGTCGGGCTCCACCATTTCGGTGCCTGCCATGAATTCTGTGGAAGCGACGCGGCCGGAGATGCCTCCTGTTCCGACACGACGCGCTTCTGCGAGCTGCCACCGGGGATCTGCGGCGGCTCGAGCGTAGCGGGCAAGTGCATCGAGCGGCCGACCGATTGCGCCGTGGGCGACCAGCAGCCCGTGTGCGGCTGCGACGGCGAGACCTATCCGAGTGATTGCGAGCGGATGCGGGACGGGGCCGCCAAGTTGCACGATGGTGGCTGCCAGAGTTCGTGTGTCGACGCCTCGGACTGCGGCGTCGGCGAGATCTGCGAGATGATGCCAGGCTGGTGCGGCACGACGCTGCCAGGGCCGCTGCCGACGCCCGTGCCGTCCGGCCCGAACCCGTGGCCGAGCGGCGGTACTTGGTCGACCCCCGTGCCGTCGGGGCCGAGTCCCTGGCCCACGGGAGGTTCCTGGACGTGGCCGACGCCCATCATCTATCCGTTTCCGGCCGCGCGATCCGCCTCGACCATGCCGCCCATCATGATCTCCGGCCATTGCGTTGCCATGCCGGAGGCCTGCCCCGCCGATTTCCACGATCCGGTGTGCGGCTGCGACGGCCAGACGTATGCCAACGATTGCGAGCGGCAACGGAGCGGGGCTTCCCTCCAGCACTACGGTGCTTGCTACGCCGACTGCGCCCGCGACCCGACGCAGTGTGGCGAGGGTGAGTTCTGCATGGCGGGGTACGGTTGCGGCGCGAACGGTGGTCCGAGCATTTGCGCGCCGGTCCCGACCGAGTGTCCGCAGTGGGAGTTTCGCCCCGTGTGTGGCTGCGACGGCCACACCTACGACACCTTCTGCGAGGCTGCCCGTGCCGGTGTGAGCGTGTCCTTCGCGGGGATGTGTCCGACCGACCCGCCCGAGCCCGGCCCCGTTGGCGAGCCGTGCGGCCCGAACCTCTGCGCGCCGGGGATGAAGTGCATCAAGCCGCCGGGCCACTGCAACGATCCGACGACGAGCGGGATGTGCATGCCCGCCACGGACATGACCTGCATCTCGATCTACGATCCGGTCTGCGGCTGTGATGGCCAGACCTACGGCTCCTTCTGCGAGACGATGCAGAACGGGATTCCAGTCGACCACTGGGGAGCGTGCTGGGGGCACGGATCACCGAGCGATGCGTTGATCGACCCCGTGCCGCCGCATTTCTGAGTCGCTCCCGCTCGGTGGGCCACCGTCACGGTCCGGTCGCTTGCGTGGCCGGACCGTGACGCGATGCTCGTGCGCCACGAGTGCGCTGCCGGCGCGCGGCAGAGCGCGCGTCGAGCACAATCGGCCCGCCCCGTCGAGAAGGACGGCCGTGGTGGGCGTGGTCCGAATCTGGGTTGTTTCGGCAGGGGGTGGATGCTCTGATCGGCCCGGTCGCGAATTCGATCTCGTCACGTCCCGCGGGGGATCGTGCGGACCGACGGGGCGGAGCGCCTGGGAGGGCCGATCATGATAAGTTTGTTTTACCGAAGCGCGAATGGCTTGGTGGCGATCGCGTTGCTGGCGCTGGGCGCACTCGTGTTCCCACCGCACGTCTTGGCTGCCAGCGCGGCCCCGGACCCGGCCAAGCTCCAGCAGCTCGTGGCTCCGATTGCCCTCTACCCCGATGCCCTCGCGGCCCAGGTCCTGATGGCCTCGACCTATCCGGTCGAGATCATCGAGGCGCAGCGCTGGGTGCAGGACAACCCCGACACCAAAGGCGACGCACTCCAGCAGGCCATGCAAGGGCAGAGCTGGAACGCCAGCGTCAAGTCGCTGACGGCCTTCCCGCAGGTCCTCCAGATGATGAGCGACAAGCTCTCGTGGACGACCGACCTCGGCAACGCTTTCCTGGCCCATCAATCTGATGTCATGAATGCCATTCAGACGCTGCGCCAGCGTGCGCAGGCGGCCGGCAATCTGGAGAGCAATGCGCAGCAGACCGTCACGGTCCAGAACCAGCCTGCGGGAACGCAGCCCCAGACGATCATCATCGTCCCGGCCAACCCGCAGGTGGTCTACGTCCCGACCTACAACCCGACCCTGGTCTATGGCGTCTGGCCCTATCCCGCCTATCCGCCCTACTATTATTACCCCCCCGGCTATGTCGCGACGGCCTCGCTTCTCTCCTTTGGTGCCGGCATGGCGGTCGGTGCGGCGCTCTGGGGCGACTGCAACTGGGGCCGTGGTGACGTCAACATCAACGTCAATAACTATAACCGATTCAACAACACCAACATCACCCGCAACCAGTGGCAGCAGAACTTCAATCAGCATCGTTCGAGCTGGCAGGCGGGCAATCAGCAACGCGCGGATCGTTTCGGCAAGGAGGGTTCCCTCTCGGACGCGCAGGCCCGCGACGCCTTCAAGGGGTGGGAGAACAAGGCGAGTGGGGACCGCGCCCGTTCGGGGGACGGTTTTGACCGTGACGGGAACCGGAGTGCGGGCGGTCGAAGTGACCGCGACCGGGGGTTCCTCGGAGGGGAGCGTGGCCTCGACGGCGACCGTGGCGGTGAGTTCGGCGGCGGTCGTTTTGGTGGCGACGGCTTCGGCGGCCGCAGCGGCGGCTTCGGCGGTGGTGGTGGTGGGAGGCGTGGCTTCGGCGGTGGCGGCGGTCGCGGCGGCGGCCGGCGCTGACCTTTCGACCCCGCGCAGAACCCGGCCCCTGGTCGTAGCCGCTCCCTGCTAAGGGACGGGCTGGGTGAGGCAGCGTGCGCACGATTTGATGGGCGTCGGAAGGCCGGCGAGGAAGCGCCGCAAGCCCGTCCTCCTCGCCTTGGTGGTGGCGGCGGTCGCGATGGTCCCCGGAGGGACGCGCGCCAACGCGACTCCGGCCGTCGAGCCTGCGCACCCAGCCGGCGTGGTCGACGATCGGCCGCCCGCGCGGCCCGCGTCCGGTGGGCACGTGGCACCGTCCGAGCCGGAGCTTCTTGACTGTAGCGCCGTCCCGGATGACCCGGACCACATCCCTTCGCACGAACTGAGCCGCCCGACGCAGGCACTGGACGCGCACATCGCCCCGGACGACGCAGATCACCCCCACTCGCACGGCTTCCACGACGAGCGGCCGCAGCCCGAGGGCGAACCGGGCGAGAAGGTGATGTCGTTTGCGATCGACGAGCTGGTCGTGACCGCCAGCCCACTGCCGCGCACGGCGAGCCAGCTCGCGCGCGCGGTCTCGGTGCTCGAGGGCAAGGAGCTGCTGCAAGACCAGCAACCGACGATCGGTCAGACGGTCGCGGGCCTGCCCGGGGTCAGTGCGACCTGGTACGGCCCCGGCGCCAGTCGCCCGGTGGTGCGCGGTCTCTCGGGCCCGCGCGTGCTGGTTCTGGAAAATGCGCTCTCGACGCTCGATGTCGCCAGCGCGAGCGACGATCATGCCGTCTCGCTCGATCCGCTTGCCGTGACCGAGGTCGAGATCCTGCGCGGTCCGGCAAGCCTGCGTTTCGGGCCGGGGGCCGTGGGCGGAATAGTCAATACTATTGACGGTCGATTGCCGACGCGTCCCGCCGAGGCGGCATTCGGCGGCAGCGTCCAGGCGCGCGGCGCGTCCGTGAATGGCAGTTTCAGTGGTGCCGCGGTGCTCGACGGTGGCGCCGGGCCGCTCGCCTGGCATCTGAGCGGCTCGGGCATGACCTCCGGCGATACCCAGATTCCGGGCTATGCCCGCTCCGCCGAACTCCGCCAGCGCGAGCCCCTGCCGCCCGGCGAGAAGGAGCCCTACGGCACTCTGCCGAACAGTGCGGTCGAGACCAACGGCTTCTCGGCCGGGCTCGCGTGGGTCGGCGACGGCTTCCATCTCGGAGCTGCGCCCTCGCTCTTCCAGTCCGATTACGGCGTGGTGGCCGAGCCCAACGTCACGATCGACCTCACGCAGAAGCGACTCGACCTCGGCGGGGCGATCGAGGACCCTCTGGCCTTCCTCCACGAACTCGCGTTGGACGCCCGTCTCGTCGACTACGTTCACACCGAATTAGAGGGCGACGAGGTAGGCACTCGATTCAATAACCGTGGTTACGATCTGCGGGTAGAAGCGCTGCACGAACGGCTGGGCCTGATCGAGGGGGCAGCCGGTTTCCAGAGCCTCCGTTCGGACCTCGCAGCACTCGGCGAGGAGGCTTTCCTGCCGCCGAGTGTCGCGCAGGCCGAGGGCCTGTTCGTGATCGAGGAAGTCGATCTGTCTCCCCTCTCGGTCGAGCTGGGTGGCCGACTCGATGGCACGCGGGTCGATTCGAGCGGTGGTGAGGTTTTCGGGCCGCCAGTCGAGCGCAGTTTAGTCACCGGCAACATCGCCCTCGGACTCCTCTGGGACGCACCGGCCGAACAGAACCTGGCCCTCTACCTGAGCTGGATGCAGCGGCCGCCCAACGCCGAGGAACTCTATGCGCACGGTCCACATATCGCGCTTGACCGTTTCGAGATCGGCGACCCGAACCTCGGCTCCGAGGACTCGCTCGGCATCAGTGTCGGCGAGATCGGCAACTTTGGCCCCATCGACTGGTCGCTGAGCGCCTTCTACACCGATTTTTCGCGCTTCCTCACGCTCTTCCCGAACGGTCAGATCGAGGACGGTTTGCCTGTCGAGGTCTTCGCTGCTGTCCCGGCGCGCTTTGCCGGTGGCGAGGCCGAGCTGGCGTGGCACGTCTTCGACGATGCCGAATCGGCGCTGCACTTTGCCGGCCGCGTCGACGGTGTTCACGCGCGGCAGACGGATACGGGCGAGCCGCTGCCGCGTATTCCACCGGCGCGGCTCGGTGCCACCGTGACCTGGGAGCGTGGTCCTGCCCAGGTCGAACTCGATATGCTGCACGCCTTTGCCCAGGACGACGTCCCGCCAGGTGTGTTGCCGACGGCGGGTTACACCATGCTCGATCTCGAACTCTCCTGGGAGTTCGAGGCGATCGGTCCGGTGAAGCCGCTCCTCTTCTTCGCGATCATGAATCTGCTCGATGCCGAGGCCCGGGATGCGGCGTCGTTCCTGAAGGACATCGCCCCGCTGCCCGGGCGCAACTTCACCGGCGGTGTGCAGATGACGTTCTGAAGCGTGCCGTCATGGCCTGCCGGAGCCGGCTCACTCGCGCCACCGGGTCGGCATCACGCGGGAGGAGGGGTGGTGAAGATTGATTTCGGAAGAACGGTGGACGACTACGGCACGCATCGGGCCGGCTTCCCGCCGAGTTTTTACGATGCCCTCGGGGGCGAGGGCATCGCGATCGCGGGGCGCCATGCGATCGATCTCGGCACCGGCACCGGAACGCTGGCGCGGGGACTCGCCGCACGCGGTGCGCTCGTGATCGGGATCGATCCTTCAGATACAATGCTCGACGAAGCGCGGCGGCTGGCGCGCGCCGATGCGCTGGCGATCGACTTCCGCCGTGCCACTGCGGAGGAGACGGGACTGGCGGCCGCGAGCGCCGATCTCGTCAGCGCCGGTCAGTGCTGGCACTGGTTCGATCGACCACGCGCGGCGCGGGAGTGCCGTCGCCTTCTGCGGCCCGACGGCCTGCTCGTGATCGCGCACTTCGACTGGATTCCGCTGCCAGGCAACGTCGTCGAGGCGACCGAGCAGCTCATCCGGCAGCACAACCCACGGTGGCTCCTCCACGGGGGCAGCGGGTTATACGGACTCTGGTTCGCCGACCTTGCCGCCGCCGGCTTCTTCGACCTGCGTAGCCGCTCGTTCGACGAGGATGTGCTCTACAGCCATGCCGCATGGCGCGGCCGCATCCGCGCCAGCGCGGGCGTCGGGGCGAGTCTCTCGCCTGCGGCGGTGGCAGTCTTTGATGCGGCCCATGCCGCGATGCTCGCCGAGCGCTTTGCAGACGAGCCGCTGCACGTCCATCACCGCGTCTTCTTCGTCACGGGCCGCCCGCCGCGGCACTGAGGCCGCCATGCGCGGCGGCTTGATGCCTCCGGCTGTCACTCTGCGCCGCGTGCTGCGCGATCGATCCTGGAGACGCGGTTGGCCGCGGCGGAAGGACGCGCGCAAGGAGTGTCTCGGCCACGCCGGCGGCCAGAACACCGGCTCCGCGTGGCGTCATGTGCCCGAAGTCACCGGCAAACCGGTCATCGAACAGCTCCGCGTAGTCCGCCCCTGCAAGTTGCCCGATGAAGTTGGCCCGATTCTCGACCAATACAATGCCTGCCTGACCCTCCAGCATGGCCGCGAGCGGCTCGACCGGCCACAGCGGGTACTGGACGGCCACCAGCGGTACGCCCCGCGCCGCGAGCAGTTCCGCCATCTGGCGGTAGTTCTCGCCCGTCACTGGCGGGAACTGGCCGGCGCTCGAGGGCCTGGTCAAATCCAGAGTAGCAGGAGCGGCGGCGAGACCCTGGAGCGCAGTGGTGATGCGCTGGCGCAGCAGCTCGGCCTGGGCCTCCGGCACCAGCGCGCGGGCGGCCTCGAGCTGCGCTCTGGCCGCGTCTCGCGCGTCCCGGCGTTCGTTCCTGCCGGCCTGATCGAGCAGTCGCTCGGCCACCCACGCGCGCGCTGCCACGCCGACGCGGGCGCCCTCGGGCGCCTGCTCGATCAGGGCCCGGGCCCGGTCGAGTCGGCCGGCCGTTGCCCAGGCCATCGCCAGCTCGCCGCGCGTGCGGTGGTCGTCGGGCGCGGCGGCAAGCTCTCCCTCCATCTGGTTGAGCAGTTCGGTCAGGGCGGTCCTGGGCGTGATGCCCTCGCGTGCGGCGCGCTCGGCCGCCGCGACGAAGAGCCCACCGAGTCCGGCCCCACGGCCATCGGTTCCGGGCGGCGGCGGCGCGGGCGTCCTCACGCCGAGGTGGCGCGCGAGCTGCTCGGTGCAGAACCGGATCAGTTTGCCCACGCGCAGCGAGCGCGCGAGCCGCTGCCACCACGGCTCCTCGCCGTCGGCATCCCGCTCTGCAAAGAATCTGTGGTCGTTGACGCCCATCATGGCCACCACCACGTCGGGACGATGCCGCTCGAGCAGCTCCGGCAGGCGGGCCAGGATCCGTGTCGTGGTGGTTGCGGCGATGCCCTCGTTGACGACCGCGAAGTCGGTGCCGGGCCGGGCGCGTTCGAGCAGGCGCTCAAGCTGGCGGGGGTAGGCGTCCCTGCCGCCGAGTGCCGTGGTCGATTCGCCAAGGCAAAGGATGGAGACCGTGCCGGGATCAGAGCGGCCAGCGGGATTGAGACCGTGCTGCCGCTCGAGGAGGAGCCAGCCGCCGAGGCGCAGACCGCCCTCGACAACGACGAGAGCGACCGCGCAGCCCAGCGCCGCCAAGCCGGCGCGCTGGCGCCAGGTCAGGATGGATCGGGTCGAGCTCGGTTGGTGCGGGGTGGTGTCGGCCATGGGCAGTGCGGAGGCGTTGGATCAGGCGCCGCCGGCCTCGCGCGCGGCGGCGCGAAAGACGCCCTTCGCCATCAGGCTCGACTCGCGGCGCGCGCGGGCCGTGTAGATCGCGGCTGCGCTCTCGCGCACGCCGGGTGCTGTGGCGTCGGCGGCCAGTGCGAATTCGACCAAATGACAGGCGAGGTCGAGTCGGTCGCCTTCGGCCTGTGCGTGGGCTGCCCGCGCGAGGGCCGCGGCCCCGCCAGCAAGGTCTGAAATAGCGCGTGCCAGATCGCGCTCGGGCGCCGGCAACAGATGTGCCGGATTCTGGTCCCACCAGCCGCCATAGAGGCGCCACAGATTGCGGATGATGAAGCGTGGATCGTCGTATGTCGGCCGGAGGTAGGGACGTGCCAGCAGATCCTCGGGGAGCTGCACACCGGCCAGCACATCGTCGAGCCGGGCGCCCTCGTTCATGAAGCGCAGCGTCTGCTCGACGATGGTCTCGAGCAGGCGCGCGCTCTCGTCAAGTGCCTGACGGACGCGGGCCGCGCCGAGGATCGGCGGGCCGTGACCCGGCATCAGCAGCTCGGCGCCGAGTTCCATCATGCGGCGCAGAGCCCGTGCCCACTCGCGTGGGTAGCGCTGAACCTTCTGTGGATTGCCGCAGTTGGGCGAGGCCCAGATGAAGAGGTCGCCGGTGTAGAGAGCGCGCCTCTCCGGGAGCCAGGCCCAGAGGTGATCGTCGGTCTCGCCGCGATCGTGGCGCAGCTCGATGCGACAGCCGCCCACATCCAGCACGTGGCTGTCGCGTACGGTCTCGTCGGGCTCGCGGAACTTCCTCGGGAAGGTCGGCTCGCCAAACCCGAATTGACGGGCGTTGATGAAACCGTTGAAACCACCGGTCAGGCGATAGCGCTCGAAGCGCTCGGGGCAGCTCTCGTGCGCGATGACATGCGTCGGCGGCTCGCCGCGTTCGCGCGCCTCCTGCTCGAAGGGCATGAGACCAAAGATATGATCGACGTGACCGTGCGTGTAGACCGCTGTGTGGACCCGTTTGGGCGACCAGCGCCGCACGCCTGCGTGGAGCTGGGCCGCATGAAAGAAGCTCGAGGTGTCGAGGAAGACGAGACCCTCGTCCGTGTCGACGGTGGCGACATTCGAGAACGCCGACATGAAACCGAGCCCGCTCGCGAGTTCCTCGAAGCCCACGAACGCGTTGCCCGGATGGACTTGCGTGCCCTCGAGCTCCCCCTGCCAGGCCCGCTCCCCGAGATCGAGAATGTCGCCCATAGGTCCTCCGTCGAGTCCTCCCTAGCCGCTGCGATCGGCCGGGTGAAGCCGCGCGCTCGTCGTCGTGGGGGGCGGTGGTGAGGAAGGGCAGGCACGCAGTTGGGGTGGCTCGTCGCGGTGGTCCTGGGCGGCGCTGGTGAGGGAGCGCAGGCGCGCAGTTGCGATGGCTCCTCGCGGTGGTCCTGGGGGGCGCAGGCGCGCAGTTGGGGTGGCTCGTCGCGCTGGCTGCGTCGGGCGGTGGCGGGGGCTATGGCCCGGTCGGGCATGGGCTTTCGCTTCGAGTACGCGCGGCTGCCGGCGTCCGCCGGTGAGCTGCGGCAAGAGGTGCGCGAGTTCCTCGCCGAGGAACTGCGCGACTTCCCGGCCGAACTCCGGGCGCGTACCTGGATGGGCGTCGATCGCGAATTCAGCCGGAAGGTGGCGGCGCGCGGCTGGCTTGGATTGACATGGCCGCGACCTTACGGCGGCGCTGAGCGCAGTGCTTTCGAGCGCTACGTCCTGATCGAAGAGATGCTTGCTGCGGGTGCGCCCGTCGGCCTGCACTGGATGGGCGATCGCCAGAGTGGCCCGCTGCTGCTGCGCTACGGCACCGAGGCGCAGAAGCTCGATCTCCTGCCGCGCTTCACCCGTGGCGAGATCTTCTTCTGCATCGGGATGAGCGAGCCCGACACCGGCTCGGACCTCGCTTCGGTGCGCAGCCGTGCCACGCGTACGGCCGAGGGTTGGCGGCTCGACGGCACCAAGGTCTGGACCAGCGGCGCCCATCTCTCCGACTACATGATCGGACTCTTCCGGACGCGGCCTGCCGGCGAACACCGCCACGAGGGGCTCTCGCAGCTCGTGGTGCCGCTGCGGACGCCGGGCATCGGCATCCGGCCGATCCGCGATCTCGGGGGTGTCGAGCATTTCTGTGAGGTCACGTTCGAGGATGCGCACGTTCCCGCGGAGAGTCTGGTCGGCGAGGAAGGTGGGGGCTGGGGACAGGTGATGGCCGAGCTGGCCTACGAACGCAGCGGGCCCGAGCGCGTCCTCTCGTGCCATCCGCTGCTGGTCGAGCTGCTGCGCGAACTCGCTGACGGCGCCGCGGCGACCACGGCAACCGAACGCGCTCACGTCGAGATCGGCCGGCGGGTCGCTCGCCTTGCGACCCTGCGCGGCATGTCGATCTCGGTCGCAGCTCTCCTCGCGCAGGGTAGGAACCCGCAGCTCGAGGCAAGCGTCATCAAGGACCTTGGCGCGATCTTCGAGCAGGAGCTGCCCGAGCTTGCCCAGGAACTGATCGCGTTGCCGCCATGTGCCGACGCGACGGCGCGGCCCTACCAGCGCGCGCTCGCCCATCTCGTGCAGAATGCGCCCTCGTTTTCGTTGCGCGGCGGCACGCGCGAAATTTTGCGCGGCATC
>SXLG01000159.1 GCA_005777805.1 Pseudomonadota bacterium
CGACAACGAATGGGGCTTCTCGAACCGCATGGTGGACGTGATCCGTCACATCGGCACTCGCCTCTGAGGGCTCGCCGCGCAATGCGGACCATCGAGGAAGTACCCCTTGCCGGCCAGCGCGTGTTCGTGCGGGTCGACTATAACGTGCCCACCGAGGGCACGGGCGTGGCGCGTCGTATCACCGACGATTCTCGCATCCGCGCCAGTCTGCCCACGCTCCGGCTCGCGCTGGAACGCGGCGCCCGCGTGGTGCTGGCCTCGCACCTCGGGCGACCCAAGGGCAGGCCCGACCCCGAGCTGAGCCTGCGGCCGGTCGCAACGCGACTCAGCGAGTTGCTCGGCCGGCCGGTCGCGTTCGCGTCCGAGTGCGTCGGGCCGGAGGTCGAGGCCCGCGTCGCGGCTCTGCAAGCGGGCGAGGTCCTGCTGCTCGAGAACCTGCGCTTCCATGCCGCGGAAGAGCAGAACGATCCGACCTTCGCCTTGCAGCTGGCGCGGCTCGCCGATGTCTGGGTCAACGATGCTTTTGGTGCAGCGCACCGCGCCCACGCCTCGACCGCCGGCATGGCTCCCTTGATCGCCGAGCGGGCCGCCGGGCTGCTCATGCGCGACGAGCTGCACCACCTGGGCGCCCTGCTCGCCGGAGCGCAGCGGCCCTTCGTGGCGATCCTCGGCGGCGCCAAGGTCTCGGACAAGATCACGGTGATCGACAACCTGCTGCCGCGCGTCGATACCCTGCTGATCGGTGGCGCGATGGCTTACACCTTCCTCGCCGCGCAAGGCACGGAGATCGGCGCGTCGCGCTGCGAGAACGACAAGCTCGACCTCGCCCGCGAGTTGCTCGCCCGCGCCGGGGAGCGTGGTGTCAAGCTTCTCGTGCCGAGCGACCACGTCGTGGCCGAAGCACCGCGCGCCGGGGCGACGACCGAGGTCTGCCGCGGCGCGATCAGTGCCGGCTGGCTCGGCGTCGACATCGGCCCCGAGACCCGCCGCCGCTACGCCGAGGAGATCGCGCGGGCGAAGACGATCCTGTGGAACGGCCCGATGGGGATCTTTGAGATCAACGAATTCGCCGGCGGCACGCTGGCGATCGCGCAGGCGGTTGCGACGGCACGCGAGGCCGTCACGGTGGTCGGCGGCGGCGACTCGGTGGCGGCGGTGCACAAGGCTGGCGTGGCCGCACAACTGACGCACGTCTCGACCGGTGGCGGCGCTTCGCTCGAGTTCCTCGAGGGCAAGCTCCTGCCCGGCGTGGCCGCGCTGGATTGACCAAGGGGAGACCGGGCATGACCACACCGCGCAGACCGCTGCTCGCCGGCAACTGGAAGATGCACGGCACGCGAGCCGAGGCGCTGTCGCTGGTCGAGGGATTGCTCGGCCGGCTGCAAGGGCAGCTCGCCTCGGGGACGCGCGAGGTGCTGGTGGCGCCGCCCTTCACCGCTCTCGACGCGGTGGCCCGGCTCGCCGCCGGCACCAGTCTGCGTGTTGCCGCCCAGAACTGCTTCCACGAAGCCCGCGGTGCCTATACCGGCGAGATCTCGCCGGCGATGATCGCCGACCTCGGCGTAAGTCACGTGATCCTCGGCCATTCCGAGCGACGCGAGATCTTCGGCGAGGACGATGCCCAGATCCGACGCAAGCTCGAAGCGGCTCTGGCGCAGGGCCTCGGGGTCATTCTCTGCGTCGGCGAGACCTTGGCGCAACGCGACGGCGGCCACACCGTGGCGGTCGTCGAGGGCCAGACCCGGGCCGCGCTCGAAGGCCTCGCGCTGGCGCGGCCCGACCAGGTGACGCTCGCCTACGAACCGATCTGGGCGATTGGCACCGGCCGCGTGGCGAGCCCGGCGCAGGCGCAGGAGGTTCACGCCGCACTCCGGGCCTGCGTGGGTCGGCTCGGGCAGCCTGCAAAACAGATGCGGATCCTCTACGGTGGCAGCGTGAAACCGGACAACGTCGATGGCCTGATGGCTCAGGCCGACATCGACGGTGCCCTGGTCGGTGGCGCGAGTCTCGAGGTCGAGGCTTTCGCCCGCATCGTCGAATTCGAGGCCTGAATCATGTCAATCGCAGTTACAATCATCCACGTGCTGGCTTGTCTCTTCCTGATCGCCGTCGTGCTGCTGCAGACGGGCCGCGGCGCTGACGCGGGAGCGGTCTTCGGCGGCTCGAGCCAGACGATCTTCGGCTCGGCCGGCGCGGGGAACCTGCTGACGCGGCTCACCACCGGCACCGCAGCCGTCTTCATGCTGACGTCGATCTTTCTGACCTGGAGCACCACCAGCAATCTCACCGAATCGATCCTCGACGATACCCCCGTGGAGCCGCCGGCCTTGACCGAGCCGGCACCGCTCCCGTCGGCGGGCGTGGCGGCATCGGTTGCCGGGCCGGCCGACACGGCGAAGGCAGACCCGGCCGGAGCACTCGCGGACTCCGGCGCGGCCACAGCCGACAAGGATGCCCCGAGCGCCACTGCTCCCGCGGCCGTATCGGCCAAGCCGGCAACGGACGCGCCCGCGGCCAAGCCGGCCGCAGCAGCAAGTGCCGGCGCGGCTGCCAGCAAAACGGCTCCAGCCGCTGCCGCGCCCTGAGCTTGACACAGCGGCCGGCGCGACGCCAAGGCTCGACGACGGCCCGCGCGACAAACAACCCTGACTCGCGCTCGCGCTGAACGCCGCATCCGGCGTGACGCCAGTGCTCGACGGCGGCGCACGCGGCAAACAACGCTGGCTCGACCCGCTCTGAACGCCGTATCCGGCCCGGCGCGAGACTCGACGGACGTGGGGAACGTCTGCGGCTTGTGCCGGCCGTGCCGTCTGGCACGATCGCCACGTGACGACCTCGCCGACACGGGATGGCCTCAAGGCCGCGGCGTGCGCCGCGGTCGATGCGCTCGCCCAGCGTCTGATCGCGGTGTCGCGCCAGATTCACGCCGCTCCCGAACTCGCCTTCGCCGAACATCGCGCCGCCGCTCTGCTCACCGGCGAGATCGAGGCCGCGGGACTGCCGTGCACGCGCGGCGCATTCGGACTCGAGACCGCTTTCGAGTCGCGCCCTGGCCGCAGCGGCGGCCCCCAGGTGGCGCTGATCGCCGAGTACGACGCCTTGCCGGGAATCGGCCACGCGTGCGGCCACAACCTGATCGCGACCTCGGCGCTGGGTGCGATGCTGGCACTCGCCCGCGTCTTGCCGCCGGATCTCCCCGGTGGCGTGCGCTTGCTCGGCACGCCGGCCGAGGAGAAGGGCGGCGGCAAGGAACTCATGGCGCGCCGTGGCGCGTTCGACGGTCTCGACGCGGCGATGATGATCCACCCGGCGGGCGTGAACCTCGCCACCATGCCCTGCGTCGCGTTCGCCGAGGTCGAGGTCGAATACCATGGCCGCGCCGCGCACGCCTCGGCCATGCCGCACGCCGGCGTCAACGCCCTCGATGCCCTCGTGCTGGCCTACCAGGGCATCGCGGCCCTGCGGCAGCACATCCGCAGCACCGAGCGCGTGCACGGCATCATCACCGACGGCGGTCAGGCACCTAATATCGTGCCCGAACGCAGTGCCGGCCGCTTCAACGTCCGGGCTCGTGATGCACGCGCGCTGGTCCACCTGGAGGCGCGGGTCGAGGCCTGCTTCCACGCCGGCGCCAGCGCGACCGGCGCCTCGGTCGAAGTGCGCTGGGATGCATTGCGCTACCTCGAACTGAACCCCTGCTGGCCGCTCGCCGAGGCTTTCCAGCGCAATGCCGAGTCGCTCGGCCGGACCTTTCTGCCGCTCGAGCGCATGCCGCCGGGGGCGCTCGGCAGCACCGATATGGGCAACGTGAGCCACCGCGTGCCCTCGATCCACCCGATGCTCGCCGCCGCCCCGGCAAGCTGCACGATTCACAACGCCGAATTCGCGCACTGGGCCGGATCCGAACTCGGCGATGCCGCGGCCCTCGACGGCGCGCGCGCCCTGGCCATGACGGCGATCGACGTGCTCTATGAAACCGATCTGCGCCACCGCTGCCAGGCGACCTTCGCCGCCTCACGGGCCGACTTCCGCCTCGCTGCACGCTGAGGGCGGTGAGACTGCATGGTCCGCGCGGGCGACGCGTGCGGGGCTTCCTCGGCGTGGTGGAAGACCTGCTTCGGATGCAAGCCGCGCCGAGCGCCGCGCGGCCTTGCCGGTGCGGAGCCGGTTGTTAAGCAGCGTGCGCACTCTCTGCGAGAATGGCGGAATTGGCAGACGCGCTAGTTTGAGGGGCTAGTGGGGTAACACCCGTGGGGGTTCAAGTCCCCCTTCTCGCACTCCGATCCGGGTCAACATCAGCGGCCCGCCGCCGCCCGGGGCCGAGCCAAGAGGGTCCGCTCCCCGAGGGCGGGCGGCTCGGGGGGTCAACCGACGCCGAAGCGTTCGGCATAGAAGGCGAGCGCCCGGCGCCGCTCGGCGGGGTCGAGACCAAAGTCGGCGAGGCTCTGGATGATCGTGCCGTGGCGGCCGCGCGGGTGTTTCGCCATGAAGCTCTGCATCGCGGCGCGAGTCGCCTCCGTGAAGGGCTGGCCCGCGACCTCGTAGACGCGCTCGACCATCGCGATGTCGTCGCGCATATAGTCGTCGAAGCGGACGTCGATCGTCCGGGCCGCAGGCAGAACATCGCGGTCGCGCGCACAGCCACGCAGCAGGTCCTCGACCCGCGCCGCCCAGTAGCGGCCGTAGAGCATCGGGTCGGGATGCTCCACGCTCATGCGCGCGCCGTAGGTGATCATCGATACCACCGAGGCCGTGACGGCGACCGGCTCGCGGTGCGTGACGACAAACGTCGCGTCGGGAAAGACCCGCGCCAACACCGGAAGCTGCTCGCTGTGTTGGGGCGATTTGAGCACCCAGCGGCGTGGCTCAGGTGCCACTCTCCCCGCCGCCCGCTCCTGCTCGAGATCGAACCAGCTCAGGATCTGCAGGATGCGCCGCAGGTAGCGATAATGCGGCGTCTGGTCGCGGGCCTGATAGTCGTCGCGCACCGCCGGCACGTAGGCGGTCGATTCGAAGAGCATCGACGAGAAGTCGATCGCCAGGAGTTGGATCTCCTCGTGCACATGATCGACCGTCATCTCGTGCATGCGCTTGAAAAGCGGCATGACGGCGTCGATCCAGTCGACCGCGAGCTGCGTCCGGGCGCGGCGCGGGTCGGGCAGACAGCCGCGCTCGCTTGCCGGCGGGACCGGTTCGAGACTTTCCCAGTAGGGCAGCGAGCGCAGCGTCGGGTCGGCGGAGATCAGGTTGTGCAGGTGGGTCGTGCCGGTGCGCGGCAGGCCAACGATGAAGATCGGGCGCTCGAGCGGCACCTGCTCGATCTCGGGATGGCGCCGCAGCAGGTCCTCGATCCGCAGCCGGCTCTCGAGCAGCCCGAGGATGAAGGTGTGGTTGCTGACCACGCCAAAGGGCGAGAGGCCGGCCTGCTCGCGCAGCGCGCGCAGCAGGAGGTCGAGACGACGCTCGAAATCGGGGGCACCGAAATCGTCGAGTCCGGTCGCAGCCCCAGCCGCAGCGAGCAGCGGGCCGGTTTCGAGCCTGAGCTCGGCGGCGAGCGGAATCACCGATTCGCGGATCGCCGCAACCTCGGGCGAGAAGCGGGGCTGGGCGTAATCGTCGATATGGACCGGCGCCGGCCGTGCAGTCGTCACGCTTGCCGACTAGCGTGCCGACCCATGAGCACGCAAAACGAGGGCGGCAGCGCGAGCCTCGCGGTGCACGCCGCCGGCCTGTCGGGGACAGCGGCGCGCGGCGGCGCTGCCCAGAGCGGTCGGCAAGTCGCGACGCCATATGCGCCACGGGCACGCCAATGACAGCGACGCGCGACGACGCGGACCAGACCGGCCCCGGCAACGCCAGCGCCAACGCGGTGCGCCGACTGCTCGGCCTGCTCGGCACCCTGGAGGAGCGTTTCTCGGGTGGCGATCCGGCACTCCCCGACGAACGTGCCCGGCTCGAAGCCTACCGCTGGATCTTCACCATCCTGCAAGTCGGCTGCGACGCTTTCCTGTGGGCCGACAGCCAGAAGCCACGCTTCGTCGACATCATCGGCCCCTACAAAAAATGGGGCGGCGACAACGCCGATGCCTTCTACCAGTACGTGCCGATCGACCCGCGCCGCACCTACCGCGTACGCGCCCGGCCGGGCGATGCGGTCTACTTCTCGCTCACGGTCTACGGCGGGCCGGACGATGGCCGCTACTCCGAGCGTATCGTCGGCTCGGCAAGTGGACGGGATCTCGTCCCCAGCGCGGACGGCCACGTGGAGATCGTGCTCTCGCCGCGCGAGCACCCCGGCGCCTGGATCCGGCTCGAACCCGACGCCGTGTGCGCGATCACCCGCGACTACCTCGCCGACCCTTGCAGCGGCCGGCGCATGGACTGGCAGATCGAATGCCTCGACGGCGCGGGCGACCCCAACCTCTCGGACGCAGAACTCGCGCGGCGGCTCGGTGCGGTCGCGACCTGGATCGGCGAACAAGCCAAGATCACCCCACTCGCGCTCGGCGAGCCGAACTCGGTCGATCCGCCCTACCCCGTGCCACAGCAGACCTTCGGCTGGGCCGCCGGAGATGCCGCCTACGCGATGGGCTCGTTCGCCCTCGGAGCCAACGAAGCTCTGCGCGTCCGCGGCCGCTCGCCCGCATGTGCTTTCTGGAATCTGTGCCTGTGGAACCCCTTCCTGCACACCTACAACTACGACTACGACCGCGTGACCTTGAACGGAATGCAGATCCACTACGAGCCTGACGGCTCCTGGGAAATCGTGATTGCCGCCAGCGACCCCGGGCACCCGAACTGGCTCAGCACGCAGGGGCACGCGCAGGGCCGGCTCTGGTTCCGCTGGTTCCACCCCGAGGCCACCCCCGAGCGGCCGAGCTGTGCCGTCGTCGCGCTCGACGCCGCGCGGCGGAGTTGAGCAGCGTGGCGGAGGTGCGCCCCACCACCCAGACTCCCGCGCCGGCGCCCTCGGCCGGCGGGCTCTACGATGCGGACTACTACGCCTCTCACTGCGGCGAGCCTTACGGACGCGAGCAGGTGTGGCTCGAATTCTTTGGCGCTATCGCGCAGCGCCTGGTCGCGCAGATCCGCCCCGGCTCGGTGCTTGATGTCGGCTGCGCGAGCGGGCTCCTGGTCGAGGCCCTGCGCGAGCGCGGCGTCGACGCCAGGGGCCTCGATATCGCGGAAGACGCCCTGGGCCAGGTCGCACCGGCGATGCGTGCCTTCTGTCGACTGGCCCAGGCCACCGAACCTCTGGGCCGGCGCTACGACCTCATCGTGTGCATCGAGGTCGTTGAGCACCTCACCGCCGAGGACGGTCTCCGCGTCATCGACAACCTCTGCGCGCACACCGACGACATCGTCTTCTCGTCGAGCCCGCTCGACCGCGACGAACCGACACACCTGAACGTGCAGGAGCCCGAAATCTGGGCCACACTCTTCGCCGAGCGGGGCTTCGTGCGCGACGTCGAATTCGACGGCTCGCCGATCAACGCCTGGGCGATGCGCCTGCGCCGCTCCGACGCGGCCCGCCCTCGTCTCGTGCACGACTACGAACGCCTGCTCTGGCGGCTCCGACAGGATGCGCTCGCACTGGCGCGGGCGCTCGGGGCGAGCGAGGCCGAGCGTCACGCGAGCGTGCGTCAACTTGACGCCGAGATCGCGCGTCAGACCCAGGTGATCGAGGTCCTGCTGAGCAGCCGCGCGCTCCGACTCGGACGCTGGCTACGCAGCCTGATCGGACGCTGAGCGCTGCGGCCCGGGCCTCTACCGGCTCCCCATTTGCCCGGAACTGAACCTCGTCGAGGCTCCTGGCGCTGAGCGCCCCGCCTCGGCCCTCTTGCCGGAGCCAGCGCCGCCCCCGCTCGCGCGGCAGGAATCAGCGCGCCGCGGGGGAGCTATCGAGTCCGCACACGCCCCAGGTCGCGCCGGTCAATTCGCCGTCCCGGTCGAGCCGAGCGCTGCGGTCGCACACTGTATTCGAGAGTTCGGGCTGCACCCGGGTCGCGATATCCGCCACCGTCGCACCGGAGAGAACCGAATCCACGAGGCGCACCCGGCCACGTGGCGCCACCAGTCCCGTACCGCATTCCGCCACGACGGTGAGACCGGTGACGTCGAGGCCGCGCTCCACGTAGACCCAGGGGGTCGAGATCTCCGACCCGCGCAGACGGTCGGCCGCGATGAACGGCCCGTGGCCGCAGCCAGCTAGATCGACGATCTCGAGTCTTGTCGCATGCAGGTTCGGCGCATAGATCCCCGATCCGTCGTGCACGCTGACGTTGGTGAGTGTCGTCCGGCGCGCGAAGTAGGCCGCATTGATGGCCCAGCCGTTGTTCTCGAAGCGCAGATCGCGCACCGCCATGGTCCGATGGGACCACTGCCGGATGCCGACGTCCGCATCCGCGATCAGTCCACCGCCGCCCTCGACGCTGCAGCGGTCGCGACACAGAACCCCAACCTTGCCCCCGCGAAGTTCGTGACCGTTCAGGCGCAGCGTCGCCCGGTCGGCAAGCTGAATAGCGCGATTGACACAGGGCCCGCGCGGGCAGCCCGGCCCGACCCCGGGCCCGGGATCGGCACAGAGGATCTCCGGGCTGTCGGCGCAATGCGCAACCGTATGGCTGCAGGAGAGATTCTGGCGCAACTCGCCGATCTCGCCGCGCGGAACCAGCACGTCGCAGGACGTGACCTCGAAGGCGCCCCCCGGACTCGCCAGCGCGAGGACGAATCCCCCCGATGCAACCCCCCGCGCCAGCCGGAGCCAGGCTGCGCGGTACCAAGAGGACAAATCCACATAAATCATTCGGAACCTCCGCAATGAGGCGGCCCGTTCGCCGGTCGTTCCGGCGCCAGCGCTAGGGCCCGTCCGCGCCCGCCAGCGCGAAGACGTAGGCGGCCGCTTCGGGCAGCGAGCTTGGGAGTTGGAGGCGCAGGCCGTCGGTCGCCGCCTCCCACTCGAGCGCGCCGTCGGCCCCGAGCAGGTGGACGTCGGCAGGCGTCAGAGCCAGATCGAGCAGGGTGACCTCCTGGCCCGCGGGCCGACCCAACACGATCGCGTAGAGTGTGTCGCGCGCCGCATTCCAGGTGAAGCGCACGGGCAGGCCGCCATCCGTCAAACCACCAAACCGCTGCCAGGGCCGCGTGCCGTAGATGGCCGTACCGTTGATCGCGAGCCAGTCGCCGAGACCGTCGAGAATCGCCTGCTGCTCCTCGGGGATCGAGCCATCGGCGCGCGGGCCGACGTTGAGCAGCAGGTTGCCGTTCTTCGAAACCACGTCACTCAAAAGATGGATGAACTTCGCGGGCGGGCCGTAATCCTCGCGCTGCTCGTTACGGTTGTAGCCAAAGCCGCGGCCCATGCCGCGCACCGCCTCCCACTTCTCGGGGTCGATGTCGGCGCGACCACTGAACTCGGCGGTCGCGAAGTCGCGGTGCAGCCCCGCTGTCGCCGCCGCCCAGCGATCGTTCACGACACCGTCGGGCACGGCGGCGTAGTACTCGTGGAAGAGCGCTTCGGGATCGGTCCCCGGTGGTGCGGTGATGTCGTTCCACAGGACCGACGGGCGATAGCGTTCGATCAGCTCGCGCCAGTGCGCGTCGACGTAGCGCGCATAGGCCGGTTCGGCAGGCGTCAAGCGCAGGGCATCGAGGAACGTGGCGAAGGGCGGCGCCGTGAAGGTCCAGTCGATGCCGCCCGAATAATAGAGGCCCATCTTGAGACACTGCCCGCGGACGGCTTGCGAGAGTTCACCGACGACGTCGCGTGGCGAGGCCCAGGCAGAGCGGTAGGGATTCTCGACCGCGCTCGGCCAGAGCGTGTAGCCATCATGATGCTTGCTGACGAGCACGACGTAACGCGCGCCCGCGCTACGGAAGCGCTGCGCCCACTCGTCCGGGTCCCAGCCCGCAAGCCCGTCGACGAACATCGGGCCGAAGCGCTCGTAGGGGAAACCCTCGCCCCACGCTTCGGCGTGATGTTCCGAAGCACCACTGCCGGGGATCGAGATCGAGTTCCAGTACCACTCGCTGTAGGGGTTGTGGCTGAGGAAGCGCTCGACTCCACGCGGCGTCAGGAAATAATCTGGATCGGTCGGGTCGGTGAAGATCACCTCCGGATCGAGCGTGCGCTCGGCCCAGGCCGGGATCGCGAACGGGCCCCAATGGATCATGATCCCGAGCTTGGCGTCGGCGTACCAGTCCGGCAGCGGCCGGTCGGCGAGTTCGGGCACGCTCGCCAGAGCCGATGCCCTCCCTGGGTCCGCCTCGCAGAGGGGCTCGGTCGGAGGGGACGACGAGACGTTGCCACACGCAGCCATCGCGACCAGGGCGATACCACCGAAGATCAATCCGAGATGAGGGAAAGCCATTGTCCGCCATCTAGCCTTGCCGGGCCGCTGCGGTCGAATCGCCGCCGCAGGGCCCGCCAAGAGCCGCCGCGTTCCCGCTCATCCCGCGACCCACATGCGGCCGGAGGCCGAGCAGCTTTCGCCCTATGCACGGTCGGCCGCGCTCCCGTTCCTCCCGCGACCCGCGTGCGGCCGCCGCGGCCGAGCGCGCGCTCGGTGCAACCGGCCGGCATGCGGGTGCGGCACCGTGCCACCGCGCGGGGCGTCGCGGCCACCGCGTGCGCGCTCGGTGCCACGGAAATGCGAGGCACCTGATTCGTCGTCGCGTCGCCGCCGCGGCCACCGTGGACGCGTTCGGTGCCACCGACCGGATGCGCGCGACTGAACCCGAACACCCGCGGATCGCCGCAACGGCCGGCGACGCAGCCCGCACAGCCGACGTAAGCCCACGCGAGGTCATGCCCCGTGACTGGCGGCGGCCTCGACGGCTGCGTAGGTGCTCCGCGCAGAGGGTCGACGCCGATGGATCTCAGCTACGGAGAGGAAGCCGAAGCCCTGCGCCGCGAGGTGCGCGCCTTCGTCGAGGAGCACCGAACCCAGGCGCCGCTCGGCGCGATCGGACTCGGTGGGCGCCCCGATGAGCGCGTCCGCCGTTGGCAAGCTCTGCTGATCGAGCGGGGCTACGCGGCGCGCAATGTGCCGCGCGAGTACGGCGGCTTCGGTGCCCCGCCCGATCCGCTGGCGCGTATCGTGATCGACGAAGAGTTCGCTCGCGCCGGCATCTCGCGCGGTATCGGCGGTCAGGGGCCCGACATGCTCGTGCCCACGCTGCTCGAGCACGGCACCGAGGAACAGCGGCGGCGCTACGTCGGCCCGACCCTCCGCGGCGAGATGGTCTGGTGCCAGGGCTACTCCGAGCCCGAGGCCGGCAGTGATCTGGCGAACGTGCGCACCTCCGCCGTACTCGAGGGGGATGATTTCGTCGTCACCGGCCACAAGATCTGGACCACGTCGGCGCACTTCTCGGACATGATGTTCTGCCTCGTTCGCACCGAACCCGAGCGGCCGCGCCATGCCGGGCTCTCCTACCTGCTCATTCCGATGGCTTCGGCGGGCATCAGCGTGCAGCCGCTGATGACGATGACCGGCAAGGCCGAATTCAACCAGGTCTTCTTCGACGGGGTACGTGTGCCGCGCGCCAGCATCGTCGGCGAACGTGGCGAGGGCTGGCGGATTGCCAACGCCACGCTCGTGCACGAACGCAACATGCTGGGCTCGGCGGCACAGATCGACGCTCTCTTTCAGGCGCTGCTGCGGCTTGCGCGCACCGAGACCCGCGACGACCGGCCCTTGATCGAGGATCCGCTGGTGCGTGACCGACTCATGCGGCTGCAGGCCGAGGTCCTCGCGGCGCGCTGGCACGCTTCCCGACTCCTCTCGACGCGCTTGCGGGGCGAGCCGGTGGGCATCGCCGGGCTGGTCGTCAAGCTGACAGGCTGCGAACTGGCGCATCAGATCTCCTCGACCGCGCTCGAGCTTCTGGGGGAAGTCGGCGCGCTCTATGAACGCTCGCCCCATGAGCGCGCTGGGGGGCTCTGGGTCTTCCAGCAGATGTTCTCGCTCGGGCTCATCATCGGCGGCGGCACAGCCCAGATCCAAAAGAATATCATTGGCGAGCGCGGGCTGGGTCTGCCGCGGGAAGCCCGCGGAGACGTCTGATCATGGATTTTGGCCTCTCCGCAGAGCAACTCCTGCTGGAGGAATCGCTTGGCGGACTGCTGGATGCGCGGGCACCCACCCAACGAGCGCGCGCACTCGCCGCCGCCGACGACGCCTTCGACCCCGACCTCTGGCAAGCCGTGGTCGGCCTTGGCGTGACCGGCATCCTCGTGCCCGTCGAACACGGCGGTAGCGGTCTCGGCCTGCTCGACGCCGCCGTGGCGGCCTGGACGGTCGGCGCGCGGGCCACGCCCCTGCCCTTCCTCGGCACAACGGTGATGGCACCCGTCGCCCTGCGCACGGCCGGTACTCCGGAACAGCAAGGGCGCTATCTCCCCCGGATCGTGCGAGGCGAGCTGCGTATCGGGATTGCGGCGACCGAGGCCATCTCGAAGCGCGACGGCGCGGGCATCCGGCGCGACGGCGGCGTGCTCACGGGCTCGGCTCTCTTCGTGATCGACGCCGAGTCCGCCGACGTCTTCCTGATTGCCGTCGAGGACGGCTCGCTGGCGCTGCTGCCTCGCGACGCGCGCGGACTCGAGGTGCGGCGCCTGGTCACGGTCGACCGCACGCGCCGGGTCGGGGAACTGGTCCTCGGTAGCGTCCCCGTGGCGGAATGGCTCGGCGCGGCACCGGACACAGCGGCACAGGCGACCCGCCGCATGATCGATGCCGGCCGGCTCATGCTGGCGGCCGATGCGCTTGGCGCGGCCGATCGCGCGCTCGCGTTGGCCGTCGAGTGGGCAAAGACGCGGCGGCAGTTCGGCCGCACGATCGGTTCGTTCCAGGCCGTCAAGCATCTCTGTGCCGAGATGGCCGCGGCGATCGAACCAGCGCGCTCGCTGCTGTGGTGGGCCGCCCACGCCTTCGACCACCTGCCCGACGAAGCCGCGCTCGCAGCGACCCACGCCAAGGCCCACCTCACCGAGGTGGCGAGCCAGGTCGTGCGCACCGCAACGGAAGTGCACGGCGGCACCGGCTTCACCGCCGAGTGCGACGTGCAGCTCTTCTTCAAGCGCGCCGCACTCGATCGCCACCTGCTCGGCTCGCCAGCGCTGCTCCGCGAGCACGCCGCCCGGTTGCAGGGCCTTTAGCGACGGGCCGGGTCGAGGCTCTCGGATTCCCGGGAGGAGTCGCGCAGGGTGGCCCGAGGCGCGCGACTCGTCTCATCCAACGTCCTTCCTGAGGCAGCTCATCCCACATTCCGAGACAAAGTAGACGAATGGGCGACAGCCGGTGCGCATTCTCTTGACGGCCGACCCGGGTTCCCGATAACGCACCGACCGAGGATTCCGTTCCCGAGTCAGAACCCGCCAGCTCCAACCCTCCAACCCAAGGAAGCAACCAATGAACGTCCAGCCCTTCGCTACTCTCGCACTACTCGGCCGCCGTACCCGACTCGGGTTGTTCTCCTTGCTGCTGCCCCTTGCGCTGATGGTCGCACCGGCCAGCGCGCTGGACCCGCGCGCGGTCGACAGCGACGGCGACGGCGTTGCAGACATCTTCGACAACTGCCCGAACGACGCGAATCCCTACCAGCAGGACAACGACGGCACCGAGGGTGGTGACGTCTGTGATACCGACGACGACAACGACGGCCTGCTCGACGGAGCGACCGACAACTGCCAGTTCAGCGCGAACGCAGATCAGATCGATACGGACAGTGACGGGCTGGGCGATGCCTGCGAGGCGGATTCCGACGGCGACAAGATCATCAACGAATCCGACAACTGCCCGGTCGTCGCGAACACGGACCAGGCCAACGTCGATGGCGACTTGCAGGGTGACGTCTGCGATACAGACAACGACAACGACGGCACTGGCGATAGCTCCGACGGCTGCCCGCTCGACGGCGCCAAGACCGCCCTCGGGCAGTGCGGCTGCGGCATCGCCGACACCGATACCGACGGTGATTCCACCGCCGACTGCATCGACTCCTGCGCCGCCGATCCCCTGAAGACCGCCGCCGGCGCCTGCGGCTGCGGCATCGCCGACACCGACACCGACGGCGATCTCGCCCTCGACTGCAACGAGGCCTGTGACGCCGACCCGCTCAAGACCACCGCCGGCACCTGCGGCTGCGGCATCGCCGACACCGATTCCGACGGCGATCTCGCCCTCGACTGCAACGAATCCTGCGATTCCGACCCTCTCAAGACCGACGTCGGCGCCTGCGGCTGCGGCGTCGCCGACACCGATACCGACAGCGACTCGACCGCCGACTGCAACGACTCCTGCGCCGCCGACCCGCTCAAAACCGACGTCGGCGCCTGCGGCTGTGGCATCGCCGACACCGACACCGACGGCGATACCAGCGCAGACTGCAACGAGACCTGCGACGCCGACCCCCTCAAAACCGCCCCCGGCACCTGCGGCTGCGGCATCGCCGACACCGACACAGACGGCGACTTGGCCCTTGACTGCAATGAGGCCTGCGACGCCGATCCCCTGAAGACCGCCGCCGGCGTCTGCGGCTGCGGCACCGCCGACACCGACACCGACGGCGATCTCGCCCTCGACTGCAACGAGGCCTGTGACGCCGACCCGCTCAAGACCACCGCCGGCGCCTGCGGCTGCGGCACCGCCGACACCGATTCCGACGGCGACCTGACCGCCGACTGCATCGACAATTGCGTCAGTGACGCAAATTCGAATCAGGCCGATGGCGACAGCGACGCCGTCGGCGACGTCTGTGACAACTGCGCCGCGACCGGCAACGGCACTCAGGACGATGCCGACAGCGACCTGCTCGGCGACGCCTGCGACAACTGCACCGCTGACGCCAACAACGACCAGGCCGACGCCGATAGTGACACCATCGGCGACGTCTGTGACTCCTGTCCGGCCGACGCGGATCTCGCGGCGGATCCGGATGGGGATGGCGTCGATTCCGCCTGCGACATCTGCCCGCAGGCGGCCGACCCGGGACAGCTCGACTCCGACTCCGATGGCCCAGGCGACGCCTGCGACAATTGCGTGACCGGGGCAGACAGCACCCAGGCCGATGGCGACACCGACGGTGTCGGCGACGTCTGCGACAACTGCGCCGCGACTGGCAACGGCACGCAGGACGATGCCGACAGCGACCTCATCGGCGATGCCTGTGACAACTGCCCGGCTGATCCCAACGTGAGCCAGACCGATGGCGACGCTGACGGAATCGGCGATGATTGCGACAATTGCCCGGCCGATGCCAACCCGGGCCAGGCGAACGCAGATGCCGATGCGCAGGGCGACATCTGTGACGGCGACGCCGACGGCGATGGTGCCGACGACGTCACCGACAACTGCCCCTTCCTGAACAACGTCGGCCAGGCCGATGCCGACTCGGACGGCGCGGGCGACGCCTGCGACAACTGCCCGGGCACAGCCAACGCCGATCAGGCCGACGCCGATGGCGACGAAACCGGCGACGTTTGCGACAACTGCGCTGCCGCAGCCAACGCCGATCAGGCCGACGGCGACGGCGACGAGGCGGGCGACGTTTGCGACAATTGCCTCCTCGCAGCCAACGCCGATCAGGCCGACGGCGACGGCGATGAGATCGGCAACGTCTGTGATAACTGTGCCGTCGAGGCCAATTCTTCCCAGATCGACTTCGACGGCGATGCTGTCGGTGACACCTGCGACATCTGCCCCCTCGACCACGATCCGCTGCAACTCGACTATGAATCCGACGGACTCGGCGACGAGTGCGACAACTGCGGCCTGGTTGCGAACCTCCTCCAGGGCGACAAGGATCAGAACGGCGTCGGCAACGAGTGCCAGTGCGAGGACTCGGGCTCGCCGCTCGAGATCGCCCACTGCCGCGCCATCGAGAGCGCCGTCTACGCCCAGATCGTGGGTGGGGAGCCGGGCACGCGGGTGAGCCCGCGCTGGTTCTCGCGCGGCTTCTTGACGCTGGCCCGGACCATGACAGTCACCCGCAAGAACCTGCTGCGTGGCAAACCGGGCCTGGCAGAGCTGCGACTCCTGGAGGCTCTGACCACAATCGAGGAATGGCGCACTCGCCTGAGCTGGGCGACCACTCTCGTCCGGATCAGCGAGAGCCAGCGCGTACGGATCTTCGAGGAACTCGCCGTCCACGAGGCTCGGATCAACGACCTGATCGCCGACTTGACCTGAGCCAAACCGGCGCACGGCTCTCGACCCACCGGGCTCCGTCGGCCCCCGGCCTTCACTGGTCGGGGGCCGACGTGCACGCAGCATCAGCTTGGCTCGCTCGGTTTGGTGGTGCTCCATCCCCCGCACGATCACGGCCAGAGCGTGGTCCCTGAACCGTTGCCGGCACTCGGCCTCGACCTTCGCGGTCCGGGAGGCCTCCTCCCGTCTCTGCCCCGGCAGATCGCGACCGCCGGCTGGACAGGAGCGGTCCCAGAGGCGACAACCCCCCGCGACCCGCGTGCGGGTCGGCTCGCCCCAGGCCCCGGCCCATTCGCGCAACAACCCCACCGACACGAACGATGAACGACCACACCGACGACCTCCGCATCACCGCCGTCCGCCCCCTGCCGCCGCCGCGCGATATCATCGCCGCCGCGCCGGCCGACGCCACGGCCCTGAGAGCGGTTGCGAGCGGTCGTCAAGCAGTTCATCGGGTTCTGCACGGCGCCGATGACCGACTGATCGCGGTGGTGGGCCCGTGCTCGATCCACGACGCGGCCGCAGCACTGGAGTATGCCGGCCGGCTGCACGAGGCGGCAGCGCACCACGAACGCGATCTGGTCATCGTCATGCGAGCCTATTTCGAGAAGCCCCGCACCACCGTCGGCTGGAAGGGTTTCATCAACGACCCTCATCGTGACGGCAGCTTCGCGATCGCCGACGGGCTGCGGCTTGCGCGCGGGCTCCTCCTCGACATCAACCGCCTCGGCCTGCCCTGCGGCAGCGAGTTCCTCGATCTGCTCTCGCCGCAGTACGTCTCGGACCTCATCGCATGGGGCGCGATCG
>SXLG01000160.1 GCA_005777805.1 Pseudomonadota bacterium
CGGCGTGCCGTTCTACATCCGCACCGGCAAGAGCCTGCCGCATCGGATGAGCGAGGTCGCGATTCGCTTCAAGGACGCACCACCGGTGCTCTTTCACGCCGACGCCAATCAACGGATCGAGCCCAACGTCCTGGTCGTGCGCATCCAGCCCGACGAGGGGCTCTCGCTCTCGATCGCTTGCAAGCAGCCGGGCGGTCGGGTCGATATCCAGCGGGTCGAGATGAACTTTCAGTACGACAACGCTTTCCAACAGTCCTCGCCCGAGGCTTACGAGCGGCTCCTGCTCGACGTGATGGCGGGCGACGCCACGCTTTTCATGCGGCGCGACGCGGTCGAGGCGTCGTGGACCTGGGTCGGCGGTATCCTCGACGCCTGGGCGGCGAGTGGGGCCCGCTGGCTGCCCGAGTACGCCGCGGGCACCTGGGGCCCGGTCGAGGCCGAGCGGCTCATTGCCGAGGACGGTCGCTCCTGGCGCGTGGCTTGAGGGTCGCAGGAGCGGCGGTTTGGCGGGAACCCGCCGGCTGGGGCGCTGCGCCGGGGCGCGTCGTTGGCGACAGGAGGGCCGGCTGGCATCGAGGCCCCGGCCTGAGCGACGAGTGCAGGGTGCTGCGTGGAGGTTTGGGCGTGAGCGGTGAGCACGACCCACCCAACTTGAGTGACGCCGATGGTGAGAGGGCGGTGCGTTGGCCTGGCTCGTCGGCGACGGAAACGGCGCGCTGCCTTGATGTGCCGGCACGAGGAGTGAGCGCGGGGTGGTGCGCGGAGGCTTCGGCATGAGCCGCGAGCGCGAGTCTCCCGGCCCGAGCGATGCCGAGGCGGGCATCTGGCGCGGCCGTTCGATCGCGCGACGCTTCGTCTCGTCCGATGGCTTGACGGTACTGGTGGGTCGTAGCGCCGCCGACAACGATGTATTGACGCTGCGTCTCGCCGCACCGCGTGATTTTTGGCTTCATGTCGCGGGTAGCTCCGGGTCGCACGTCGTGGTGCGAAATCCAGACGGGCTCGAGCGGATGCCGCGCGCTACGGCCCAGTTGGCTGCCGCACTTGCCGCTGGGCATTCGCGTGCCCGCGCCGGCGGCTCGGTCGCGGTGCACGTCGCGCGTTGCGCCGACGTCCGGAAGCCGCGCGGGTTCGCGGCCGGGCAGGTGCAACTGGCACGCTTCTCGACCGTCCACGCGACGCCGCTGCGGGAGACCCCGGAGGCGGCCGAGGCTCCGGGCCCCTCACGCCAGCGGCAGCAGCGCGACTGATGCCGCCCGTGGGCGACGGGCCGGGGCGCATGCGGCGCGATTTCGAGATGCCCGGCTGCTGCGCCCCGCGACCATCGGCCTCAGGGCGAAGCTCCGCGTCCTCGGTCACCGGGCGGAGGCTCACGCCTGCGTCCGGAGAGCGCCTGAAGTTGGCCCGTGGCGTCGGGCCGGGTTTTGGACGGCGCCATTTTGAGGTGCCCGCCTGCGGCGCCCGCGGACGTCGCCCGCGGGTCTTGGCTCGCCCAAACGAGTCTGAGCGGCAATTAGCGCCCCGATCTCTCACTCTTTGGGCCGAAGTGATCTTAAAGGGCATCTCTCGTGTCTCTGCCCTTGCGTGCCGGCGCAGCGTTGAGGCACTGTCGTCCGGCCGGTCGGGGTGGATAGGGGGGTGAGTGGGGTGGAACCGAGCCGGTGCCTCGACTCCCTGGAGATCCTGCCCATGATCACTCGCACGACCGCACGGACGACCTCCCGCTTCGGCACTTCAGACCTGCTTCTGATCGTTGCCTTTGCCGGTACAATCGTCGGCGGCCTGCTCACGCTCTGATCCGCCACGCTGCGCGGGCTGGCTCTGGCGCGTGGTTCCCGGGGCGAGTGTCCTTTGGACACGACCGTTGTGTCAATTCGCGCCAGACGACGCGGATCTGCGGCGCCACCCGAAGGCTCGCAGTCGGCTCTCATCTCTCCCTTGAACGGACGCATGGTAGGAGAGAGGCTTCGCCCCGAACCGGGGGGAGGAGCGGCGGTTGAGCGACCCACACGGCGAGGAGAGGGACGGCGACCCGGGCCGTGTGGGCCAGGACCCGGGGCCTGCGGCCTTCATCGACCCCGTCTGCGGCATGCAGGTCAAGCCAGAAAGTCCACACGAGCTGCGGCACGCGGGCCAGACCTATCGCTTCTGTGCCGCGCGCTGCCTCGAAAAATTTCGCACCGAGCCCGGGCGCTACCTCGCTCCGCGGTCCGCGTCTGCAGAGGTAGCGTCGGAGGCCGGCATCCATACCTGCCCGATGCACCCCGAGGTTCGGGTCGAGGGCGCGGGAAGTTGTCCCTTCTGCGGCATGGCGCTCGAGCCCGCAGGCGCGCCTGTGCTTGCCAGCCGCACCGAGTGGCTCTGTCCGATGCACCCCGAAATCGTGCGTGACGAACCGGGGGCCTGTCCGCTCTGCGGGATGGCGCTCGAGTCGCGCACGGTAACCCTCGGTGCCGGCGAGGAGAACCCCGAGCTGCGCGATATGTCGCGCCGATTCTGGTTTTCGGCGGGGCTCTCGCTGCCGCTGCTGCTGCTCGAGGCGAGTGGCATGATTTCCGGGGGGGCGGGATCGCACCTCTTGCCGGCGCGCTGGCGGGTGCTGTCCGAGCTCGTGCTGGCGACGCCGGTCTGCCTGTGGTCGGCGTGGCCTTTCTACCAGCGCGCCGTGGCGTCGGTACGCCACCTGAGCCTGAACATGTTCACGCTGATCGGCCTCGGGGTCGGTGTGGCTTACGGTTACAGTCTTCTCGCCGTCCTCGCGCCGGGGATCTTTCCGCCCTCCTTCCGCAGGCACGGCGAGGTCGCGGTGTACTTCGAAGCCGCGAGCGTGATCGTGACCCTGATCCTGCTGGGCCAGGTGCTCGAACTGCGCGCCCGCAGCCGCACGGGCGAAGCCGTGCGGCGATTGCTCGGCCTGCAAGCCACGACGGCACGGCGGCTCGCGAGCGACGGCAGCGAACGTGACGTGCCCCTCGCCGACATCGTCGCGGGCGACCGCTTGCGCGTGCGGCCGGGC
>SXLG01000161.1 GCA_005777805.1 Pseudomonadota bacterium
ACGATCAGCCTCGCGTTGCGGACGACGTGGCCGTAGAGGATCTGGCGCTCGCCAAGTCCCTTGGCGCGGGCGGTGGTGACGTACTGCTGGCCGATCTGCTCGAGGAAGGAGTTCTTGGTCAGGATGGTGAGGCTCGCGAAGCCGCCGATCGTCATCGAGAGCACCGGCAGGGTGATGTGCCAGAGATAGTCGAGCACTTTGTGCGGCAGATCCAGCGAGGCGAAGTCGTCCGACGTGAGCCCGCGCAGCGGGAACCAGTCGAAGTAGCGTCCGCCCGCGAAGAGCACGATCCGCAGGATCGCGAAGAGGAAGCTGGGCACGGCATTGCCGACCACCACGACCAGCGAGGTCCAGCCATCGAAGCGCGAGCCGTGACGGACGGCCTTGGCGATGCCGAGCGGCAACGAGACCAGGTAGACCAGCAGGGTCGTCCAGAGTCCGAGCGAGATCGAAACCGGCATCCGCTCCAGCACGAGGTCCACCACGGGGCGGTCGCGGAAGAAGCTTCGTCCGAAATCGAAGCGCGCGAACCGCCCCATCATCAACACGAAGCGTTCGTGCGCGGGGCGGTCGAACCCGAATTCGCGTTCGAGTTCGCGGATGAACTCGGGGTCGACGCCGCGTGCGCCGCGGTAGGCGGGCCCCGAGGCGCCTGCCGCCGGGGCGACCTCGGCATTGCCCTGGCCGCCGAGACGGCTCGTGGCGGCGGCGTCGGTGTGCTGGAAGCGCGCCAGCACCTGCTCGACCGGCCCTCCGGGCGCCAGATGGACCACGGCGAAGTTGAGCAGCATGATCCCGAGCAGAGTCGGGACGACCAGCACGAGGCGACGAAGCAGATAGCCGGGCATGCGCGTCGGACCGGCTCAGTTCTCGGGGCCGTGGCCCGGCGGCGCGGCTCGCGTTGGAGCCACCCACCACGCGTCGAGCTGGACACCTTGAGCCGGCACCACGGCGGGGCGGCCGAAGCGATCCCACCAGGCCACGCGGTCGACCGGCAGGTGCCACTGCGGCGTGACCCACTCGCCGGCCAGCAGCACGCGGTCGAGCGTGCGCACGCGCGTCACGAGCGAGGCGCGGTCGGGTGCCCGCACGATCTCCTCGATGAGTGCGTCGACCACGGGCGAACGGATCCCCGCCAGATTCGGGCTGCCGCGTTCGGCGGCCTGCGCCGAGCCGAAGAAGGAACGTTGCTCGTTGCCCGGCGATTGGGATTGCGGCCAGCCGCCCACCACAACGTCGTAGTCGAATTCGTCGAGGCGGCGCCGGTACTGGGCCGCATCGACCGTACGGATGCTGGTCTCGATGCCGAGCCGTTCGAGATTGCGCTGCCAGGGCAGCACGACGCGCTCGAATTCCGGCTGGACGAGCAGGATCTCGAAGCGGAGCGGCTTTCCGGTCGCGCTCTCGACCCGCTTGCCCCCCACGGCGTCGATGCGGAATCCCGCGGCCACGAGCGCGTCGTGGGCCTGGCGCAGTTGTGGGCGGATGTTGCCGGAGCCGTCGGTGCGCGCCGGTTCCCTGACCTTCTCGAACACGGAGGGGGGGAGTTTGGCGCGCCAGCGCTCGAGCAGTGCCACTTCGGCGGGAGCCGGTTTGCCCTCTGCTGCGAGTTCCGAGTTGTCGAAATAGCTCCGCGTGCGAGTGTACTGGCCGTGGAATAGATTCTTGTTAGCCCACTCGAAATCGAAGAGCAGGCCCAGGGCCGAGCGCACGCGCGGATCGTCGAAGGGCTTGCGCCGGCTGTTGTAGACGAAGGCCTGCATTCCGGCAGGACGCTGGTGGGGGACCTCCTCGCGGCGGATCTTTTCTTCGCGCACCGCCGGCACGTCGTAGCCCGTGGCCCAGGACTTCGAGGAGTTCTCGAGCCGGAAATCGTACTCGTCGGCCTTGAAGGCCTCGAGCGCGACCGTGGTGTCGTGGTAGGTGTCGATCTCGATCCGGTCGAAGTTGTAGCGACCGCGCATCACGGGCAGATCGCGTGACCACGAATTGTCGACGCGCCGGTAGATGATGCGCCGGCCCGGATCGAAACTCTCCACCCGGTAGGGACCGCTGCCGAGCGGCGCTTCGAGCAGGGCACGCGAGAAGTCGCGCCCCTGCCACCAGTGTTTCGGCAGCACCGGGAGCTGGCCCAGGATCAGCGGTAGCTCACGATTTTCGGGGTCGGCGAGGGTGAACCGGATGGTGCGCGCGTCGGGCGTCTCCACCTTCGCGACGCCGGCGTAGTACGAGCGGTAGAAAGGCTGTCCTTCGCGGCGCAAGGTGGCGAAGGTCCAGGCGACGTCCTCGGCCGTGACCGGCCGGCCGTCGTGCCAGCGCGCTTCGGGCCGAAGCCGGAACGTGACCTGCGAGCGGTCGGGCGAGATCTCGATGGATTCGGCGAGCAGTCCGTACTGACTGAAGGGCTCGTCGGGCGCCTGTTCCATCAGCGTGTCGAAGACGCGCATCAGGCCCTCGGCCGGGTTGCCCTTGACGATGAAGGGATTCAGGCTGTCGAAACCTCCGATCGACGCGAGCCGGAGCCGGCCACCCCGGGGCGCAGCGGGGTTCACCCAGGCGAAGTGCCGGAAGTCGGGCGGGTAGGTGGGTGCGCCGTGCATGGCGATGCCGTGCTGCGGGCCCGCCGCAGGGGCGCTCTGCGTGCCGGCGGCGAAGGCAGGCAGCAGGGCGGCCACGACGAGGACGGCAGTGGGCAGGAAGGTTCGGGGAGCCCGAGCGGCCGGGAGCGAATGTCGCATGGAACGCGCGGAGTACCGGGACGCCATGCGGGCCGATCGTGTCAGCGGCGGCCGCACGCGGCAAGTCGGTCCGCAGCCCCCCTTGCCCAGGCCTCGCTGCGTATGAGGCCGCCGCGGTTCATCGGCAAGGCGCAGGGCAGCGGCAAGCCCACACTCGCCCAGGGTTCGCCGCGCATGAGGCCGCCACAGATGCACGCCCGGCGTTGGCCTCCTTGTGGAGCCGCTCGGTCTTGCCCAGGGCGCGCCGCGCACGAGGCCGCCGCGGCTGCACGTCCGGCGTTGGCCAGGCCGGCGGTCCGTTGGTACGTGCGGCTGCCATGACGCATACGCCTGCCGATGGCCTGCTCGACGCACCCGGTGAGCTGCGTCCCGACGAGCGCCTTGACGAGGCGCGGCTCGACACCTGGATCCGGGCGCATGTCCCCGGCCTCGAGGGCAGCCTGCGCGTGAGCCAGTTTCACGGCGGGCACGCCAACCTTACGTATTGTGTGGCTTACGGCGAGCGGGAGTTCGTGGTCCGGCGGCCACCGCTCGGTCCGGTCGCACCGCGCAGCCACGACATGCGGCGCGAGTGTCGGGCGCTCGGGGCGCTGGCCCCGCTCTACGCTCCGGCGCCGCACCCGTTTGGGCTCTGCGAGGATGAGAGCGTGATCGGCGCGGTCTTCTTCGTGATGGAACGCCGACGTGGACTGATCGTGCGGGGTGCCTGGCCGGCCGGCCTGCCCGACGACCCCACCCTGCGCCACCGGATGGGCTGTGCCCTGGTCGATGCTCTGGCCGACCTGCATCTGGTCGATTCGGCCCGTCCCGAGAGTGCCGCGCTCGGCAAGCCCGAGGGTTTCGTCGAGCGTCAAGTAAACGGCTGGTACGAACGCTGGGAGCGGGCGCGCACGCGCGAGATCCCGGCGATGGATGAGGTCTGTGTCTGGTTGCGGGGACGCCTCCCTGACCCGCAGGCGGTTTCGGTGCTGCACAACGACTACAAGCTCGACAATGCCATGTTCGACCTCGCCGACCCGGGCCGTCTGGTGGCGGTGTTCGACTGGGATATGGCGAGTCTCGGCGACCCGCTGGTCGATCTCGGCACGCTGCTCGGCTATTGGTCCGAGCCCGGCGATGTGGGTGGACGGGGTACGGCCGGCGCCATCACGGCGCTGCCCGGCTTCCCGACCCGCCGCGAGATGACCGAGCGCTATGCCGCGCGTACCGGCTTCGATGTCTCGAAGATCGCATTTTACGAAGCTTTCGCGCTCTTCAAGACCGCCGTCGTGCTCGAGCAGATCTACGTCCGTTGGGTGCACGGCCAGACCAGGGACCCGCGCTTCGAGGCGCTCGGCTCGATCGTCCCGATTCTCGCCGAGAGTGCGCGCGGTGTGGCGCAGCGACAAGACACGTGAGGCCGGCCACGCGGCGGGGCGTGCTGCGATGAGGGGCTCGGGCGAGGCGCACGGCATCGCCGCGACGGCGGCGGTAGCCCCGAATAAACCAGCGCTTGTCTTCGGCGACGTGATCCGCTCCTACAGCGCGCTCGAGGCCCGGATCCGCCAGCAGGCCCGTGCGCTGCGGCGCGCCGGCATCGGTCCCGGCAGTCGCGTCGCGGTCGCGCTCCACAACTCGATCGAGTGGTTCGAGATCCTGAACGCGATCGGCCGCGTCGGGGCTCTGCTCGTGCCGCTCTCCTGGCGCGGCCGGGGCCCGGAGTTCGCCTGGATGCTCGGTGATGCGGCGGTCTCGCTCCTGATCGCGGAACCGGAGCTTGCCTTCGAACTCGAGCGGGCACTGGCGGTCCATCCGCTCGCGTCCGAGCGGATCTGGGTCGTGGGCGAGAGCGGAGCGAGCCGTTGGCGTGGGCTCGGCTTCGAGGAAGTGATGGCGGCCGAGAGCACCGCCGAACTTGACGACTCGTTCCTGCCCGGCGGCGGCTACGACGTCATGATCTACACCTCGGGCACCACCGGACGGCCACGCGGCATCGTGCGGGAGGCCGTCGCGCCGGGGCAGGGTGCCGCGCAGATGCGCGGCGGGGCGGCGATGTGGGGCTATGGTCCCGACGAAATCCACCTCGTGCCGGGCCCGGTCTACCACACCGCCTCGGGCAGCTTTGGACAGATGCATCTCGCCGTCGGGGCTACCGTCGTGGTGATGCCGCATTTCGATGCGGCCTCTGCGCTGCGCCTGATCGAGCGCCATCGCGTCACCAACACGCAGATGGTGCCGGCGATGTTCGTGCGCATCCTCGCTCTGCCCGAGGAGGAGCGGGCGGCGATCGACCTCTCGTCGATCCGGCGCGTGCTCCACGCCGCGGCGCCCTGCCCGATCGCAGTCAAGCGTAAGATAATGGATCTCTTTCCGGCCGGCGTGGTGTGGGAGTTCTACGGCGCCTCGGAGGGCGGCGGGACGCGCATCTCGCCGGAGGAATGGCTCGCACGACCGGGCAGCGTCGGCCGTCCGTGGCCGGGCTACGCGGTCGAGATCCGCGACGATGCCGGGGAGCTGGTCGCGCCGGGCGAGGTCGGGACGGTCTGGGTGCGCCCGCCCGCGAGCCTCCGCTTCTCGTACAGCAACGATGTCGAGAAGACCGAAGCCGCGTGGCGTGAGGGCGCGTTCACGGTTGGCGATCTCGGGCACCTCGACCCCGCCGGCTATCTTTTTCTGGCCGACCGGCGCAGCGACCTCATCCTGAGTGGCGGCGCCAACGTCTACCCGGCCGAGGTCGAGGGGGTGCTTTTCGGCCATCCGGCAGTGCTCGACGCTGCCGTGGTCGGCGTCGCCGACGAGCGCATGGGCCAGAGCGTGGTCGCGGTGATCGAACTCCGCGCCACCGGCGCGGCGACGGCCGGGGAGATCGAGGCTTTTTGCCGTGGTGAGCTGGCGTCCTGGAAGTGCCCGCGGCGGATCGAGATCGTCGCCGAGTTGCCGCGCGAGCCCAGCGGCAAGATCCGGAAGTTTCTCCTGCGCGAGGCGCTCGAACAGGGCCGTCCGATCTCCGCTCGCTGACGCTTGCTGCGCCCTACTCGACCGCTTGGGCATCCGATCTCCGCCGGTCCCGGAGGCCGCGGGCCTCCTCCTTCAGCCGGAACGGTCGCAAGTCGGCCTGCTACAGACGCGCCAGTCTTTCGTACAGGATCAGGAGGGGATGGATGGCTGCGAGCGTTCCCGCCAGGATGCCGGCCGGGCGTCCGTAGAGGTGATTCGCCAGCAGGAAGACCGGTATGACGAGTGCTGCCTGCGTCAGGCTGGAAACCAGACGAGCTTTAAATTCGATGTCTGTCCCGGGAAGGAGCGAGGCACCGGCGATCAGCAACGGGTAGGAGGGCTGGAAAACGCGGTCCCAGCCCTCGACCGGCACGACGAACCCGGCACCCCGTGCGAGGTTTGCCCCAGCCCGGACGTAGGGGGCTTCCTCCATCTGGATCACGAACGCGCGCTACGCCAGCGCCCACAGCCGCAGTACGAGGCCGGAGCAGAAGAGCAGGCCGAGCGGCAGCCAGAGAGATGCGGAGGTTCTCGGTGAGGCCGTGCCCAGGGCCTCTGCCGCATCGGGAACCCTCGTCACGTCGGCGTCGCCGATCCGCTGCAGGTGATGCTCCTCCCCCATGGCGCTCGGCGGATCTCGAGAGGTACGAGGACACGTTGCGTGGGCTGCTCGACTCCTTTGTTCTGCGGAAGCGGCCCACCCACGGAAAGGCGGCGAGGATCAAGTCTCCTCATCCGGTTGTCTGAGACGGCGCCGAGGGGGGCTGTCTCTGCTCTTCAGATCACGGCGTCTGAAGACGCGCCGCTCCGGGGGCCGGCAGCGCCGTCGATCGGCTGCGGCTCCGCGGCGCTGGTGGAGAAAGCGAGTTCGGTGTCGGCGACCGGGCTCCACGCCACCGTCCAGACATCGCGCAGGTAATTCTGAAAGGTCCGCCAGGGGGCCCGCGGTCCCTGCTTCGGGAAGAGGCCGATCCCCCGCCGGATGTAGCCCGAAGAGAAGTCAAAGAAGGGTTCGAGTTCGGTGACCGGCGTGCTGGGCGTGGGCCGGCACTGGTCAAGACCTCGCTTGGTCATGTGGTTCAGGAGGCGGCATACCCAGGCCGCGGTCAGGTCGCATTTCAGGGTCCAGGAGGCGTTGGTGTAGCCGA
>SXLG01000027.1 GCA_005777805.1 Pseudomonadota bacterium
ATTGAGCTGCTGCCATGGCTATCGACGGACTGCTGCACGTCACCGACATGTCGTGGGGGCGCATCGCGCACCCCTCGGAAGCGGTGAAGGTGGGCGAGCTCCTGCGCGTGGTCGTGCTCAAATACGACGCGTCGCGCGAGCGTGTCTCGCTCGGCATGAAGCAGATCCAGCCCGACCCCTGGAGCACGGTGGACCAGGGCTACGCGCCCGGCACCCGCGTCAAGGGCAAGGTCGTCAGCCTCACCGATTACGGCGCTTTCGTCGAGATCGAGAAGGGTGTCGAGGGGCTGATCCACGTCTCGGAGATGTCCTGGACCAAGCGGGTGACGCATCCGTCGAAGGTCCTCGAGATCGGCGCCGAGGTCGAGGTACAGGTTCTCGACGTCGATCCGACCAACCGGCGCATCTCGCTCGGCTTGAAGCAGGTCGAACCGAATCCCTGGGAGCGGGTCCGTCTCGATCACCCGGTCGGCAGCCACATCAAGGGCGCGGTGAAGAGCATCACGGACTTTGGTGTGTTCGTCGAGGTGGAGGAGGGCATCGACGGCCTGATCCACGTCTCCGACATCTCGTGGACGCGCAAGATCCGCCACCCCTCCGAGGTTTACCGCAAGGGCGAAGAGGTCGAGGCCATCGTGCTCGGCGTCGATGTCGCCAACGAGCGTATCTCGCTCGGCGTGAAGCAACTCGGCGACGATCCCTGGGAGAGTCTCGAGCAGCGTCACCCGGTGGGGTCGAGGGTGCGCGGGCCGATCACGAGCGTCACCGACTTCGGCATTTTCCTCAAGATCGAGGAGGGGGTCGAGGGCTTGGTGCACGTCTCGCAGCTCTCGCACGAGCGCATCGATCGCCCCGGCGACCACTTCCACGTCGGCACCGAGGTCGAGGCCGAAATCACCAGCATCGATCTGCGCGAGAAGAAGATCGGTCTCTCGGTGAAGGCGCTGCGTCACTCGGAAGAGCGCGCGGAGATGGATGCCTACATGCGCCGGGATTCAGGCGCTGGACGTTTCTCGCTGGGGGATGTCCTGCCCGAGAAGTGGCAGGCGGCCACGCCGCAGTCGCGAAAGGGCGATCGCGAGGACGGCTGATCCGGAGCGGAGACGATGACCTCTCGGGCGTCGCGCCGTTTATTGCTCGTCCTCGCTGTGAGCGCGGCGCTTGGCCTCGCGCTTGCGGCTCGCGGCGGAGACTTCACGTTCGGCCCGCGGATCGCCTTGGTGCCGCTCTCAGGCGAGATCAAGGAGTCGGACGCCTTTGTCGAGCGGCTCGAGACCCTCGCGAGGGATGACCGCATCAAGGCGGTCGTTCTGCGGATCGACTCGCCGGGTGGCGCGGTTGGGCCCTCGCAGGAGATGTATACGGCCGTCCGCGCGCTCAGTCAGTCCAAGCCCGTCATTGCCTCGCTCGGGTCGGTGGCCGCTTCGGGTGGCTACTACGTGGCCTGCGCGGCCGACATCGTGGTGGCGAATCCGGGAACATTGACCGGCTCGGTCGGGGTGATCATCCCGGTGATCGACGTGGCGGGGCTGCTCGACAAGCTGGGTGTGAAGGCGGAGATGCTGACCGCCGGCAAGCGCAAGGCGATGGGCTCGTCGTTCCGGGCGCTCTCCGCCGAGGAGCGCACGATCTTCCAGTCGATGCTGGACGATATCCAGGAGCAGTTTCTCGATGCCGTCACGGAGACGCGCAAGCTCACGCCGGCGCAACTGAGCGACGTCCGGACCGCCCGTATCTATACGGGCGAGCAGGCCATGAAAATTGGGCTTGTTGACGAGATGGGCGGTCTCGAAGACGCCGTGCGGATCGCCGCCGAGCGCGCGGGCATCAAAGGCGAGCCTCGCGTGCAGCGCATCGAGGTCGACGACCGGCCGTGGTGGTGGGCTCTCGTGGCGGAGAGTCGAGTCGCCTCGGGCAATCTGCTGGGTGGGATCGCGAGCCTGCTCGGCTCCTCCCGCGAGCCACAACTGCGCCTGCCGCTGGCGCTCGACGGCGCCCGGGCCGAGCTCCCATAGATGGCGATGACCCGGCGCGAGCTGACCCAGGCGATTGCGGAGCGGCGGCCGCATCTGCCGCGTCGCGAAGTCGAACGCGCTGTGAATCAGGTTTTCCGGGCGATGGCCGAGGCGCTGCGCCGCGGCGAGCGTATCGAGATCCGTGGCTTTGGCAGCTTCATCGTGAAGCGCCGTAATGAGCGGGCCGGGCTCAACCCGCGGACCGGTGCCGCGGTGCACGTGCCCGCCAAGCGGACGCCCTTCTTCAAGGCGGGCAAGGAGATCCGCGAGCGCGTCGAGGCGGGGCGCGTCAACCCCGATAATTCCACGTTCGCCGCCCCGGCGGGTACGGCCGGCTTTGCTCCCGTCAAGGCCACGGCCAGGATCCGGCCGGTGGACACGGCTCAGCGCGGCGGGTGAATCGCGCCGCAGTCGCCGCCGGCGCCAACGCCCGGGGCTCGCCGGGCGCGCGGTGGCTCGGTCGATGATCGCGCGTGGCCGCTTCCGTGTGCTGAAGCTGAACGTTCCGGTCGCGCGTATCCGGCAGGCGGGTTCGCAGGTGCTCTGGGTCGAAGGTCAGCGCGGCCCCTCGGGAGTTCGGTCGCACGTAGCCCGCAGGTCGGTTCGCACGTGTCCACATTCGCGGCGAGAGAGCCGTTGGCGTGCACAGCCGGTCGTGCGGAGCCGGCAGGTCGGTTTGCACGGGGCGGATTGGATCGGCAGATTCCCGCTGCCCCGGGTTGCGTGACACGGGGTCGGTCGCGGGGCCGAGCAGGTGGCGGGGGCGTGCGAGGGTGAGTGTCTCGGTCGGGGCGAATGGTCGGTTCGGGCGACGGCGGCTCACGCCGATGCTCGAGCAATACCTGCGCGCCAAGGAAGAGGCCGGCAGCGCGGTCCTCTTCTTCCGGCTTGGCGACTTCTACGAGATGTTCTTCGAGGATGCCGAGCGCGCAGCACCGATCCTTGACGTCGCCCTGACCTCCCGCAACCGCGACGATCCCGAGCCGATTCCGATGTGCGGCGTGCCGGTCCATGCCGTGCAGGGATATATTGGACGCCTGCTCGCAGCGGGTCTCGAGGTGGCGCTCTGCGATCAGATCGGCGATCCGGCGACCTCGCCGGGGCTGGTCGAGCGCGCCCTGGTACGGATCATCACTCCGGGTACAATTCTTGACGGTGACGAGGGCCTGGACGAGGGCGAGCGCTTCTGGCTTTGCGCGCTGGCGCCCGGGGCGCAGGCCGGGACTGTCGCGCTGGCGACGCTGGAGGTCGCCTCGGGCGACGTACGCTCCTGCCTGGCCGCGGACGAGCAACGGGCACGCGAGGAGATTGCCAGGATCGCCCCGCGAGAGCTGTTGCTGGTGCCCGCCCCGGACGGTGACGGCGGCGATCTCTCGGCGCTCGCCACGATGATGGGCTTGGAGGCGCGGCCGGCCCGGTCGGCCGTAGCGACCGAAGATGTCGTCAACGCTGCATTGGAGCGCGTGCACGAAAGGCACGGTGATCTCGATAGGGGCGAGCAGGCGGCGCTTCGGGCTGTCCTCGGCCACGCTGCAGCGACCTTGCGTGGGGGTCTCGGGAACGTGCGTGCGCTCCGGCGCTACACGCTTGCGGATCACCTGACGCTGGATGAGCGGACGCGGCGCAACCTCGCGATCGTGGCCGGCCCCGACGGCGACCGCCGCGGCTCATTGTGCGGGGTCCTCGACCAGACCGCGACCGCCATGGGCTCGCGTCGCTTGCGCGATTGGTTGCTCTATCCATTGCTCGACGAAGAAGCCCTGGGGCAGCGCTTCGACGCCATCGGGCACCTGCTCGACAACCCCGGCCTGCGCCGCGACCTGATCCTTGCCCTGCGCGGCGTGGGCGATCTCGAGCGCCTCACGGGCCGCGTCGGCCTCGGCCGAGTCGGGCCGCGCGACGTTGCCCGCCTCGGCTTGGCGCTTGCCGCCGCCGATGGCGTGGCCAGCGTCCTTGCCAGCACGACCCTGCCGCCGTTCATGCTCGCTGCCCCCCTCGAGCACCGTCCGCCCGCCGGGCTCGTCGCGAGGATCCAGGGAACGATTGCCGATCAGCCACCGGTCGCACTCGCCGACGGCGGGGTGATCCGCGACGGCGCCGACGCCGAGATCGATCGCTTGCGTGCCCTCTTGCGCGACGCGCGCGGGCACCTCGCCGCGCTCGAGACCCGGGAGCGAGAGGCGACGGGGATCGCCTCGCTGCGGATTCGTCACCACCGTGCGCTCGGCTGGTTCTTCGAGGTCACCAAGGCCAACCTCCGCCATGTGCCCGAGCGCTGGACGCGTCGGCAATCGCTTGTTTCTGGGGAGCGTTTCTCGAGTCCCGAGTTGCTCGAATTGGAACGCGATCTGGGTAGTGCCGAGGCGCGCTGCCTCGAGCGCGAGGGGATCCTCTTTGCCGAGCTGACGAGCGAGATCGCCACGCACGAGAGCGAACTCGCCGGTCTGGCGCGTCGGCTCGGCACGCTCGATGCTCTGCAGAGTCTCGCCGAGGTGGCGCATCGCTACGGTTATCGCCGTCCCGAGCTGCACCCGGGCCACGCGCTCGAGATCCGCGAGGGGCGCCACCCGGTCGTCGAGCGCACCTCGGCCGCGGGACGCTTCGTCTCCAATGATTTGACGCTCGACGGCGACCGGCGCCAGATCGTGATCCTCACCGGCCCCAACATGGCGGGCAAGAGCACCTACCTCCGTCAGAATGCCCTGATCGTCCTTATGGCACATGCCGGCAGTTTCGTGCCGGCCGCCGAGGCACGCATCCCGATCACCGACCGGATCTGGACACGCGTCGGAGCGTCTGACGATCTGGTGGCGGGGGACTCCACCTTCATGGTGGAGATGAAGGAAACCGCGGCGATCCTCGGCAATCTGACCCCGCGCAGCCTCGTCGTGCTGGACGAGATCGGCCGTGGAACCAGCACCTACGACGGCATCGCGATCGCGTGGGCGGTCGCCGAGTATCTGCACGACGTCGAGCCGGTCGCGGGAGCACGGCCCAAGACTCTCTTCGCAACACATTTTCACGAACTGGTCGCGCTGGCCGACGCGCGGCCGCGCATCTACAACGCGAGTGTTGCCGTCAAGGAGTGGCGCGACGAGGTGCTCTTCCTGCGGCGCGTCGTGCCGGGGCCGGCCAGTCGCAGTTACGGGATTGCGGTCGCCCGTCTGGCGGGCGTGCCGGATGCGGTGGTGGCACGCGCCCGGGTGTTGCTCGACCGTCTGGAACGGGGCTGCGGCGTCGCGGACACCGCAGGGCGCGAGGTTCGCGCCACGCCGCAACTCGAGCTCTTCGCGCCTCGCACCCCGAGCCTGCGGGATGAGATCGCAGCACTGGCGGTCGAGGGTATGACACCCCTCGATGCGCTCAATGCGCTGCACGCGCTGGTCGAGAGGGCACGAAAGTCATGAGCTTGGGCGGGCGGAAGAACGGGAAGGGTGGGGAGCGGGCCCGAGGGGTTCGAAATCTTGCCATGGCAGCCGTGTTCATGGCCGTGTTGCCGTGCCGGGGCGATGCGCAGGCCGCGGGTCGCATCGGTGTCGTCGAGCAGGTGGCCTGGGAGGTCTCGGGCGCGGGGGCGCGCGTGGTGGTCGTGCTCCGCGGCAAGGTCGATTACTCGACCCACATGGCCTCGGCCGATCCGGGTCAAAATCTGCCTCCACGTGCCTACGTCGATCTGCGACCGGCCCAGCTCGGCAGTCAGATCTCGCGCGAGCCGATCCTGGTGGGGGATGCTCTGGTCGAGCGGATCCGGATCGGGCAGTTCGACCGGAGCACGGTTCGGATCGTCGTCGATCTGGAACGCCCGGCACGCTTCGAGGTCCGCACGGCGAGTGATCCGCCGCGGATTGTTCTGGCGCTCTCGCCGCTGCCGGAGCCCGCGTTGGCACCCGCGACAGCCCCGGTGTCCAAGGCCCGCAAGCAGGTGGCCCGGGCGGTCGCAGCACCACGGAGTGGGGGCGGCCGTCCGGGCCGCCGCAAACCGGTGCCCGCAGCAAGGCCCACCGCAGCGGCGCGGGGCGCGGTCACCGTGGTTCTCGATCCCGGCCATGGCGGACGCGATCCCGGTGCGCGCGGCGTGACCGGCGAGCCCGAGAAGCTCGTCACGCTGGCGGTCGCCGAACTGGTCGCCGCAGATCTGGCTCGCCAGGGCGGGATCGAGGTCGTGCTGACGCGCAGTGACGACTCGACCATCTCCCTCGAACAACGGACTGCGATCGCCAACGCGCGGGGTGCGGATCTCTTCGTGTCGATTCACGCCAACGCGAGCCCCAATCGCCGTACGCACGGCATCGAGACCTACACCCTCAACAATACCGGCGACCGCGCTACGATCCGCCTCGCGGCGCTCGAAAACGGACTCGACCTGACCGGTGCCAAGGGCAAGGACGGGGATCTCGCCTACATCCTGAGCGATCTCGTGCAGACCGGCAAAGAGGAAGAATCGACCACGCTCGCGCGAACCTTGCAGCAGAGCCTGATCGCACGCTTGCGGCAGGCCTTTCGCGGTGTCGAGGATCTCGGTGTGAAGCGGGGGCCATTCTACGTCCTGGTCGGGGCCTACATGCCCTGCGTGCTGGTCGAGACGGGCTTCCTGACCCACGCCGAGGAGGGCCGCCGGCTCGCTTCGCCGCGCTACCGGGAGCAGGTCGCGTCCGGACTCGCAGGCGGCATCCTGGCGTTCCTGCGCTCCTCGGCGCACGAGAAAACCTTGTAGACGACCATGTCAGGGCCCGTATCGATCGAGACGGCGGCCGCGGCGGATCGCGCAGCGCCGCCTCCGCCGGACCAGCCCGTCCTTCCACCGAGCGATACCGACCTTCCACTGGGGACGGTGGCGCGCGATTTTGTGATCGAGGCGCGCGAGGCGCTTGCCACCTACCACCGCGCTGGGGCTGGTGGCGCGGCTGGCGTCGCGTGGTGGACCGGGGCACTGGACGCGCTGATCCGCTCCCTTTACGAGGCTGCCGTCCTGCGTTTCCGGATCCGCAACGTCCGACTCGATCAGCGCTGCGCCATCCTGGCGCAGGGGGGCTATGGCCGCGGCGAGCTGAATCCGTACTCCGATCTCGATCTGCTGGTCATCCACCCCGGGCGGGTCGGACCATTCGTCGAGACCGTGACCGAGTCGGTTCTCTACGCGCTGTGGGATGCCCGCCTGACGGTCGGGCACGCGGTGCGCTCGGTTCGCGATTGTGTCCGCTTGTCAGGGGAAGATTTCAAGATACGGACGGCGCTGCTCGACCTGCGACCGCTGGTCGGGGATGAGGCTCTTGCTGCCGAGGTGCGCCAGGCGATGGCCGAGGAGATCAGCCGGCGCGAGGTTACGCGCTTCCTCGGCGAGAAGCTCGCCGACAACGAGAGTCGCCATGCCGCCTTCGGTGATTCGGTCTATCTGCTCGAGCCGGAGCTGAAGGAAGGGCCGGGTGGTCTGCGCGATCTCCACACGGCCCTCTGGATCTCCAAGGTGAAGTTCAAGATTGGCTCGTTCCCGGAGCTGGTCGGGAAGGGGGTCATCAACCCGCGCGATCTGGGCGAGATCATCGAGGCGCGCGATTTCCTCCTGCGGGTGCGGACGTCGATGCATCTGCTCTCGGGTGGCCACCAGGACCGGCTCACCTTCGATCTGCAGGACGCGGTGGCCGGCGACCTCGGCTATCGGCGCGATGCGGCGCGGAGTTTGCTCGCGACGGACCTTCTGCTGCGGGATTACTACCTGCGTGCCTCGGTGGTGGGCCGACTCTCGGCGGCCGTGATCGCGCGGGCGCTGGAGACCTCCCGGTCCTACCGACTCTTCGGCCGGCCCCGTGCGCGGACCATTCGGCCGGGCGTCCAGATCGAGGCGGGTGAACTCCGCCTGCTCGATACTTCGGTTCTGGTCGAGGATCCGGTCGAGATCGTGCGGCTCTTCGTCGATTCCCAGCGCCATGCCGTGGGGTTCGCGCCGGTACTGGCCGAGTCGATTCGCGAGAAAGCGGTCGGGATCGGCGACGAGCACCGCGCCGCGCCCGAACTCAATAATCTTTTTCTCGAGATCCTGCGCCATCCGAAACGTGTCTGCGAGACGCTGCAGGAGATGCACCGGCTCGATGTCCTCTCGCGTATCCTGCCGGAGTGGGCGCATCTGCGCTGTCTCGTGCTGCGTGACGTGTTTCATGTCTACACCGTCGATCAGCATTCGCTGGTTCTCGTGCGCGAGTTCGAGCGCGTGCGTTCGGGCGAACTCGCGGCAACCCTGCCACTGCTCACCCAGGTCGCACGCGAGGTGGAGCGGGTCGAACTCGTGGTTCTGGCGATGATGTTGCACGACGTCGGCAAGGGACTCGGCGGTGGTCATGCCGAGAAAGGGGCCGAGATGGCGAGCCAGATCGGTCGGCGGCTCGGCCTCGATCCCGACGCGATCACCGAGCTCGAGTTCCTCGTCCGTGAACACTTGACGCTCGCGCATCTCTCCGAGCACCGCGATTTCCAGGACGATCGGCTGGCCGTCGAGGTGGCGCGCACGGTCGGGAGCCCCGAGACCCTGCGCCGGCTCTTCCTCCTGACCTATGCCGACATGCGCGCCACCGGTCCGAAGATGTGGAATGGCTGGAAGGACATGCTGCTCGGCGAGGCTTACGTTCGCGTGCAGGAGGTTTTTCAGCGGGGCTTCGAACCCGAGGACCGGGTCGGCCGGATCGAGCGCATCAGCCAGCGTACCCTGGAAGTGGCGCGCCGTGACGGCGGGGCGCCACTCGTGCGTCAGGTGCAGGGTTTCCTCGCCGCGATGCCGGCGGGCTACGTGCTCGGGACTCCCGTGGAGGTCTTGCTTGCCGACGCCGAGCTGGCGCGGCGCTCCGTGCAGGAGGGGCTGGCGTTGCGGGTGGTCCATCATCCCGAGCGCGAGTACTCGACCTTCGGCGTTGCGACTGCGGATCGCCCCGGTCTCTTCGCCACGCTGACCGGGATCATCGCGGCCTGCGGCATGAATGTCCTCAACGCGCGCATCGCGACCTCGGCGACGGGGACGGCGATCGACACGTTCTGGATCTCGCACGGGGGCGGCGAGTTCCCGGTGGATGAGAATCGCTGGCAGCGGTTGCGCGACCTCACCGCGGCAGTACTCACCGGCCAGCGCGAGTTGGCCGGGCTTCTGCCGCGGGCGCGCGGGCCGAGTCTGCTCGATCGCCGCCCGGCACGTGCGGCGATCACCGAGGTGCTGATCGACGAGGGTTCCTCCGACGAGTTTCTTGTCGTCGAGGTCTACGCCCCGGATCAGGTCGGATTGCTGCACCGGATCGCCGACGCCCTGTTCGGACTCGGGCTCGCGATCCATCAGGCCAAGATTTCAACCACGATCAATCAGGTGCTCGACGTGTTCTACGTCACCGAGGACGATGGCCGCAAGAGCGCGCGCGGGGCCGCCATCCGCTCGCGTCTGCGCGAGGTCCTGGCGGCCGTCGACGAACCAGGCGCGGGCGATGCGCTGGCGGATCCGGGCGACGGAGCGGCGCCAGGTGCCCGCCCGGCACCGCCGGTGGGGTAGATGCATTTCGAGGCGCTGGTCGACCGCTGGCTCAGCCGGCTGGCCCTGGAGGTCGGCGCCGCGCCACGGACGCGCGAGGCGTATGCCGGCGACCTGCGCACGTTCGGCGCCTTTCTCGTCGCCCAGATGGGCGACAAGGTCGAAATCGAGCGCATCGGCCGCGAGACGATTCTGGGCTTTCAGGCCTGGGAGGCGTCGCGTGGCATTGGTGCCCGGACACAGGCGCGCCGGCTCTCTACGCTGCGCGGGTTGTGGCGCTTCGGACAGGCCGAGGGAGTCCTGCACGACGACCCGCTCGCCGAGATCCGTCAGCCGCGGCTGCCGCGCCGCCTACCGGGGGTTCTCGCTCCGGCGCAGGTCGAGGGGCTGATCGAGGCCTGCGCGCAGAGTCCGACGCCGCAACGCGATCGGGCGCTGCTCGAGGTTCTCTACGGCTCGGGGCTGCGCGTGAGTGAGGCCGTCGATCTCAGGCTCGATCAGCTCTACCTGCGCGAGCGTGCCTTGCGCGTACGCGGCAAGGGCGAGAAGGAGCGACTCGTGCCGCTCGGTCGTGCAGCTCGGGGGGCGCTCGCGGTCTATCTGGACGGCGAGCGGGCACGCTTTGTCCGAACGGGGCGTGTCGATCGGGTCTTCGTCTCGGCGCGCGGCCACGGGCTGACGCGGCAGGCGGTGTTTGCGTTGGTGCGCCGGTTGGCGGCACGGGCCGGCATCGAGCCCGCGCCGTCGCCGCACGGTCTCCGCCATGCGTTTGCGACTCATCTGGTCGAGGGGGGAGCGGACCTGCGCGCCGTGCAGACGCTGCTTGGACATGCCAACATCGCGACGACCGAGGTCTATACACATTTGAGCCGCGCGCACCTCGCGCGCGTGCACGAGGCCCACCACCCCCGTGACCGGAAAGCGGGCCCGCGGCGCGGCCGGAAGGCGGGGCAAGAGACGTGAGCGAGGGAGCAGGCGAGCTACCGGCCAGTGCGGTCGTGGTGAGTGGCATGCGCCCGACGGGCCGCCTCCACCTCGGGCACCTGCTCGGCACGTTGCGCAACTGGGTGGCACTGCAGGAGCGTTACCGTTGCTTCTTTTTTGTGGCCGACTGGCACGTGCTCACCACCGATTACGAAGGGCCGCGCGAGGTCGAGGCCAGCGTGCGCGCGATGGTGGCGGATTGGCTCGCGGCCGGACTCGATCCCGAGCGCAGCGTGATCTTCCGCCAGTCCGACGTCAAGGAACACGCCGAGCTGGCCCTGCTGCTGGGCATGATCACGCCGCTCGGCTGGCTCGAGCGCAATCCGACCTACAAGGAACAGCGCGAACAACTCGCCGGCCGCGATCTCTCGACCTTCGGCTTCCTCGGATACCCCGTGCTGCAGGCGGCCGACATTCTGCTCTACCACGGTGCCGGCGTCCCGGTCGGCATCGACCAGGTTCCGCACGTCGAGCTGACGCGCGAGATCGCCCGTCGCTTCAATCATCTCTACGGCGCGACGCTGGTCGAGCCGAGAGCGCTGCTTTCGGAAGCGCCGAAGGTGCCGGGGCTCGACGGCCGCAAGATGAGCAAGAGTTACGGCAACACCGTGCCGCTCGACGAGGAGCCGGCGGTCATCGAGCGCGCCATGGGCCGCATGACCACCGACCCGCGCCGCGCGCGGCGCACCGACCCGGGCGACCCCGAGGATTGTCCGGCCTTCGACCTGCACCGTCTCTACTGCACGCCCGAGGAGATCGACTGGGTTCGCCGCGGCTGCACGACGGCTGGCATCGGCTGTCTGGAGTGCAAACAGGTCATGATCCGCCACGTCCTGGCGGATCTGGCCCCACACCGCGAGCGGCGCGCGCAGTTGGAGCGGGATCCGGCCGCGATTGACGCCGTTCTGGCCGCGGGTGCGGCGCAGGCGCGGCGCGTCGCGCAAGAAACGATGGCGCAGGTCCGCGCGGCGCTCGGGCGGGGCGGGGCCGGGCGGGAGGAGGGTGGCGCCGCGGCCCGCCCACACCCCGCGCGGCCCGGGCGCGAGCCTCAGGCGTAGAACAGGCGCGTCAGCCAGTCGGCGACGCAGGCGGGTTTCGACTCGCCCTCGATTTCGATTGTCACGGTGCGCGTCGTCTGGAGACCCGAAGATCCCTTCAGCTCGACATTCGAGAGGACCGACGAGGCGCGGATGCGTTTGCCCACCCGGACCGGCGCGACAAAGCGCACCTTGTCGAAGCCGTAGTTTACGCCCATCGTCAGGCCCTTCGCGATCGATAGATCGCCGGGGATCGAGCTGACCAGCCGGGTCATCATCGAGAGCGTGAGGAAGCCGTGCGCGATGGTTCCGCCGAAGGGCGTGGCCCGGGCGGCCTCGGGGTCGACGTGGATGAACTGGTGGTCGTGGGTCACGTCGGCGAACTGGTTCACCTGCTCCTGGGTGATCTCGAACCATTCGCCGGTCCCTTCGGGCCGGTTCAGTTTCGCCTGCAGGATTCCGAATGCCGTTTCCGCGTTGCTGGCCATCGAGAGGGCCTCCTTTCGTGTCCCCTCCGCTAGCGTGCAGCTCGGCGCGGCACCACCGCCGCGGCGACCGATTGTAGGGAGCACATGATCTGTCCGCTCCCGAGAGCAAATGAAGTGACCGTTTTTGTCAGGCAGCGGGATAGGGATTTGGACCCATGGAAGACGATGGGATCCGGATTCCTCCCGCGGCCGGGGAGCGGGCGATGCAGGTACGAGAGGTGATGGCGAGAGCGATGAGCGGGGAGATCACGTGGATCCAGGCGGCGGAGATCTGC
>SXLG01000003.1 GCA_005777805.1 Pseudomonadota bacterium
CACCGCATCGAGGGACGCGACCTGCGACTTCGTCCCGCGCATCGACGTCGGCGGCTGAACGATGACGGCGAAGGCAAGCACGCTCGCAACGATCACGTTGCTCATGACGGCGAAGAGACCTGATGCCGTTGCAGGCGAGCACCACGATCTCGGCCCGCTGGCGGTGCTCACGGCCTTCTTCATCGAAGTAAATCACACCATCGGCGAAGCCGTCGGGCCGGACCAGGATCTCGCGCACGCGGCAGCCGCTGCGCAGGTGCACGCCGGCGCGTTCCGCGACCGGCCAGTAGGTGACGTCGACGCTGCCCTTGGCGCCCTGGGCACAGCCTGTGGTGCAAGGGCCGAGGTTCACGCAGGCGGCGCGCCCCTCGTAGTCACGGGTCGCGATGGCGTTGTCCGAGGGCCACCAGTGCCAGCCGAGTGCGTTGAAGCCATGCGCGACCCTCTCGCCGAGCCGCCCGAGCGGCACCGGCGGCAGCGGTACTTCCTTGGGCGGGTAGGAGGGGTTGCCGGCCAGACCCGAGACTCCCATCATCCGGTCATTGACGGCGTAGAAGGGTTCGAGCGTGGCGTAGTCGAGCGGCCAGTCGTCGCCCACGCCGTCGAGCGTGCGAGTGCGGAAGTCGGCGGGATGGAAGCGCGGGAAGTGGCCGGCGAAGAGGATCGTGCTGCCGCCCACCGCGTTGAAGTTCGAGACCTTGATCGGCGACGCGCTGTCATTGACCGGGTAGTCCGCGGGGCGCCGGCGCGTGTTGGGCGAGAAAGCAAAGTCCTGCTGGCCGCGGATCTCCCAGTCCATGCCCGTGCTCGGGTACTGGCCCGGGTCCATCCGGCCGCCCTGTTCGAGGCAGAGGATGTTCATCTTCGTCTCCGCCATGCTCCAGGCGAAGGCGGCTCCCGAGGCCCCGGAGCCGATGATCAGAACGTCGACGGGATCTTCGGCCATCGTCGAGCTGCGCTAGCCGACGCGTCGGCTGGGCGCGAGGCCCAGGCGATGCGTCGGCGCCGCGTTCGAACCGGACACGCCCGAGGCCATGGCGCACGCCGGGGCAGGGGGAGACGCGGGCGGGTTGACCATCGGCCGGGCCACGGGCATTGCGGCGGCGGGATCGCGCCGCAGCGGCGGCGCTGTGGAGCCGGGAGGCGAGCGATGGAGAAGGTGACGTATCTCGTCTGGGAGCGTCCGAGCCGGGACCCGGACGACCTCCAGGAGCAACTTTTGCGTGACGTGGCGCCACGCCTGCTCGCCCTGGAGCCGCTCGGCCTCTCGATCAACCTCGACGATCAGGATGCCCAGGTGCCCTCACCCGTCCCCCTGCCCGACGACGAGCTGCCGATCCGGGCGCAGGTCTCGCTCTGGCTCGATGCGCACGACTTCCGCGGCCCCTTCGAGGAGATCGTCGGCGAGGTCGGTGTCCGCCGGGCGGGGTACCTGGTCAGCGAGGCCATCTATTCGGACTATGGCCGCAGCCCGAGTTGGCCACAGCCGCGCGACTGGCCCGACGGCCAGCGTTCGCCGGGCATCACGACGCTCGCCGTTTTCGACAAGAAGCCCGGTCTCGACGACGCCACCTTCTACAACCACTGGTTCGCCCACCAGTCGCCCATGTCGGAATGGATGCAGCCGCGTTGCCGCTACGTCCGCAACATGGTCGTGCTCGGTCTCACTCCCGGAGCGCCGCCCACTCGCGCGATCGTCGAGGAGGTCTGGCCTTCGGTGGGCCATCTGACCGACCTCAAGACCTTCTTCGGGGCACGCAGCAATCAGGAGCTGGTCGACCATATCCGCATCATGACCGATTCGATGAAGGTCTTCGGCGACATGCAGAACTTTCGCTCCTTCACCATGAGCGAGTATCTGCTGCGGACGCTCTAGCCGGGGAGGAGGCGCCCCCGGGGGCCGCTTGCAGATCGCCGCGCCATGGTCGAGGCTCGGAGGATGGCGGCCCCGGTCCTGCCGATTGGCTTCTGCTCGATTTCGGCGCTCGACCGCAGCCTTGCCGAGGCGGCGCGGGTCGCGGCCGAGGCCGGGCTCGACGGCCTCGAGGTGACCGCACGGCCGCCCCATCTCGACCCCGACGCGGGTTCGGCCGCAGCCCGCGACGCGGGCCGGGTGGTCCGCGATCACGGGCTCGAGGTCGTCTGCTACGGCGCGTATCTCGGACGGATGGGGCGATTGACGGACGAGCACGCGCGCCAGGATGCTGCCCTTGCGGCCGCTCTCGGGGCGCCGCGGATGCGAGTCTGGGCCGAGCCCCTCGAGCAGGCCCCGGGGGACCGCACGCCGGCGGTCGAACTGATCCGCGTGGCCTGTGACGCCGCGGCAGAGCACGGCATCGACGTGGTGGTCGAGCGTCACCTCGGCTCGTTCTGCGAGAGGCCCGACCAGATCGAGGAGACGCTGGCCGCGATCGACCGGCCCAACGTCGCGCTCAACTGGCAGGTGCTTGACAATCTCCCCCCCGAGACCGCCCCGGCACAGCCCGCAGACGCGCGTCGGCTGGCGGCACGGGCGCGCTACGTCCATCTCAAGAACTTTCGCTTTGACCCGGCAACACCCGCCCATCTCCAGTTCGGTGGTGCGATCGCGGCCGGGGCGTTCGACTATCGCGCGATCCTGCGCGAGTTGGTCGGTGCGGGCTATCGCGGTCCGCTCACGATCGAGTTCCTGTCCGCGGAGTGGCTGCCGCTCGAGCAGAAGCTCGCGAGCGAAGCGGCCTTCATTCGCGAGGTCCTCCGCGAGTGCGGATTGCCCTGAACCCCGAGGAAGCCATGTCCCAGATCATCGAAGAGCGCCGTGCGGCGCAGCCCGCAGCTCTCGTCGCAGCAGTGCTGCTTCTCGCCACGGCTTGCGGCAACGCACCGCCGCACGGCGCGGGCCTGGTCGACGAATCCTGGTACCGCGGCCGGCAGGCCGAGTACCTTCGCTACGCGACCGAAAGCCTCAGCGCCGGCAGTCCGCTCAACGTCATCGCAAATATGGAGCGCGAGGTCGTCGATCCGGACTGGGTCGCACCGATAGGCGTCGTCGGGCCCGACACCTGGGCCGATGCGTACGAGAAGATGCGGACGCTCGAGGACACGCGGGATTTCGATGCGCTCTACCTGCTGAACGTCCTGCTCGGCTACCGCGATCATCCGATGCTCGCGCCCGGCACGGTCGAGCGTCTCGAGGCGGAGCTGCTGGGCTTCAAACTCTGGTTCACCGAGCCCACCCCCGAGGGCCTGATCGACAACAGCTACTACTGGACCGAGAACCACCAGCTTATCTACTGGACGATCGAGTACCTGCTCGGTCAGGAGTACCCCGAGGCGTCGCTCAGCACCGACCGTCGCAGCGGTGCCGAGCACCTCGTGACAGCGCGGGCGCGCATCCTGCGCTGGCTCGAGCACCGCGCGCACTTCGGCTTCTCCGAGTGGCACTCCAACGTCTACTACCAGAAGGACCTGACGCCCCTGCTCACGCTGGTCGAGTACGCCGATGATCCCGAGATCGTCACGCGTGCCAGCATGGTGCTCGACGTCCTGCTCTACGACATGGCGGTGCACACGCATCGCGGCAGCTTCGGTTCGACGCATGGTCGTTCGTACAAGAAAGACAAGATGTCTTCGTTCGGCGACGACACCTGGGGCGGCGTAAAGCTCCTCTTCGATACGACGGCACTTGGCTGGGCGTCACGCAGCGCGCCCGACGCCGTGCTGCTGTCGCGCGCGCGGGTCTACCGCATGCCCGAGGTGCTGCGGCGGATTGCCCGCTACCCGGGGACCTTCACCGAGCGGGAGCGCATGAGCCTGCCGATCGATCTCGACGGGCCCTACGAGCCCGATCCCCCGGCGCCTTACGGCTTTGATTTCGACGACCCGGCCAATCTCGATGTCTGGTGGGGCATCGGCGCGCTCACGGCCTGGCCGGTGGTCCCGCTCACGCTGCGGACGATGGAGGAGCACAACCTCTGGGAGACCACGAACTTCGCACCCTTCGCGGATCTGCGGGTGTTCGCGAGCATCCCGGATATCGCCCAGCGCTTCGCCGCGGATGTCTATCGGTTCCTCACCTTCGGCGTGCTCGATCAGGTCAATACCCTGACCCACCGCACCGCTGACTACATGCTCTCGACCGCGGTCGACTACAACCCGGGCTCCTTCCGCTCGCAGATCCATACCTGGCAGGCCACCATCGACCCCGATGCCCTGGTCTTCGTCAATCACCCTTTCAGGCCGAATCCGGAGTCGCTCGACTGGAGCGACCGCGGCAACGAGCAGGGCGGCTACTGGACCGGCGAGGCCTCGGTGCCGCGCAGTGCGCAGCACGAGAACGTCGGCATCCACATCTACGCCCCGCAGTACGCACGCCGGAACCCCGCGCCCTTCACTTTCTTCCGCTATCAGGACTACACGCACGCCTTCGTGCCGCAGGATCATTTCGACGAGGTGATCAAGGAGGGGGGCTGGGTGTTCGTGCGCAAGGGCACGGGCTACGTCGCGCTCTGGTCGTGGCGGCCGACGCGCTGGCAGGAATGGGATCCGGCTATTTACGCGACCAACGGCATGCTGAAGCCCTTCGATCTGATCGCCGACGGAGGTGCGGATGACGTCTGGATCGTCGAGTGCGGGAGCGAGGCCGATTGGGGTTCGTTCGCGCGCTTCCGGGCGGCGATCGCCGCAGCGCCGGTCGAGGTCGTGCCGCTCGGCGAGCGGGCCGAGAGCGGGATCTCGCCGGGCTTCGACGTGGTCTACGTCTCGCCGAGTCAGGGGCGTCTGGAGTTCGGCTGGACGAGACCCTTCACGGTCGAGGGCAAGGACGTTCCGCTCGGGGACTTCGCGCGCATCGACGGCCCCTTCGCCCGCCAGCAGTTCGATGGCACCTCACTTCATATCGAACACGATGGTGCTTTTCTCGACCTCGATTTTGCGCGCGGTCTCCGTGCTCCCGGCGGAGGTTGATGCGTGGCGGCTGCCGCGCCTGATCCCCCGAGTGTCGTCTCGCATCGTGGGAGAAAATATGTGGAGTGCCGCCGGGGGAAAGCTGATGCCGCGCTGCGCAACGACGGCACCGCGAGTGCGTCGGAAGAGGGAACGTCGAGTGCTCCCGATTGACCGGTTTTGCGGAGCGTGCTTTTTAACGCGCCGACCGCGAGCGATGGCTACACGAGCGAGGTTCTCCGCACCGGGCGGTGCTCCTCGACGAGACCACGAACCCGTCGCGATGCGACCTTGGGAGAATACATGATGGACAAGCGTTCCGGGGCCCTGTGCGGGCCGAGAGTGCTGCTTGCTGCGCTCGCTCTGGGCGCGGCTCTGGCGCAGACGGCGTCCGCCGAAGGGCCGGATACCCTGCAACTCGCCATGGCCGAGGAGGTCGGTGCTCAGGGTGAGGCCGTCGCATCGCAGGGGCGGGTGAACGACGTCGATGACGAGCGTCAGAAGCTGCTCTCGGAGTTCCGACACGTCACGTCGGAGACCGAGAGTCTCAAGACCTACAACGACCAGCTCGCCGAGCAGATCCCGTCGCAGATGGAAGAGATGGAATCTCTCCACAAGCAGATGCAGGAGATCGAGACGACGCAGCGGGAGGTCGTGCCGCTGATGCAGCGCATGCTGACGGGTCTCCAGCAGTTCGTCGCTCTCGACGTTCCCTTCCTGCCCGAGGAGCGCCAGCGGCGGGTCGAAAATCTCCAGGCCATGATGGCGCGCGCTGATGTGACGGTCTCGGAGAAGTTTCGCCGCCTGCTCGAGGCCTACCAGATCGAGATGGACTACGGCCGGACAATCGAAGCTTACGAAGGCCGCAAGGGCGAGGGCGATGCCGCGCGCACGGTGCAATTCCTCCGCGTCGGCCGGGTGGTGCTGATGTACCAGACACCCGACCACGAGGAGACCGGTTACTGGGACGCGAAGAACAAGGCCTGGGTGGTGGATGACGACTACGAGGAGGCGTTCGAGAAGAACCTCGCCGTGGCCAAGAAGATCGGTGCACCCGATCTTCTGATCGTCCCTGTCCCCGCGCCGACCAGGGTGGACTCATGATGCGCCGGATCCTTTCAGGAAGTCTCCTTCTTCTGGCCCTTGCCGCGCCGGCCGTGGCTGCCGACGCTCCGGTGGCGAAGCCTGCCGCCGCACCGGCGACGCTCGACGACCTGCTGCGCCAGACGCGCGAGGCCCGCGCGGTGCGCAACCAGCAGAACGCCGAGAGGGAGCGCCGCTTTGTCGCCGACCGCAACCAGCAGGCGGGGCAGCTCGCCGCGGCCAAGCAGCAATTCGAGGCCGAGCAGGTGCGCAACAAGGAACTTGTGACGCAGTACGATGCCAACGAGATCAAGCTGCGCGAGCTCGAGGAACTGCTCAAGACACGCGAGGGCAACCTCGGCGAACTCTTCGGTGTCACCCGCCAGGTCGCGGGCGATGTCGCCGGCGCCTTCGTCAATTCGTTCGCGACGGCGCGCTTTCGCGAACGTGACGACCTGCTGACGAAGCTCGAGAAGGCCAAGTCTCTGCCGTCGATCATCGAACTCGAGGCCCTCTGGTTCGAGATGCTGCGCGAGATGACCGAGAGCGGCCGGGTGGCGCGCTACAATACCAAGATCGTGGACGCCGAGGGCTCCACGGCGGATGCCGAAGTCGTCACCATCGGCAGCTTCATCGCCATGAGCGACGGCAACTACATGGCCTACCTGCCGGGGCTCGAGACCCTGTCGATTCTCTCACGCCAGCCGGCCTCGGAGCTGACCGATCTCGCCGCCGACGTGCAGGCCGCCGAGGATGGCTACGTGCAGGCTGCGATCGACCCTTCGCGTGGCACTCTGCTCTCTCTCTATGTGCAGCGGCCGGGCTTGTGGGAGCGGATCCAGCGCGGCGAGGCCGTCGGTTATGTGATCATCCTGATCGGGGCGATCGGCGTCGGCTGTGCGCTCTTCCAATTTATTTACCTGGTGGGGGTGCGCAGCGCGGTGCAGCGTCAGCTCGCGAACCTCGCGGTGCCGGCGACGGACAATCCGCTCGGGCGCGTGCTCGCGAGCTTCCGTGGCGACCCCGCGAAGATCGAAGAGGACGCCGAGGTCGCCGAACTCCGGATCTCCGAAGCGGTTCTGCGCGAGGTTCCGGCGCTGGAGCGCTTCCAGGCTTTCCTGCGGCTCGCCGTCGCGGCCGGCCCCGTGCGCGGTCTGGTCGGCACGGTCATCGGCCTGATCATCACCTTTCAGAGC
>SXLG01000162.1 GCA_005777805.1 Pseudomonadota bacterium
CCCACGCCCAGCCCGACGCCAGCACCCACCCCGGCACCCACGCCCACCCCGGCACCCACGCCCGCGGGCGGCCCGACCGATTTTTCCATCGACAAATCCATCTTTCCGCGCACCATCCCCGCCTCGGGCGTGCTGGCGACCTTCACCTTCCGGGTGACGAATCCGACCGCCGACTCCGGGACCCTGACCGAGCTCTCCGACGACGTGCTCGGCGATCTCGATGGCCGCGGCACGTGCATCCTGCCGGTCGAGATCGCCTCGCACGATGTCTACGAGTGCGCCGTCGAGGCGTGGATCTCCGGCGCTCCGGGCTCCGTCCACACCAACATCGTGACGGCCATCCTGACGCGCGAGGGCAATCCGGTGCCTCTGTCCAAGCAAGCGCCGGCGGCCGCAGCGCTCGTCCGGTCGATTACGGCGGGCTGCTCACACCCCTGCAAGCAGCCGCACCGATCTCTGGAGCGAGCGCCGGCAGACGTGGTTCCTGCCGCACTTCTTCGACGCCGGAACTCCGGCTGATCCACTTCACCTCACGCACGGGCCCGACACGACCGGGCCCGCGGGTGACCGCTGCCTGCGGGTCGCACGTGGTCCGGGAGATCCTCCCCGTGCCACCCCATGAACGCCTCGAGACCAGACACGCGATCCTGAGCGTGACGAGCCTCTCCCCTGCTCAGCGCATGAGCCGGAAGCAGGCGCGCAATTCGCGCACGAAGATCTCGGGCTGCTCGAAAGCGGCGAAATGACCGCCGCGCTCGAGTTCGTTCCAGTAGACCAGGTTGCGGAAGCGCTTCTCGGCCCAGCGACGCGAGGTGCGCATGATCTCCCTGGGAAACAGACTGATCCCCGAGGGCAGGTCGATCGGGTCGAGGCTCGGCGTGCGGAAGCTCTCCCAGTAGAGGCGCGCCGACGAGGCCGCCGACGATGTCGCCCAGTAAAGCATGACGTTGTCGAGCATCTGGTCGCGCGAGAGCGCATTCTCCGGGTGCCCCTGACAGTCGGTCCAGGCGTGGAACTTCTCGAGAATCCACGCCGCCTGTCCGGCGGGTGAATCGGTCAAGCCATAGCCGAGCGTCTGCGGGCGGGTGCTCTGCTGCTTGGAGTAACCCGAGTCCCATTCGTTGTAGTGCGCGAAGCCGGCAAGAGCCGCCTGTTCGAGCGGCGTCATTTCGCCCATCGTCTCCGGATCCGGCGCGGCGATCGGCATATTGACGTGGATGCCGGCGCAGTGCGTGGGGTCGGCTTGCGCAATCGCGGTCGTGACCATCGCCCCCCAGTCGCCGCCCTGCGCGACGTAGCGCGCATAGCCGAGTCGGCTCATCAGCGCGGCCCACGCCGCGCCGATCCGCGAAGCCCCCCAGCCGGGCTCGCGCGGCTTGTCGGAGAAGCCGTAGCCGGGCAGGGCCGGGACCACGACGTGGAAAGCGTCGGCGGCTGTGCCGCCGTGTGCGACGGGATCGGCGAGCGGGCCGACCACCTCGAGAAACTCGACGATCGAGCCCGGCCAGCCGTGGGTCAGGACAAGCGGCAGGGCCCCGGGTTCGGGCGAGCGAATATGGAGGAAATGGATGCCGAGCCCGTCGATCGCGGTGCGAAACTGGGGCAGGCGATTGATCCGGGCCTCGCGCGCGCGCCAGTCGTAGCCCTCAGCCCAGTAGCCACACATCTCCTTCACCCAGCCGAGCGGGATGCCCTGCGACCAGTCCGTGACGGTCTCGCGCTCGGGCCAGCGCGTCGCCCGCAGGCGGAGGCGGAGATCGTCGAGAACCGCGTCGGGCACCTCGATCCGGAAGGGTGTCACCGCAGCCCCGCTCGTCTCGGTCGTGCTCATGGGGCGCTTCATCCCTCGACAGCGGACCCGGTGCAAGGCAGGCTCCCGGCCACCTCCGGGGGAACACTCCATTTTCAAGGGCAGGAAAATCGTCGTCGTCATGCCGGCCTACAACGCGGCCGACACCCTCGAGCGCACCTGGCGCGAGGTCATGGCGCAGGAAATCGTCGATCTGGTGATCGTGGTCGACGACGCCAGCCACGACGAGACCGTCGCTGTCGCTCGCGGGCTCCCGAACACGCTGGTCCACGTCCACCCCAAAAACCGCGGCTACGGCGGCAACCAGAAGACCTGCTACCGGCTGGCGCTGGAAGCGGGCGCCGACATCGTGGTGATGGTGCACCCCGACTATCAGTACACACCAAAATTGATCCCGGCGTTTGCCGCCCTGATCGGCAACGGTCTCTACTCGTGTGCGCTCGGCTCGCGCATCCTGGGCGGCAACGCTCTCCAGGGCGGGATGCCGCTGTGGCGGTACGTCGCAAACCGCTTCCTCACCGCCATCGGCAACGCCCTCATGGGGGCCAAGCTGTCGGAGTTCCACACTGGCTACCGCGCCTTCTCGCGGGAGCTGCTGGTGCGGCTCCCGCTGGAGGAGAACTCCGACAATTTCGTTTTTGACAACCAGATGATCGCGCAGATCCTCTGGCTCGGGGAAACGGTCGCCGAGGTGAGCTGCCCGACACGCTACGCCCCGGACGCCTCCTCGATCGACTTCGTGCGCAGTGTAAAATATGGCTTCGGGTGTCTCGCGACGGCTCTCTCGTTCCGTCTGGCGAAACTGGGACTGGTGGCGCCGCGGCGCTTCGGTCTTGCGACGGCGACCCGCGCCGAGGGGGGTACGACATGATCCGGTGGAGATTCGTGCGGGGTCCGC
>SXLG01000163.1 GCA_005777805.1 Pseudomonadota bacterium
CCATCTGGTGTTCTCGACGCTGCACACCAACGATGCCGCCGGTGCCGTCGCTCGCCTGCTCGAGATGGGTGTGGAGGATTATCTGCTGGCGTCCTCGTTACTGGGCGTGCTCGCGCAGCGTCTCGTGCGCAAGATCTGCGTCGACTGCCGGCGCCCGGCGACCGGGATCGCGGCCAGCGAGATCGCGGCGTTTGCCCGCGGCGAGGCCCACGATACGACTGCTTCCGGATCCCTTTGGGAAGGTGCGGGCTGTGAGACGTGCGGTCACAGTGGGTTCCGTGGCCGCTCGGGCATCTACGAACTGCTCATGGTGGACGACGTGATCCGCGAGCGCATCCTCGAGCGTGCCTCGGCCGACGCGATCCGAGCGGCCGCGGTTTCGCACGGCATGCGCATCCTGCGCGAGGACGGCTGGGCCAAGGCGCGCTCGGGCGTGACGACGCTCGGCGAGCTGATCCGCGTGACCCGGGACTGATCTTCCGTCACGCGACCGCGACACTGCAGCAAGCTTGGGCAGCGGTGCGGCGGCGACGGAGCGACAGCGCGACAAGCACTGGCCGCGCCCGGGCAGTTTCTGGAGGCCGACGTTCCCGCTGTCGTTGCCGGGCGCGAAAGACTTCCAGATCGAGCGGGCAGGGTCAGCGCGGCGACGTCCCTGCGCTCCTCATCGCGCGCGGAAGAGGAGGCCGCTGCTCGCGCCGAGGTTCTCGTGCCGCCAGTTGACGTCGAGATGGTCGCGCAGCGGATCGCCGGGCGGCAGGAGCTCGGGGAAGGGCAGGAGGACGGCGTCCACACTGCCCAGCAGGCGGTTCATGCTCGCGGCGGGCACGGCGTGGGCTCGTGTAGCGAAACTTTGGTGGACCGCGCCGGCGGGCACGAGAGCGGTGCCGCGCCGGTCGCATTCGTAGAGGACGGTGCCCGCCCGGTCGGCCAGCACGAGCAACTCGAGATGGGCCGGCAAGCGCTTGCGGACCTCGGCACAGAGTTCGGTGAGTCGCGCATAGCGGGCTTGTGGGGTGCGGGCGGCGATCGTCGCGGCGACGGTGGCGCCAGCGAACGCCACCAGCACGAGGCCTGCGACGAGACCGCGCACCACGACTCGATGCGGGGCCAGCACGGTCCGCAGGTGCAGCCAGCCGAGGGCGACGAAGGGTGCCAGTCCGGGGACGAGGGCAAGCTGGTAGTACTCGGTGCCGCGTGCCAGCTCGTCGAACGCCCGGGTTGCGAACAGGAAGCTCTGGCCGAGGACGCCCGCGGACCAGACCAGAAACGCCCCCAGCACCCTGCCGTCGCCGCCGGCGCCGTGCCGCCGAGCCTCGGCCAAGTCGGATGACGACGGCAACGCGGCCGGCTCCCGCCAGTCGCCGGGCCGGCGAGCCCCGACCATGCCAAACCCGCAGAGAAGGGCACCGGCCGGGGTGAGCACCATCCAGAACGTCTGCCGGGCAAGCTCCAGGTAGAGTTCTGGTCGCAGCCAGAGGCCGGGCTCGACCCAGCCCGCGGCGACCATGGCCCCGGCGACCGGGAAGCGGGCGTGGATCTGGAAGGCGTGCGCGTACCAAGCCAGCGCCGGCAACGTGGCCAGACCGAGGAAAGCTGCCAGTCCAAGCGACTGTCGTCGGGACGGTCCGCCCTCGGTCGGCCCGTCGGACGGCCACCCCAGCAGGATCAGCGCGGGGCCGAGCCAGAGCACGACATGCGGCTTGAGGAGAAGCGCCAGTCCCGCAGCAAGCCCAGCCGCTGCGGCGGCGCCCGGCGCGGGTCGGCGCGCCCACGCGCCCGCGAGCCCCAGCGCCACCAGCGAGGCGAGTACGGCCGCAGCATCGTTCTGAAAGCTCACCGAGTAGGCCAGCGCGAGCGGCGAGAAGAGATAAAAACCGGTCGCCACCGGGACCAGGGCCGCGAGACCCGCCCCGTTGAGCAGGCCCGCGAGCACCGGAGCCCCGGCGAGCCAGAGCAGGGCCGAAAGGGCTCTGCCACAGGCCGCCAGCGGGACCCCTGTCAGGTCATGAATTAACGCACTGGCCGCGGGGACAAGGGGCGCTTCCTTGACGAAATAGCCCGGTCGGCCGACGTCATCGACCACGGGAAGCAGGAAGCTGCCCCGGCCACGGAGCAGGTTACGGGCAACCATCGCGGTGTGGGCCTGCTTGCCGGCCGCGCCATCGAGCAGCGGGGCGTCGAGCCCCGGGACCCGGGCGAGGGCCGCCAGCAGAACAAGCCCCACGAGCAGAGCGCGGCGGGACGGTCCCTTGTGACCGGCCGGGGGGGGAGGACTTGCGCGGTGCATCCGCCCCCGCGGATACCGCCCCGGTGAGCCGAAGACGAACCCAGGCCCCCCGGTCGCTGCTGCGAGACGTAGAAAATCAGCGATGAAATCTCTTGCACAACTACTGTTCTGCCGCTATACGCGAGGGGTTCCAGTAGCCCGCGCTAGGTCCATCAGGCCCGGGGCTGGAGCCGGAAGGTATTGAGCCGTGTCGACCAGAGCGAGACGATTCGCTGGCCCAGGGGCGCTGCTGCTCGTGATCGGGCTGGGCTCGGCGTGGGCTTGGCGTGAAGCGATTCCGCCGCTGAACCAGCATTCCGAGAAAGCCTTGGCGCGGCGGGTACAGTCGTTTTGGGATCTCAAGATCGCTGGCGACGTGGATACGGCCTATGGCTTCATGGCCGAAGCGTACCGGCGGCGGGTGACCCCAGCTGGCTTTGCGCGGCAGGGACAGGGCGTGGTGGTCCACACCGGGGCTGCGGTGGACGGGGCGCAGGTCGATGGCGATGTGGCCCAGGTCGACCTCCAGCTTCGCCACTATTTTGATCGCCCGAACTTTCGTGAGATGGAAGCCACCTCGAAGGTGCAGGATCGCTGGATCTTCGAGAATGGAAGGTGGTACCGTTGGCCCGCGGGGATGAGGGGTTGAAATCCCCGGAGGATTCGTAGTACGGGCATAACGGCGAGGGGGTCCCGGTCTGGGACGGGGGGAGGCAGCTTCGCTTTCCACCCGCTTGGCCGAGGCGGAACATGGCTCCGGTCGGGCAGGCGACGGCCGGTCGGCCCGCGGTTGGCGCGGGAACGGCGGGAATACTGAGCCGGAAGGAACGTGAGGCTCCGAGTGGAGACGACAGGGATGAAAGAGGAGGTTGGAAAGATGCATAGGGGACCAACGAGGGCGTTGGTGGGGTTGGCCGCGGCGGGGCTCATCGCCTCGTTTGGTCAGACCGCACAGGCGCAGGAGAATCTGTACGAGAGCGCGGTAGGCCTGAGTTACGGGGCTGAGGCTGCCAACACGACGCTGAACCCGAATGGCGTCGGTCAGCTGCTCTACGGCGGCTACTACGACGTCCGCGCCGTCGATGGCGATGCGCAGCACGTCAATATCCAGATCCTGAACAACAACACCAACGTGGCGACGCTGCCGGAGTGCGGTGGCGACGACTTCATCGCCGGCAACGACGGCTCCACCTGCTACAACCCGGACGGCGGTATTCTCGCGAAGGTTCGCTTCCGTGACTTCCGCAAGAGCAAGGAGCTGCTCGACTTCAACATCGCGCTCTCCTGTGGCGAAGTGTGGGCGGGCCGCGTCTCGCTGGGTTCTTCGGTGCCTGAGGTCGCATCCATCTACCCGATCGTGACCGCTGTCACGGGGACCACCGTGACGACCGACGACGTCCTCGTGGGCGGCCAGTCGTTCAGCACTTCGAATGCGCCGGCGTCCGATCAGGATCGCGGCTACTTCGAAGTCATCGCGATGGAGGCTCTCCCCTGCGAGCCGCAGGACGGCTCGGTCGAGCTGAGCGGTAACGTCTGGGATCGTCTCGAGTGTGCTGACTGCAACCCGACCAATGCCCTGTCGGCCGAGGTCTTCATCGTTCGCGCGGCGTCGGGAATCTCCCACGAATACAACGCTGACGCGCTCTCGCGCTTCGTCGTTCTCGGTGGCGGCCCGATCACCCCGATCGATCCGTTCTCGAACGATGATCCCGATGCCTCGGATTGCGTGAACTTGGGCACGACCACCGGCGGGACGATTCCCCCTGCGGAATGTCTGGCGCAGGTCAATCTCGCGCTCTCGAAGAGCCGCCTGAATGCGCAGTACGATGTCGAGCAGGCCACTGCTGGCTCGGTCAATGTGGTCGTGACCCTGCCCACCAAGGGCTTGGTCTGCGGCAACGTGTACAACGGCGTCCCGTCTGCGGATCCGTTCCAGTGCATCACCGACACGACCGGCACGCCGGACGTCGGTGAAGAGGTCACCTGCACGGTCTACGATCGCCTCGAGAACTTCGCCGAGGAAGATCAGCCGATCTTCTCGCCGAGCCCGTCGCCCGATACGTGCATCCTGCCGTACGAGCTCACGGTCATCGGTGTGGCCGAGGACGCGGATTCGGTCGATTCACGCGCCGACGTGGCGCTGCTGACCGGCTCGCTGCCCTACGGGGACTCGGGCTGGGTTGACCTCGGGCTCGTGACGAACCCGCAGGGCGCGGTTCTGCACCGCGAGACCGTCGACGACATGGATCTCAATATCCAGGGCATCCCGGTGCTCGGCTACCAGGGCCTGCCGGCGATCGCGCTGGTTCTCCAGGAGTTCCAGAACGGCAACGTCGGTGGCACCTACGGCAACTTGGTCCCGGCGATCGCCGAGACCACGGTTCTCTTCCCCGGCCAGAGCTGAGCTCAGGCCGCCGGAAACCGGCGGAAGGGGGGCGTCCCGCAAGGGGCGCCCCCTTTTCATTTCGAGCGGACCGATACGCGAAGCCCGCCCCGGGCGGCCGGCATCTGCGCGATTTCGTCAGGGATCGCGATCTTCTTCTAGGCGGCGCTCTTCGAGTGGGCTAGGATTCTCCCCAAATGAGCACTCGATCGCTCCCCATTCGTCTGGCGCTGAATCTTGCAATGGCTCTCCTGGGGGTGCTGCTGGTGGGACCCTCGGACGCCCAGGAGAACCTCTACGAGAACGCCTACGGTCTCACGGTCGGCGCCCCGGCTCCGGTCAACGCGAACGCCGGCATCAATCCAAATGGATCGGGACAGGTGCTCTACGGCGCCTACTATGACGTCCGGCCCTTCGATGGGGACGCCCAGCACGTCAATATCCAGATCAGAAATGGCAATACCAATGAGTCTGATCTGCCGCCCTGCACCCCACTTGACTTCGAGCAGGGGAATGATGGCTCGACTTGCTACAACCCGCTGGGGGGGGTCCTGGCCAAAATCCGCTTCCGTGACTTCCGCCGGAGCAAGGAACTCCTCGACTTCAACATCGCCCTCTCGTGCGGTGAGGTCTGGGCAGGGCGCGTAGCGGTCAAAGACGGCCGTCCCGCGATCTTCTCGGTGTTTCCGGTGGTAACCCTGGTCACCGAGGACGAGATCGAAACCGACGATGTCGTGGGTAACGGGCAGGTCTTCAGCATCCTGAACGCCCCTCTGGAAGATATCGGTCGCGGCTATTTCGAAGTGATCGGCATGGAAAGCCTGCCCTGCGAGCCGGCCGAGGGTCAGGTCTTTCTCACCGGCAATACCTGGGAGAGACTCGATTGCGAGGCGCGCAGCATCGATTGCACGCCAACCAATGCGCTCTCGGCCGAGGTCTTCGTGGTGCGTCCCGCGGCCGGAGTCTCGCACGAGTACAACACCACGGCGATCTCCCGCTTTGTCTACGGCCCCTTCGCCGACAACGCCGGCGGGGGATCGATCACGCCCATCGATCCGACCGGAACAGATGATCCGACGGTGGCGGATTGCGTGAACATCGGCACGTCGAGCCAGTCGGTGTTCAATTCGGCGCAGTGCCTTTCTCAAGTCAACCTCGGGCTGGCGCGCAGCCGCCTTCTTGCGCAGTACGACATCGAAAGCGTGACCGCGGGCACGACAGATCTGGTGGTGACGCTGCCGACCAAGGGCTTGGTGTGTGGCAACGACGTGGAGGGCCCGGCGGCGCCCCCCTTCCAGTGTCAGACCCGCGTCGGGCTTACGGTTGCGGGTGAGGAGATCGGTTGCCGGGTCTGGGACCGCCTCGAGCACGATGTACAGCCTGACCAGCCGATTTTCTCGCCGGCGACCGACGAGGATTGCTTGCTGCCTTTCGAACTCACGATTCTGGGAATCGCGCAGACCGCCGATGCCGTGACACCGCGTGCGGATGCCGCCCTGCTGACCGGCAGTCTACCCGCGCCGGAGTCGGGGTGGGTCGAGCTCGACCTCGCAAGCAACAGTGACGGCACCGTGTCGCATGGAGAGGTCGTCGAGGACGGTCTCGGTGGTGCCGAGCTGAACGTGCAGGGGGTTGGCGTCTACGGCTACGAGGGGTTGCCGGCCGTGGCGCTGGTGCTCCAGGAATTCCAGAACGGCAACGTCGGCGGGACCTACGGTGACACGGTTGCGGCGCTGGGCGAGAGCCGCACTCTCACCGCACTGCCCTGAACCAGAAGTCGGATCAGCGTAGAACCCGGCGCTGGCTCAGGCCGCTACGCGTCCCCATCGAGAAGAGGCGAGGGCGCGGGTAGCGCGCCGGAGCCAGTGGTGTGCCGGGCCGCAGCCCGGCACACCGTCGCTGGTCCGCCCTTTGGTCAGAACGCCTTCCAGGCGATGTCGAAGCGGGTGCAACCCGCGGCGGAGTTGCCGCCGATCGCCGTGATCTCGTAGGTGCCGGGGGCGGTGCGCTGCGGGTCGAGCAGGGCGAGGGCGGTCACCCCGGGGCTTGAGAGCATGCCCGAGCGCGCGGTCCAGCCGAGGTTGCCGATCTGGCGGACCACCAGCTCGAGCTTGCCACACTGCGCGTCGGTCACGTCGTAGGCCGAGAAGGCGAGTTTCTTCACCCCGGTGCGTGTCACGCGGGCACAGTAGGTGACGCTCTGCCCACGCTCGACCAGCTGCTTGCGCAGGCCGAGCCAGTTGTCGCCGATGACCTGGTCGAGCGGGATGCCATTGCAGCCGTCATTGGTCGCCGGGGTTGGCGTGGGTCGCACAGGCGTCGGTGTGGCATTGGGGTTCGGCGTCGGGGTCGGTCCGCTCGGCAGGCACTCGACAGAGGAAAGGTCCTCATTCATCAGCCCGTTGTTGAACACCATGTGGATCTCGTAGTCGTCGCACTCGAGATTGTTCAGAACGAGCGGTGAAGCGCCCGCTGGCGTCGCCAAGCCGACGGCCGAGAACGCGCCTACGGCTACGATGGTTCCTCGCAATATCCTCATCATCCCTGCACTCTCCTCCTCGACGCGAGAACCGATTCCCGGCGATGGTGCGCGCCGCGTCGAACTTACCCGCCTTTCGGCGAGGCTGTCAAATTACCGCGCTGCCCTGACGCGAGGCCGGAGTTCTGTCGCGGCTCGCCATGGGCGGCGTTCTGGTCCGTTGCGAAGCAAAACTCGTGCTCCGCGCCAGGCCAAGCCTGCGGGGATTCGTAGCCCGATTCAGACGCCCGACCGTCAGCGCGGCGTCGCTGGTGGCGAGAAGCTATTGCCCCGGAGCGGCAAGGGCTGGCACGTTTGCCCGCCCGTCGATATCCGCACGGGGAGTCGAGCTGTGGAGGAGGGGATTCGCATGGTCATCGGGGTTGGAGAGGTGGGAGTGGGGCGCGTGTGTGCGCTTGCGCTGGCGGCTGCCATGCTGCTGGCCGGCAGCACCAGTGCCGTGGCTGTTTCGGGCGACGCTGTCCCGCCGCCGGCAGCGGCCGAGATCATCGTCGAGGTCGGTCCCTTCAAGGCAACGGCCGCCGACATCACTGCCGAGTTCAACAACGCGCCGCCGCCGCTCGTGGCCGATGTCCAGCGCAGCCCAAATTCCGGCCGCATCCAGGCCGTCGAGTGGTATGCCCGACTGCTCTACGACGCCGTGGCGAAAGCGGACGGGCTCTACGAGCGCCGCCCCGGCCTCGCGGCCTTCGCCGAGCAGCGTCGGCGCTCCGTCGTCGGCAAGGCCTACATCGACGATTTCATCACGACCAACTACCAGCCGAGCCCGGTCGAGATGGAATCCCTCTACAAGCTCGAGGGCAAGACGATTTGCGCCGTGCCGGCGACCTACCACCTGGCGCGGATCGGGGTCGTGACCGGGAAGCATGCCAGCGAGGTCGAGAAAGCCGAAGCGAAGCAGCGTCTTGCCGCGATCCAGAAGCGGCTCGCCGGCGGCGAGGACTTTGCCACGGTGGCCGACGAGGACTCCGACGTCGCCGGTCGCGCGCGCGGTGGATCGCTCGGCTGGGTTCCGGCCGCCGATCTCGAGAAAGCGCCGGAGGCCGAGCCGATCCGGGCGCTCGCCGTCGGGCAGACCAGTGCGCCGATCGAGACCCGGCACGGCACGATGATCTTTCGCCTGGTCGAGCGTGACGACGCGCGGGTGCTCTCCTACGAGGACTGCCGCGCCCGGCTGGAGGGAGATCTCAAGAAGAGCTTCCGGCGCGAGATCGCGCGCCAGCGCATCGACGACCTCGCTGCGCGCCTGGGAGCCAAGATGAATATCGACGCCGTGATCGGGGCCATCCGTGCGGTCAAGTTGCCAGACAACTGGCAGGACACCTGGAAGCCAGAGAAGGAATGAACGGTGCCGGCGCGGCGGGCGAGGGCGTCTCTCGCGTCGTGACCGACGCGACCGAGTCCACCGTGCCGCAGCACCATGCCGCTGGTGCGACCGAGCCGGCTCTCGCTGCAGAGGGTCTCGGCAAGTTCTACGGCTCGGCCGTGCGGCGGGTCCGGCCCCTTCTCCGCGCGCTTTGCTTGCCCGGCGAGGTCGAACGGAGCGGCGGGCACTGGGCCTTGCGTGGGGTGGACTTCGCGCTGGCCCGTGGCCAGTCGCTCGGCGTGATCGGGCGCAACGGCGCGGGCAAGTCGACCTTGCTGCGGCTGCTCGCCGGTACCGCTCGCCCCACGGAAGGGCGGGTGCGGCGCGGTTCCCCTCCCGGCTGCCTGCTCGATCTCGGGGTCGGTTTCGATCTGCTCGAATCGGGCCGCCAGAACGCCCTCTCGATGTTGGCCCTCACCTGCCCGGGCGGACGTCGCGAGGCGCTGGCGCGGCTTGCCGAGGTTGCCGAGTTCGCCGGTCTTGGCGCGGATCTCGATCGTCCCGTCCGGGCCTATTCGGACGGCATGCGCTTGCGGCTCGCCTTTGCCACCGCGATCGCCCATCGTCCTGCGGTGCTGGTGACCGACGAGGTGCTGGTCGTGGGTGACGGCGCTTTCCAGCGCCGGTGCGAGCGCTGGCTTGAGGATTTTCTAGGTGGCGGTGGCACGCTGGTCCTGTGCTCACACGATCTGGTGCAGATCCGCCGTCTCTGCGCCGCGGGGATCTGGATCGACGGAGGTCAGGTGCGCGCCGCCGGGCCGGTCGCCGGTGTGATCGGCGCCTATCGCGAGTCGATCGCCTCGGGCCGGGACACTGCCGGAGCCGTGCACGTTGGCGGCGTCTCGGTCGGCTTCGCCTTCGAAGTGGTAAGCCTCGCCTTGACCGATGACGACGGTCGCGAGGTGTCGGAGATCCCGGCGGGAGGCAGCTTCGTCGCCGAAATCGAGTTGGCTGCCGAGGCGGGCGAACCGAACGTCTTCGTCGGCATCACCACCGCCGATCTGACCCCGGTCTATGGTGTCGCCAGCGACATGGATGCCGCCCGCGCGCGGAATATCGGGCCGGGGCGCTGGCGCTTCCGCCTGCGCTTCGACGAACTTGCTCTCGAAGCGGGGACGTATCGATTGCGCGCCCACGCCCTCGACGAGACCGGGACGCGGCTCTATGACACCGTCGAGCGTAGGTTCGATGTGACGGCCCGCGGCGGCATGACGGCGGCTACGGGCGGCGCTTTCAGCGAGCTGCGCGGGCGCTGGATCGCCGAACCTGCCATGGCGATGCCCGAGTCGTGAGCCTCGCGGAAGGCATGATCGCCGTGGTGGTCGCTCTGGGCGCGGCGCTCGGGCGCTACCGGCCGGGTGCTGCCCTGGCAGTGGTGGTGGTGGCAGCACCGCTCCGGTTGCCGGTGTTCGCCTCGGCCGAGCTTGCGACGCTGCTGCTGCTTGGTGTCGCCGCGGCCCGCTGCGGCGACCTCTGGCGCGTGCTTCGCAGTGAGCCCGCGACCGCACTCGCCATGGTGGCCTTCCTTGGCTGGATCGCGGCGTCGGCGCTGTGGGCGCGGCAGAGTCTCTTCGTGCCGGCACTGCTCGGCAAGTGGGGCGCGGTGGCGCTTCTGTGTTGGTTGGTCGCGTCGCTTGACGAGGCCGATGGCTGGACGCCGAGCTTTGTCGTGCTGATCGCTGTCGTCGCTATCGCACCGTCCTCGCTCTGGGCTCTGGGCGAGCGGCTCGGCGTGGTCGTGCCGCTCGGCGATCCGGTCGTGCTGGGCAACCGCCTGATCACGCTCGAAGGTGTGACCCGCGGCCGGGCGCTGTTTTGGCATCCGAACCGGCTCGCGGAGTTCGTCGAAGGGTTCGGCCTGCTCCTTGTCGTCACGGCCACACTTGGCGTGCGGCGGGGCCTGTCCAGCGCAGGCTTCTTGTTGGCCGCGCTGGGGGTCTGGGCAACGGGCTCGACGGCGGGGATGGCGGTGCTCTACGGTGGAGCGATCCTCGGCGCGGCGTTCTGCCTTCTGCCACGGCGGGCGCGGCGACTTGCCCTCGATGGCGATGCGGCACGATCGACAGCTCCTCGCCTTGCCACGCCAGGTCCCCGGGCGTGGCGATCCGCCCTCGTCGGCGCTGCGGTGGCGGCCGCTGCCGCAGCCGCGATCGCGATCTACTTCTTCCGCGCTCACGGGGGCGTTGGCAGTCGCTGGATCGTGTTTGCGTTCGCCTGGAATCTCATCCGCGACAATCCCTGGCTGGGCATCGGGGCGGGCAACTGGGCGCTCGCGGTTGGCGGTGCCGCGGCGGGCGTGAGCCGTTTCTGGTTCCGCAGCCACGCGCACTCGCTCCCCCTTCATGTGCTTGCCGAACTCGGTGGGCCGGGGCTGGTGCTCTGCGGGGCGTTCTTTGCCACGCCCCTCTGGCGCGCGGCCCGCAGCGTGCGACTAGCGCCCAAAGCCTGGGCGGCGATCGGCAAGGGCGCGATGCTCGGCGTGAGCGGTCTCCTGGCGCATGACCTGGTGCATTATTTCCTGCGCGATGCGGTCGATGCCATCGCTCCCGGAACACTGCTCGGCCTCTGCCTGTTGGCGAGCCGCACGGCGCACGTCGGCAGCTCGCCGGCGCCCGAGAGGGGATGATGACGGGAACCGTGCCGGGCGTCCCGGCGGCGACGACGATGGCACTGGCGCCGGACAGGGGGTTCCTCGCGCGGCCCGCGGCGCCGCGGACCGCGCTGCGGAGAGCAGTTGCGAAGAACAGAGGGCTCTCTGCGGGGACTGCGGTGACGAGGACCGCACCAGCGATGGCGCTCGCGTCTGACGTTTGGTTCGACGCGCGGACCACGCCGGGAGCGGCGGTGGCGTCGGGGAGCTGTGCTTGAGGATCCTCGTCCTGGTACATGGGTTTCCGCCGCAGGAGCAGGGTGGCGTCGAGAGGGTTGCCTTCGAGCAAGCCCGCGAGCTCGTCGCCCGGGGCCATGCGGTGCAGGTCTTCGCGCGCGCGAGCCGACCGGGCGGGCCGGGCGAGGGTGGAGCGACCTCTGACGACGAGATTGACGGCGTGCCGGTGCGCCGCGTGGTTCACGATCCGCCCGCTGTCGCGTGCTTCACCGACACCTGGCGCTCTCCAGTGCTTGACGTCGCATTCGCTGCTGCACTTGATGAGTTCCGGCCGGACGTGGTCCATGTCCAGCACCTGGTTGCGCTCTCGACACGCCTGCTCGACGCTTGCCGCAGGCGCGGCCTGCCGTGGGTCATCTCGCTGCACGATTTCTTCTTTCTCTGTCACCGGACATTCCTGATCGACGACACGGGTCGCCGCTGCGCGGGGCCCGAGGCCGGCTTGCGCTGCGGGCCGTGCCTCAAGGAGCTCGGCGCCACGCCCGACGAGGCTCGCCTTCGCTTCGAAGAGATGGCGCAGCTCCTCGCCGAGGCAGCCCGGGTGACCGCGCCCTCGCATGCCCACGCGCGTCATTTCGAGTCCGAGCTGCCTTTCCTCGCGGGCCGGATCGAGATCGTGCCGCCGGGCCTCAGCCCGCCCGGCCGGCGGGTGAAGCCGCAGCAACCATCGGAAACACCGCTCGAACTCCTCTACGCGGGGCCGATTCTCCCGCACAAGGGCATCGATGTCCTGATCGAGGCCCTCGGGCGGGTCGCGCCCGGGCGCGTTGCCCTCGAGGTGCGCGGCGGCGCGGTGGCGCAATTTGAGAAGTTTGCAGCTCATCTGCGTCAGGCAGCGGCCGGGCTCGAGGTGCGCTGGCGGCCGGGCTTCGTGCCCGGCGAAATCGACGAGGTATTTGCTCGGGCTGACGCGCTTGTGCTGCCCTCGCGCTGCGACGAGTCGTGGTCGCGCATCGCGCGCGAGGCGCGACATGCCGGACTTGCGGTCGTTGCCCCGGCGACGGGTGGCCCCGCCGAGGGCTTGTGCGACGGGGTCGATGCCCTGCTGGTCGCGCCAGACGACGCCGTAGCTCTGGCGACGGCGATCGAGCGCCTGGCCACTGACCGTGGTCTCCTCACGCGCCTCCAGGACGCAGCGCCACCCAAGGTCACGAGCCTGGCCGAGGCGGCTGCTGCTGTAGAGGCGATCCTCGAGCGCGCGCTGGTGCGACCGAATCGGCGCGCGCGAGTCACCGTGGCTTATGTTGTAAAGAATGGGTTACCCGAGCTCGCCGATTCGTTGGCGGCGGTCCGTGCGCAGCAGGGAGATTTTGACCTGGTCGAGATCCTGGCCATCGACTCGGGATCGAGCGACGGCTCGCGCGCGGTACTCGAGCGCGCCGGCGTGCGCGTCATCGACATCCCTCCGGAGAGCTTCGGCCACGGTGCGACCCGCAATCTCGCGGCGCGGACCGCTACCGGCGAGCTGATCGCTTTCCTGACCCAGGACGCGACGCCGCTCGGCGTGCGCTGGCTCGAGCCGCTGGTGGCGGCACTGGCCGAGGATCCGCTGCTCGCCGGGGTCTGGAGTCGGCACGTGCCGCGGCAAGGCTGTCATCCGATGGAGAGGCGTGCGCTCGCGACCTTCCCGCCGTTTGCGAGCGAGGGGCCGTGGATCGCCCAGGCGCGCGGCAACCCGGCCTACGCCGAGCACCCCGAGCAGCATTGGTGGTTCTCGAATAATGCCTGCTTGATTCGGCGCCAGGTCCTCGAGCAAAAGCCTTTCCCCGAGGTTTGGTTCGGTGAAGACCAGGCCTGGGCTCGGGCCGTGCTCGAAGTGGGCTGGCGCACTCGGCTCGTCGCGGCCTCGGTGGTCGAGCACTCGCATGGCTATCGGGCGGGCGAGAACCTGCGGCGGCATTTCGATCACGCGCGCGCGATGCGGGACATCTTCGGCTGGCGCGACACGGCCGGGCTGGGCGAGTGCATCCGCGGGGCGCTGCGCGAGACCGGCGCGGACTGTCGCTGGATCCGTGCGCACGAGGGGCGGGCGGCAGTCCTCCGCTGGGCCCCGCGTGCGCTGAGCTATCAGGCAGCAGCCTGGGCCGGGCGCTGGCTCGCGGCCCAGGAACGCCGGCTGCCGGCGCGACTGCGGCGCGGCCTCTCGCTGCACGAGAGCCGTCTGGTCGCGCGCTGATGGATCGCGTCCGGCAGCCCGGTTTCGTTTCGCAGAGGGGCCGGGGCGCGCTAGGTGGCGAGCCATGAGACGGGGATGGCTCGGGCGAGCGATCGCTCTCGTGCGGCGGCGGCGAATCACCGCCGCTCCCGTGCAGGCCTCGACCGAGCTCCAGCCCACGGCCGGCCCGCGGCCCATCGGCTGGTGGTTCGTCGGCTCGACGATGGGGATCGCTCCCCTGCGCGCTGCGCTCGAGGGGCCGGGGGCAGCCGCGCGCGTGATCGCGATCGATGGGGCCGACCCGGAGCCGCCGACCCCTCCCGCCGACTTGCGGCGACTCAAGCGCGAGATCGAGGGGTTCAGCGGCCGGGTCGTGCTCGTTGCGAACCGACCTGCATCGCTCGCCGTCGCGCTGGCGACGCACGCCCGAGCCCGCGGCGCGCGTCTTGTCTACCAAAAGACCGAAGCGTGGGAGACCCGTGGCAGCGCCCGTCTCGAACTCGAGGAGGACACGCTGGCGGGGCTTGCCGACCATCTGATCGCCGATGACGTCGCGCTCGGCCGTCTCTTGCGCAGTCGTGCGCGTGGGACCGGGCTGGTTCACGTCGCCACGGCCGATGCCGAGCGGGCGACGTTGCTGGCGAGCCTCGCCGCGCGACCGTCGTTGACGCTGCTGCTCGCGCCGGTCGAGCCGGGAGCGCAGCTCGATGCCGCGATCGCAGCACTGCTGAAGCACCGGGGTGAGCTGGCGTATGGCCTCGCCATCGTGCTGCCCGGAGCGGCCGGCGAGGACGTCGAGCAACACCTCGAGGAGCAGGGTGGTGCTGCCCTGCGCGTGCTGCGCAGCGGGGCCACGAGCCGAGCCGCGGCCCAGGCCCTGGCGCAGCGGGCGACGGGGGGCGAGATCGTTGGCGTCCTCTCGCCCGAGCAACGCCCGTGTCGTGACGACTGGTGTGCTGCGGCGGTGGCGCTCCTGCTCGAGCGGGGCGAGGTGGGCGCGGTTGCCTTGATTGACGAGTCGCCCAACGCGACTGAGTGCGACCTGGAGGTTCTGCCGGCCAGCGGCTTCCTGGTGCGGCGAGATGTGCTCGCCGCGGCTCAGGGGTTCGCCGAGGATCTGCCCGAACATGCCGAGGTCGCCCTTTCGCTGCGCATCCGTCAGCTCGGTTTTGGATTGATCGGGCTGCCGGCTCGCGGTCTTCTCGACGGGGCTCTGGGTAAGCCAGTCTGCGCGCCGGCGCTCTTGCAGCGCATCGCGCGCCGCGCGGGGGTGGCGCTCGGCCAGCGGCCCGCGACCGGCCCCCAGAGCCGCGGGATGCAGCCCCAGCCGTGAAGTCCCCCGAGCGCAGCCACGGTACGCCTTCCCCAGCCGGCGTGCCGACGACATCACCGGGCGAGGTCGCGCTCGCGGGTCGTGCGAGCCCTCTGGGTGCTCCCGTCGGCGCAGCCAGGACCTCGCACGGCGCTGCGCGATCACGTCCGAGACCGGGGCCATGCCGGTTACGAACGTCGTCGCGCCGACGATCCCAGGGGGCGCTGCGCTGGCAACGGATGCCATGACGCCCGCCCTTCCCGCTCCCGCCCCAGCGCACCCGACAGGTGCCAAGACGATCCCGCCACGGGGCGCAGCGCTGGCGCGTCTGACGGCGGCCGTGCTCGTGGCGTTGGGGGTCGGCCTGGTGCTGCCCACGCCTCTCCATGTTCGCCGGGAAGCAATCCTCGTCGATGCGTTCCTCGTGCCAACCCGCGAGGTGGAGATCGCCGACGAGAGCCGTCCCGTGGCCCGTGCGGACGTGGTCGAGGCGACGCGGGGGAGCGCCCGCGTCCGGACCGGCTCGTTCATCGTGCCGGCGCGGGCGAGGCTCGAAGCCTGGGCCGGTCTGGCCCGGGCGGCTGCCGGCGAGGTCCTTGCAGAATTGACGGTCTGGGCCGAGGGTCGGCGGCTCGCCGGCCGGCGGGTTCGCCTTGCCCCGGGCGTTGCATCCGCGCCGCGCTGGATCGACCTTGAACTAGACCTTGACGGGCTCGCTGGCCGGCGAGTCGAGATCGAGGTGGTCCTCGCGGCACCCGGACTCGCGGCCGAAGCCATCGCGCCGGGTGCCCCTCGATTCATTGAGCGACGGCCGCTGCCGGCGCGGGCGCGCAACGTGATCCTGGTGTCACTCGACACCCTGCGGGCCGACCGCCTCGGCAGCTACGGCCACACCCGCGCGACCAGCCCGCGTCTGGACGCGCTGGCGCGTGCTGGCGGGCGCGCCGCGGTGGCGCTGGCCCATGCGACCTCGACCCCGCCCTCGCACATGAGCATGCTCACCGGCACCTTGCCCTGCCGCCACGGCGTGTTCGGCATTCACGTCGACGATGATCTGCCCGCGGACATCGACACCTTGGCCGGCCTTCTGTCGCGCCACGGCTGGACGACTGCCGCGGTAACCGAGGACGCTTTCGTCGGCGCGCCCTTCGGCTTCGCGCGCGGCTTCGACCGCTATCGCGAATTCAAGCAGCCGGTGGCGGCCGGCAACGCGGTCTCGCCGGGCATCAACACGCCCACCGGCTACGGGCCGCGCACGTTTCACGCCGCGCGGCACTGGCTCGAGGACAATGGCGAACGCCTCTTCTTCCTCTTCGTCCACACCTACCAGATGCATGGGCCGCGCCGGCCGGAGGCGCCGTGGCGGGATCTTTTCCCTTCTTCGCTCGCGCCGGGGCAGACGGACCGTTCGCCCGAGTTCCACGATCTCGGCCGTTACGACGGGCTGGTGCGCCAGGTCGACAGCCTCGTCGGTGGCCTGCTTGACACCCTCGACGACCAAGAGCTTGCTCGCGAGACGATTGTGGTCGTGACCTCGGACCATGGCGAGTCCTTCTTCGAGCACGGCACCGCCGGGCACGGTCATTTCGTCTGGGAGGAGGAGACACGCGTGCCGCTGCTGCTCTACGCGCCGGGGCTGGTGTCGCCGCGTGTGGTGGCGGAACCGGTGGGGCTCGCCGATCTCGTGCCCACCTTGCTCGATCTGGTCGGCCTGCCAATCCCTGCGGGCCTGGATGGGCAGAGCTTTGCCGGGGCGCTCGAGCGCGGCACGCCGTTGCCGCTGGATCGTGCGATTTACTCTGAGCCCACGCCCGGTGCTGTCCGCGCGGTACGCGACGCGCGCTGGAAAATTATGCGCGACGCGAAGTCGGGGGTGGACACGGTCTTCGACCTGGTGGCCGACCCGGGCGAGCAGCGCGGCGCGACGTTTGCCGCCGTGCCCGATGCCGCTCGCGCCGAGCGGGCGCGTCTCGACCGATTGCGCCTGGCGCTCGATACGCACGAGGCCGCTTGCCTCGAGCGGCGGGCGCGTTCCGAGCGGGAGCGGCGCGGCGACCGACAACTCGACACGGCGCGCACGGAGAAGCTGCGCGCTCTAGGCTATGTGCCTTGAGGCCGAGCGGCCCTGAGGGGGATAGAATCTTTCTTTGATTCGTGGTTCAAAAAAAGGAGGTGATGGGCATCTCGGTGCCGTCCCTCCTCCGCCGCGATTTCCTCACGGGCGCTGAGCCACGCCCGGGCGATTGCCGCCGCGGCGTTCCCGCATTGGTCGGGGAGACCCCGGCTCGGCACGCGCAGGCTGGTGGCGCGCGGGGATCGCTCGCGGGAGCTGACCCCCTGCCGGGACCATGACAGATTCGCATGTCATCCCAGACCGGGAACGGCGCGAGGCTGCGGGAGCTGTCCGGCTGCCGGGACTATGGCAGATTCGCTGGGGTGGGCCGTCGGCGGAGCGAGGCCTGGGACACGAACTTCTCGCCACGGGGCGCGCTCCTGCACCAGCAGCGACCGTCGCTGCGCTACCTTGGCCTGCTTCGGTTGTTCGAGGGGCAGGCCTCCGCTAGCTAGGCCGCTCGGCGTCCGCGGTCGTGAGCCCAGAGGGGTGAACGACCGGGCCCGTGACTCTGGCGCGGGCCGGGGGCGGAATCGCAGCGGGGCCGAGAGGATCGATGGCCCAGTTCCAGTACCGCGCGGCGGACGGCGATGGCCGGATCGTCGAGGGCATGATCGACGCCCCGGCGCGTGCTCAGGCGGCCTCGCGGCTGCAGGAGCGCGGGCTGATCCCGTTGCAGGTGGACGTGCCCGGCGAGCGGGGCCGCAGCAGTCTGCTGAACCTGAGCCTGCCACAGCTCAGTTCGTGGCGGAACCGGATCGGCAAGGGCGATCTGCTCATTTTCACGCACGAGCTGAGTACGCTGCTCACCGCCGGCCTGCCGCTCGACCGCAGCCTGCAGATTCTCGGCGAACTCAGCGAGAACCCCGAGATGGAGCGCGTGGTCGGAGACGTGCTGCAATCGGTGCAGCGCGGCAAGTCGCTGGCCGAATCGCTGGGGCAGCACCCGCGCGTGTTCGAACCGCTCTACGTCAATATGGTCCGTGCCGGCGAGATCGGCGGTGTGCTCGAGACGGTGCTCGGCCGACTGACCGAGTACCTCGAGCGTGCCACCGAGCTGCGCGACGAGGTGCGCTCGGCCATGGTCTACCCGGTGATCCTGCTGACGACGTCGATGGCGTCGGTGATGGTGTTGCTGATCTACGTCCTGCCCAAATTCACGGCCATCTTCACGCAGGGTGGGGCCGTGTTGCCGCTCTCGGCGCGGGTGCTGGTCGCCGCCTCGGAGGCGATGCGCGGCTGGTGGTGGCTCGGCGTGCTGCTCGTTGGTTTCGGCGCTGCCGGTTTCGTCCGCTGGGTGCGGACGGCCGCCGGTCGTTTGCGCTGGGATCGCTTCCGTCTCGAGGTGCCGCTCTTCGGCGACCTGACCCGCAAGGTGGCGGTGGCGCGCTTCGCCCGCACCCTGGGCACGCTGCTCAACAGTGGCGTGCCCATGCTGCAGTCGCTCGACATCGTGCGCGAGGTCACTGGCAACATCGTTCTCGAGGCGGCCATCGACGAAGTAAAGACTGGAGTACGGGGAGGGGCGGGCGTGGCCGGCCCGCTCTCGCACACCGGGGTCTTCCCCGCGCTGGCCTTGCAGATGATCTCGGTCGGCGAGGAAACCGGGCGACTCGACCAGATGCTGGTTTCGGTGGCCGATTACTTCGACAAGGAAGTCCGGGGGCGTCTCAAGCGTCTGACCGGGATGTTGGAGCCGATTCTGCTGGTCTTTGGCGGCCTGGTGGTGGGTTTCGTGGTGCTCTCGATGTTCTCGGCGATCTTCAGCATGAACAACATGCCGCTTTAGGCAATGGAGGATGACGACGGTGACGATACAGGACAGCAGGAAGCGCAGCGGCGGCCGCGGGCCTACGGCGGGAGACGAGAGGGGTTTCACCCTGATCGAACTCCTCGTCGTGCTGGTCATCATCGGTCTGCTCGCGACGCTGGTGGCGCCGAACTTCATCGGGCAGAGCGAGAAAGCGAAGCCCAAGGCGGCGCGCGTGCAGCTCGAGAACCTGCGCAACGCGCTCGACATGTTCCAACTCGACACGGGCCGCTACCCGACCAGCCAGGAGGGGCTCGAGGCGTTGCGCAGTCGGCCCGGAGCGGCCGCGCACTGGTCGGGCCCCTACGTCAGAGATCAGATTCCAGTCGATCCCTGGGGTAATGCTTATATCTACCGCAGTCCGGGACAGGGCGGCGCGCCCTACGAGGTCGGTAGCCAGGGGGCCGACGGTCAGTCGGGCGGTTCGGATACTGCGGCCGACATCTCGGTGTCCGGCTAGGCCGGCGACGCTGTTCGCGACGATGGCCGGGCAGGGCGGCGCAAGGGGGCCACGCCGGTCGCTGGTGGCGAGGGCGATGTCGGCGATGAGCGCGTGGCCAACCACACGCCGGTCGCTGGTGGCGAGGCCAATGTCGGCGATGAGCGCGTGGCCAACCGCACGCCGGTCGCTGGTGGCGAGGGCGATGTCGGCGATGAGCGCGTGGCCAACCACACGCCGGTCGCTGGTGGCGAGGGCGCCATCCGGGGCTCGGCGCCGCGGAGAAGCCGGCTTCACGCTCATCGAGTTGCTCATCGTGCTGGTGATCCTGGCGATGGCGGCGACTCTGGTCGCGCCCTCGGTCGAGGCCGGACTGCGTGCCCGCGAAGTGCGCAGCGCGGTACGCACGATCGTCGCGACGATGCGCAGCGCCGGCAGCGCGGCGATCATGCAGGGCACGCCCCAGGAGATGTTGATCGATCCCGTGGAGCAGCGGATCGCCGTGTCGGACGGCGAGCCTCTCGCGCTCGGCGAATTCGCCGCTATTCGCGAGGTCGTGGGCGGCGAGGTCGCCGAGGCCGGCGGCGTGCGGGTCCGCTTCTATCCCAACGGCAGCACGACGGGCATCGCCTTGTTGGTGGGCGATCGCACCAGACTCGATGAGCCCGGCTGGGCCGTGCGTCTCGATCCGCTGATCGGTCAGATCTCGGTGGAGGAGACCCCTTGAGGCGCGATGCTCGCGAGCGTGGCTTCACGCTGATCGAGATCGCCATCGCCATGGCGGTTCTCGGCATCGGGGTGGTTTCGGCGCTGCAGGTCTTCGGCAGCAGCACCAAGCTTGTGCGCGTCGCCGGGCGTCGCAGCGAGGCGGTGATGCACGCCAAAGCGCTGATGGACGCGGCCCTCTGGGCGCCCGAGATGGTCCACGCCGAATCGCACGGGGAGATCGGCGGGGGCTTCCGTTGGCAGCGGCTGATCCGGCCGGCCGGTGCGGAGGACGGCGTCGATCTGGAACGGTTCCGCACCGACGTTCGACTCTCCGTGGTGAGCGTGCTGGTCGAATGGAACGAGCCGAACGGGGCCAAGTCCTACCGGCTCGGCACGATGCGGCTCGAGCCGGATTATGGCGACCAGGAGCAGGTCCAGTCCCAGCCCGGAACGGGAGGTCCGCGATGAGGGGGCGCGCGGCGTGGTCGCGCTGCTCCACCCCGGCGGCAAGTCGTGCCCGGGCCAGCGGGCGACCGCAGCGGCACGCGTTGCGGTCGAACGTCTCCACCCGCGACCGCCCCGGCGCGCGACAGGCACGGCGCAGCCGCTGGGGCGCGGCGGATGGCTTGAGCAAGCAGGGCGTCGGTGCGCGTCGGGGCGGTCGCCGATGATTGGCAAGGAACGAAGTGGCGGGCGGCCGGAACGTAGTCTCCTCTCTGCGGCAGGCTTCACGCTGCTCGAGTTGATGATCGCGCTCTCCCTCCTCGCGATGATGCTCGCGATGGCGTATTCTGCATTTGCTACCGCGACGCAGGCGATCCCGCGCGGCGAGGACGCCGCCGCGCTCTCCGGTCGGCTGCGGATGGCGACGGCGCTGATCACACGCCAGGTGCGTTCGCTGGTGGATTATCCCGCGGAGACCGACGAACAGGTCCATCCATTTTTCGTGGGGGGGCCCGACTCCTTCAGTTTCATCACCTCGTCCCCACAGCTTGCGGGAGGAGGCGACGGGCTCGGCTGGGTCACCTACGCGAGCGACGGCAAAAGCCTGCGCATGGCCGAGCGACTGATCTTCTCCCGTGGCAATTTGACGGGCGGCACGGGCGATCCCGAGGCCCAGGCCGAGTTGCTCTCGGGTCTCGAGGGGGTCCGCTTCCAGTATCTCCGGCTCGACGGTGTCGACAACGAATGGCTCCCGGAGTGGAACGCGCTCGAGGAGCAGTCCCTGCCGGGCGCGATCAAGATCGAGTTGATGGGCATCGGCCAGAGCCGTTCGTACTGGGTGCAGGAGATTCCGGTGATGACCGTCGTCTACGGCCTGGGCTCGTACGACTCCGACGCCATTTTTCGCGAGGGCTTCGGGACTTTCGGGACCGAGGACCGGGGAGGAGGCTTCGATGGCTGAGGCGGGCCGGCACGGGGGCCGCCGCGTGCTGCCGGCGTCCGACCAGCGGGGGTTCGCCCTGCTGGTCGTGCTCTGGATCTTCATCGTCCTCTTCGTGCTCGGCGCCGAGTTTGCGACCGAAATGCGTCAGGACGCTCAGGCGACCGTCAATTTCGCCGACGAGACACAGAGCTACTATCTCGCGACCGCTGCCCTGAACCAGACTTTTCTCGGGGCCTTGATCGAGAACGATCAGGCGACGCTCGGGGCCTCACCCGAGGAACTCGGCCCGGAGTACATCCCGCTGGTCCGGGTGGATGGCGCTTGGCACGCGCAGACGCTCTGGGGCGCGCCGGTCCATGTGCGCGTGTTCGACGAGAGCGGCAAGGTGCCACTCAACCTGGTCGATCAGGCCATCCTGCAGCAGATTCTCGTCAATCTAGGCGTGTCGGCCGACGAGGCGTCGCAGATCGCGGATTCGATCCTCGACTGGCGGGACGAGGACGACGAGCACCGGGTCGGTGGTGCCGAGAGTGACTACTACCTCGACTTGCCGCGGCCCTACCTGGCCAAGAATGCGCCCTTCGATTCGCTCGATGAGCTTCGGCTGGTCAAGGGAGTCCGCGACGAGCTCTTCTTCGGCGGCGAGGCGCATCCTCTCGGTCTGGTAAACCTCTTCTCGGTCTACAACCGCGAGCCGACCCTGAACGTGCGGAGCGCTTCCCCGGAGGTGATGCGGGCGGTGCTGGGCATGGACGAGAAGCAACTCCAGCAGTTCCTGACCACCCGGATGGCCGGAGGCGGCGCGCTCCTCGCCGAGGCCACGGCCCTGCTCGGAAACCCGGCGATGGCCGATTTGCTCACCGACGAGCCGCCGAGCATTCTCTTGGTCGAGGCGCAGGCGCGACTGCCTTCGGCCAGGGTGGGGGCGCACGTGGGAGCGGTGGTGGACCTGGGCGAGTCGAACGAGGGAGTGTACATCCTGCGCTGGATGGATCAGTTGCCCCTGACGGAGGTCTCGTGACCGACTTGCGTGCGGTCGCCCGCACGGTGGCGCGGCTCGACTTCATTGATGGTCTTGGCGTGGCCATCGGCGACTCGAGCGTGGCGATGGCGCATCTCCGCAAACGCTTCGCCCGGGTCACGTTGAACGACACCCGGGTCGTTGCTCTGCCGCCCGTGGCGGAGGTCGATGCGCGGCGTCGCGCGCTGGTCGATGCGCTGGCGGCGTTTGGTCGCAGCCACGCGGGCGCGGCCGAGCGGGTCGCGGTCTCCTTGCCGCGCGGTGCGGCCATGGCCGCCCGGCTGAGTCTGCCGGCGGCGGCCAAGGGCGATCTGCACGGTGTCGTGGACTTCGAGGTGGCGCGGCTCTTTCCGGTCCCGGTCGAGGAGATCGGCTGGGATATGCTGGTGCACGCGGCTGCCGAGCGGATCGACGTCGACGTGTTCGCCCTGCGGCGGTCGGTTCTGGCCGACACGCTGGCCCTGCTCGGTGAGGCCGGCCTACGTCCGCACATGCTGACGCTCCGCCCGCTCGCGCTGCTCGACCTCGTGGGATTTTTGGAGGAGCCAGCGCCGATCACCTTCCTCGTGCGCGATGGGGGTAACCTCGAGGTCGACGTGATGGCCGCGTCCCGGCTCCGGCGCTCACACGCGCTGGGGGCAGCGTCGGAGATGCCGGGACCGCTGCTCGGTGCCGTCGCGGGCGAACTCGGTCTCGCACGCGAGGCGCTCCCGGTGATCGATTTCGGGACCCTCGACGGCGCCGGCCTCCCCGGCGAGGGCGCGGCGCAGGATGCCGGACGCGACCTGCTGGGGCGGCTCGGTGAGCGCCTGGGCCGGCCGGCACTCGTCACCGAAGTGACGGCGGCGGTGCTGCCGGCCATCGGCACCGCTCTCTCGGCCGTGCGCGAGGGCACCACAGATTTCGATCTGCTGCCCGAGGAAGATCGGCGTTCGCTCGAGGAGGGCGCCCCGCTGCTGACGTTCTTCCTCGCCTCGGTGCTGGTCCTGATCACGGCGGTGTGGCTCGTGGCCGGCGTCGTTCGGGATCTCTCGATCCGCAGCGATCTGGCGGCAGCCCTCGAAGAGATCGACCCACAGGTGCGGCAGGTCCATCGGGACGAGACGGACATCGCCGAACGCGAGCGGCGTCTTGCCATCATGGACGGGTCCGCGGATCGGCGCGTTGCGGCCTATCTCGTCGAGCTGACCGAGATCGTCCCGAAGGACGCCTACCTGACCGCGTTCCGGTTGCGCGAGGGACAACTCGAACTCGAAGGTTTTGCTAAATCCGCCTCCGACCTGATCCCGCTGATCGAGAAGTCGCCCAACTTTGGCAATCCGCAATTCACCTCGCCCGTCACCAAGGTCCAGGACAACCAGGAGCGCTTCGCGCTCTCCGTGGAGTTGCCCAAATGAGAGATTGGCTGGAAGGGCTGATCACCCGGTTCCGGGAAACGGACCGACAGCAGCAGCTCTACCTGATTCTGGGTGTTCTGGCCGTGATCGTGGTGCTGCGTTACGGCGCGAGCTGGTTCAGTGAGCATCGCGAGGCGGTGCGCGAGGACATTCAGCAGCAGGCGCAACGACTCGCCAATGCCCGCCAGTTGTTGGAACGTGCTCCGGCCGCGGCGGCCGAGGCAAAGCGGCTGCGCCAGCGCTACACCGAGCTGACCACGCGACTCTTGCCGGGCGACTCGCCGGCGTTGGCGGCCGCAGCGTTGCAGGATCGCCTCTCGAGCGTCGCGACCGAACGTGGCGTGGCCATCCAATCGACGCAGGTCCTGCGCGAGGAGGCGCAGGGGGACTTCCAGAAGGCCGCCTTGCGCGTGACGGCGACGGGTGAGCTGGGTCAGCTGGCGCACTTCCTCGCTGAACTCGAGCAGGGCACGCCCCAGATCGAGGTGACCTTCATCGAACTCAACCGACGCGCGAGTCCCGTCCGCCGCGTCGGTATGCCGACCGGGGGCATGGCGCGGAATGTATCGGCGACGCTGCAGGTCACCGGCTTCCTGCGGGAATCGGCGCGGATGGAGGGTGACTCGGACGCAGCGGATGAGGACGCGGCGAACCCGTCCGCAGACCCGTCCGCGGGGAAGGCGAGCGGGGACGAGGCTCGTTCCGCGGGTCGACTGGTCAAGCCGGCGCCGCTCGCAGGGGGCCGCGCGGATCTCCCGCCGGGACGGATGCCGCCAGCAGCGCCACCTCCCGTCGGAAAAACGATGCGCGACGAGAAGCGGGTGCTACCGCCCGGGCCCCCGGCCTTTCTTGCGGGCCGTGCGCCCGCCAGCGGGCTGCCGCTGGCACCAGGGTCGCGGCCACCGCCGGGGCCGCCTCCCACCGGCGGGGGTGTGGCCGCACCAGCGCGGGGCGCACCTCCCGGCATCCCCCTGGATGCGCTCGGCGCGCCACCGCGCCCGGAAGGGGCGATGCCGTGAAGCGCTTCCAGATCCTCAACGGGCTGCTGGTGCTCCTGATCGTCTTCGCGCTCTGGCAGACGGTCGGCGTCATCCGCCGGTCGGCGCCGGTGATCGCGGCGCGTGAAGTCACCGAGCGCCGAGTGCCGCCGGCCTCCTCCGGCCGACGGCGGCCACCGGCCGAGATGGCCAGTGCGATCGCGAACGGCGATCTCTTCGACGTCAGTCGAAGTGCGGCCCAGGAGGGGGCCCTCACCGACCAGCCCGTCGCCGCGGCGCCCCCCGCGCCGCCGCCCAATTTGAAACTTGCCGGGGTGATCGAGGTCGGCTCGATGCGCGAAGCCCTCGTGATGGATGCGGCCGCGGGCAACAAGCAGCAGCGCGTGCGCGCGGGTGAGGAGATCACCGGCTGGCGCGTCTCGGCGATCGAGCCCGAGAGCGTCGCTCTCCAGGGCGCGGCTGGCGAGCAGGTGATTCTGCAACTCGAGATCTCTAGCGCCGTCCAGGCTGGATTGGCGCTCGGGCTCGGCGGCCGCATGCCGCCGCCACCGCCGGCCAAACCGGGTGTGGCGATTGGCCAGCGGCCGCCGCCACCGGGTGGAGTCGAGGATGTGGTGGCCCGCGTGGCGATCGAGAAGCGTCGCGAGGACGCGCGCCAGCGGGCTCAGCGGGCCCGCGAGCGCCTCAAGCAGTTGCGCGACGAAGCCGCGCGCCGGCAGCAACAATGAAGAGACGAAGCCTCTTGGATTCGCCGACGTGGACGTGGGGGGAGGGGGGCGTGCTTGGGCGCGCGCCTTGCGCCACTCCGGGCGTTGGTGCGGGTTGTCGCTGCGGGACGGAGCAGCGGGAGAATCTTGGCCGCATGGCGGCTTTTGGGCTACGGAGAGGCCGATCGGAGTCCCGGGGGCCGGCGTGCCGGGCTCATTGATGGTGGCGACATCCGCTGGGCGCCGCAGAGGTCCAGATCCGGGAGGCGAGGGAGGGGGAATGGTTCGGCGGGGCGAAAAATGTGCGCGCAGCGGGCGTAAGATCGGCGTTGGGCTGGTCGTCCTGCTCGGCGCGATCGCCGGGCTGCTCGCTGGCACGGCCCCGAAGGCAGCGGCCCAGGGAGATGCCGTCGCGCCCACCGCCCCGGCCGTGCCGTCGTCGGCGCCCAGCGCGGTTGCGCCGGCCGCGGCGGGCGAGAGTTCAGATGCGATCGTGCTCAACTTCGAGCGCGCCGACGTGCGCGAGGTCATCCACAGTCTCGCTGGCGCGCTCGGCATCAATTACCTGATCGACCCTCGCGTCGAGGGTCAGGTGACCATCCGCACAACCGGGCGGATCCCGCGCGCCGAACTCTTTCCGCTCTTCAACCAGATCCTGCGCTCGATCGGCATCGCTGCGGTCAAGGTGGGTGAGGTCTACAACATCGTGCCGATCTCCGACGCGAAGACCCGCGTGGTGGTCTCGCGCGATGACATCCCGGCGATGGCGCGCGACGACCTGTTCATCGTCGAGCTTGTCAAGATCCAGAACCTGGCCGCGCAGGAGATGGCCACGCTGCTCCAGCCCTTCATCACGCCGGGCGGCGAGGTCTTCCCCTACCCACGGGCGAACGTGCTCATCCTGACCGATCTGGCGAGCAACGTGGATCGCCTGCGTGAGATGATCCAGCTCCTTGACCGCGACAGCTTCAAGGAACTCAAGGCGCGGGTCTACAAGGTCGAGAACGCGAACCTCGAAGAGCTCGGTCAGGAGCTGATCGCGGTCCTCGACACCTACGGGCTCACCGGCGAGGCCGGCAACGAGCGTGGCGTCTACGCGATCCCGCTCGTGCGGCTCAATTCCGTGGCGGTGCTGGCCTTCAGCGACGACGTATTCACTGCAGTCGAGCACTGGCTTGGCTTGCTCGATGTCCCCGAGGACTCCGACTTGAGCCGGACGGTGCGCGTTTACAACGTGCAGAACGCGAAAGCGGTCGATCTCGCCGCGGTGCTCAACGAACTCTACGGCGGCGGCACGAGCAGTGCGCCGACGACGGGTCCGCAGGCGGGACAGCCCGGCGCGGGCGGCGGCATGTTCTCGCGGGCGGGTCGTGGCGGCTTCGGCGGCGGGGCCGGGCCGGGTGCCGGTGGTGGACTCGGCCGCCAGGCGGCGGCGTCCTCCAGTGGTCTGGGCGGCGTGGCGCAGGTCGGCGGCGGTCAGGGATTTGGTGGGGGACAGGGATTTGGTGGCGGTGGGGGTGGTGGCTTTGGCGGCGGCAGAATGGGGGGCGGCGGCGGGGCGCAGCCGGCCGGCGTGCTCGGCGGTGCGCCGGGCCTGGGCGGCGGTGGTCAAGGTGCCTCCAGCGTCGTGATTGGCGGCGGCGAACCCGGATCGTTCTTCGAGAAAGAAGTCCGGATCGTGGCCGACGCGATCTCCAATTCGCTCGTGATCCTCGCCACGCGCAAGGACTACGAAGAGATTCTTGACGTGCTGCACGACCTCGACGTCGTGCCGCGGCAGGTGGTGATCGAGGTTCTGATCGCCGAGGTGAGTCTCAACAAGGATCTCCAGATGGGGATCCAGAGCGTGCTGACCAACAAGGGAGCGCTCGGACCCGTGCCGACGGTGAGTCCGGTGCCCACGGCGACCGCGAGCTCGGACGATATTCTCGGGCCGCTCGGCCGCGTCCTCGGCACCGGGCCTGCCGGCACCAGCGACGACCTGCTCAAGCGCCTGCTCTACGTCGATCCGACCGGGATGCTGACGGCGATCATCACCGATCAGCAGAGCTTCCGCTTCCAACTCGATGCCCTGGCCTCGGCCGGGCGGCTCAAGGTGCTGGCGAGCCCGCACGTGCTCACCTCGGACAACCGCGAGGCGCTGATCAATATCGGCCAGTCGATCCCGATCCTGACCTCGCAGGCCAATCTGGCCGGCATTCAGACCGAGGGCGGTCAGACCGCGCTGGTCAACAGCGTCCAGTACCGCGACACCGGCGTGATCCTGAGCATCCTTCCCCAGGTCAACGCCGACGGGCTGGTCAATCTGCAAGTACGCCAGGAGGTCAGCGAGGTCGACGAGGGGTTCAAGAGTTCGACCGGCTCGCCCGCCTTCATCGTGCGCGAGGCCGAGACGGCGGCGGTGGTGCAGGATGGCGACTCGCTGCTGATCGGCGGCATCATCCAGGAGGTCACGACCCGCGGCCGCTCTGGCGTGCCATACCTGATGGACCTGCCGGCGATCGGGCAGCTCTTCCGCACCGAGAGCGACACCGTGCGCCGGGTCGAGCTCATCATTCTGCTGACGCCGCATGTGATTCGCGGCCGTGCCGAGGCGCTGCAAGTGACGCAGGAATACAAGGACCGCCTCTGGGATGTGGTCGACGAGATCGATCGCACCAGCGGACTGCGCGCGCCGACCTCGCGCGAATACTACCAGCGCCAGCGCCTGCGCAGCCGAACCACGACTGCACAGCGTCCGCAGGCTGGACTCCTCCCGAACCGCGATTGGGAGGATTGACAAATCGCGCCGAGGCCATGGCGAAGCGCGACCGAGGAGGACGGCCCCTGAAGCTGCTTCTGCTGCTGTGGCGGCAACGGGAACTGCTGGGCCTGCTCGTGGCGCGGGATCTCCGCGGTCGCTGGGCCGGCTCGTGGCTCGGCCCAGGCTGGGCGCTGCTCACGCCGCTCGTGCAGCTCGCGGTTCTGACGCTTGTCTTCTCGGCCGTGCTCCACGTTCGCTTCGCGCCGAGCGGTGCCATGGCCCAGGGGCCCTTCGCCCTGGCACTGGCCTGGGGTCTCTTCCCCTGGATCGCGGCGCAGGACGGGCTTACGCGCGCGGCGTCGAGCCTGGTCGATGGAGCGGTGCTGGTCCGGCGGCTCTCGATCGAGCCGGCGCTCCTGCCTGCCGTGCCGGTCCTCTCGGCACTGGTGCAGGTCACGGCGACGCTCGTTGTCGTCGGCGGGTTGTCGGCGTTTGCGGGCTGGCCGGTGGCGCCCAGTGTCGTGCTCTGCCTGCCGGTGCTTGTCGTGCAGGGCGCATTGGTGCTCGGGTTGGGTGGACTCGCCAGCGTCGGGCACGCGTATCTGCGCGACATCGCGGCACTGGTTTCGACACTGCTGCAAATCGGTTTCTATCTCTCGCCGATCGTCTACTCCGTATCGGTCGCTCCTGAATCGCTGCGCGACATTCTCTGGCTCAATCCGATGGCGGGCCTGATCGAAGCGATGCGTGCGTTTGCCTTCGGGGAGGCGCCGCCGTGGCGCGCGCTGGCCTGGAGTACCCTCTGTGCTGCGGGGGCGATCTCGGCTGCGGGATGGGCCTTTGCCCGTGCCGCAGCCGAGCTGCCCGATCTCGTATGAACGAGGGCCTTGCTGTGCGCGCGGCCGATCTCGGCAAGGGCTACCGGCGGGCCCGACGCCTGTCTCTGCGCTTGCGGGACTGGGTCCATGGGCGCGAAGCCGGTCCGGCGAGCTGGGCCTTGCGCGCGGTTTCGTTCGAGCTCCGGCGTGGGCAATCTCTCGGGGTGATCGGCGACAACGGCGCCGGCAAGACGACCTTGCTGGCGCTGATCGCGGGAGCTGCGGCGCCGACGACAGGAACCATCACGACCCACGGCAGCCGTACCGCACTCCTCGAACTCGGTGCGGGCTTCCATCGCGACTTCACGGGCCGCGAAAATTTGATGCTTGCCGGGCTCGCCGCCGGTCTGGACCGCGCGACGCTGCGCCGGCGCGAGGCCGACATCATCGAGTTCGCGGGCGTTGGCGCCGCCATCGATACGCCGCTGCGTACATGGTCGTCGGGCATGGTGCTCCGGCTCGCTTTCGCTGCCGCGACCGCATCCTTGCCCGACATTCTGGTCATCGACGAGGCGCTGGCGGTGGGCGATCAACGCTTTCAGGCGCGCTGTCTCGACCGGATCGAGATCTTCCGGCGCGGCGGTGGCACGCTGATCTTCTGTTCGCACAATCTCTACCAGGTCAAGAAGCTCTGCGACCTGGCCCTCTGGCTCGAGGCAGGGCGCCCGCGACTGCTGGGCCCGGCAGCAGCGGTCGTGGATGCCTACGCGGATGCCTCGCGCGAGAGGCGGCTCGATGGAGAACTCGGCCGGGAGCCCGGAGCGGCTGCGGACCAGGGGCGGGCACTGGCGCGCGTGGCGCACGTTGAGGTGGCTCTTGCCGACGGCCGGGCGGCGTCGCTGGTCGAAACGGGCGACACCGTGGTGCTGCGGGTGTCGGTCGAGCTGGCCCCGGATGCCGACATCGAGCCGGGTGTGGCCGTCGGCGTGGTGCGCGCGGACGGCCTCGTCTGCCACTGCATCTCGACCGAAATCGACGGGGCACGCATGACGCCCGGGCCGGGCCGGTCCTTCGCTGTTGAATTGCGGCTGGACGGGCTGCCCTTGCTCGGCGGGCGCTATCATTTCAACGTCGCCGCGATCGACCAGCGCAGGCCCTTGGTGCTGCTCGATGTGCGCGAGGCCGAGGCGCCATTTTTCGTCGTTAATTCCATGGCGGACTGGGGCGTGAGTCGGCTGCCCCACGTGTGGACAGCACCCGGCGGGAGATCGGGGTCGGAGTGAGGCGGGGGCGCCATGCCGTCGCGCTGGCGGCGATTCTCGCCCTGGCCGCAGCGCTGCGGCTGGTGGACATCGGCACAGGCTGGTTCGGGGCCGATCAGGCGCGCGATCTGACGATCGCCGCTGATGTCATTGCCGGTCGCGGTTGGCCGCTCGCGGGTCCGGTGATGCGCAACCAAATCCGTCTTGGCGGGGTCTACTACGGCTTCTGGGTGCCGCCGTTTGCACTCGGTGGCGGGGCGCGCGCGGCCTACCTCTGGGCGGGACTGCTCGGAACCGCCGGCGTGATGCTGGCCGCGCGCCTCGGGCTGCGGGCGGGCGGCCCGGCGTGTGGTCTCGCCGGCGCCCTGCTACTCGCGACGGCACCAATTGCTGTGATCGACGAGCGCGTGGCATGGCCTCCGGCCCTGGTGCCGCTGGTCACGGGGCTGATCCTGCTTCTTGCGCTCGACCAGCGCGAGCGTCCAAGCCCCCTTCGCGCGCTGCTGCTCGGTGGCCTCTGCGGTCTCGCGACACAAGTCCATCTTTCGCTCGTGCCGATCGCGGCTCTCGGACTGGGGAGCATTGTGCTCGCCCGGCAGGCCCGGACCGTCCGCAATTTTGGACTGGCCGTGCTTGCCTTCCTGCTGCCGATCGTGCCGATGCTTTTGGTCGCGGGCGAGCCCCTTGCCACAGCACCGCAGACCCAGGTCGTGCTGCCCTCGCTGGCGAACCGGATTGCGGCCGTGCTGGTGGCCCCGATGCGTGCGGTTGGGGCTGTCGCCGGGGACGCGCCCGCGCTCATTGCCACTCTGCTCGGGCTCGAGGCCGTCTGGCTGCCGCTCGCGCTGGGATGTGCGGTGGTGGTGGCGTGGCGCGGTGAGCTGCCCCTCCGGCTGGTCGGACTCGCACTGCTGGTCAGCGTGGCCGCGGTGGTGGCGTTGCCGGCCGAAGCTTGGGCATATTATCTTGATGCAGCACTGCTCCCGGCGTCGGTCGTGCTGGGCTGGGCTGTGACACGCTGGCGCAGCGCGGCGGTCCCGTGGGTGCTGGTCGGGTTGGCTCTCGCCCGAGTTACCGTCCTGAGCTGGTGGATCGGCGACGTCGCGCAGCGCGGTTTCATCTTCGCCGATTTCGAGCAACTGGCACTCGCCGAGCCCGCGCTCGGTCAGGGGAGGCGCGTCCGTTTGCTCACGCTGGCGACCAAAGAGCAGGTATGGCCCCGGCTGCTCGATCGCGCCGGCGGCGATCCCGCCCGAGTCGCGGCGCGCTTGCACGGCCCGGGATTCGCCGATCTCGCCACCGACAATGCCTATTTCGAGGGACGGGCGGTGGCCCGCGCTCTCGCCGCGGCGGCGCGCGCGCCGGCTGGGCTGGGCTCTCGGCTGCTGAGTGCCGGGTCGGGCGGGCATGGGGGCAGGCGCCCTGGCTCCGCGCGGCCCGGCCCTGCCTTGGAGTGGCCGGCGGCCGAGCGTGATGTGGCTCTTTTCTACCCGGACGGACTTGACCCCGGCTTCCTTGGCGGCGCCGACGTCGAGACCATCGGCCCCTTCGTGAGCGTGACGCTGCCGCTCCGCCTGCGACCGGAACGCGGCCGTATCGTTGTTTGTGATGGTCGGACCGTGTCGTTGCCCTGGCCGCGTGTTCCGGCGCTCGACCCGCGCAACTACGGTCGCGGTGAGATCGCGCGACCGCGCTGGCCCTGCGCCCGCGTGCGGGTCGAGATCCCGATCGAGGGGGCGGGCCCTTGGCGCTTGCTTGCCGCGCTGCGCGGCGCGGGACAGATCGTCGCCGGGAACTTGCGTGCCGAGGGACGCGACGGCGACCCGGAGCGCCCGCAACTCGAACCGCTCGGAGCGATGCCGCCGGGCTTCGATCGAGGCTGGGCGGTGCCGGCGAGGGCGGTGGCCCTGCTGCTCGAGATCGACATCGACGGGCCAGCCACGCTCGACTTCGTCGCGCTCCCGGCTCTCCGGGGAGTCTCCCGCGTGAAGGCGTCGTCGGTCAGGCGATCTGGTGGGCCGGAACGCCCTCCTGGCCTCGGGATACCGCTCTCGTGATAAGGACAAGCGAGAGCCCCGACATGACCTACAACGCACAACGCGCGCTGGAGTTGCTCCGGTTCGGTTCGGGACGCGCCGACGCCACCTTCCGTGAAGACCAGGAAGAGGCGATCCGTCACCTTGTCGATGGTCGTGGCCGTCTGCTGGTTGTTCAGAAGACTGGATGGGGCAAGAGCTTCGTCTACTTCATCGCGACGAAACTGCTGCGCGACGGCGGCAGTGGCCCCGTGCTGCTGATCTCCCCGCTGCTGGCGTTGATGCGAAATCAGATCGCCGCAGCGGAACGCATGGGCCTTCACGCCGTCACAATCAACTCCGATAATACCGCCTACTGGGCACAGGTCGAGGCCAGACTTGCGCGTGGGGAAGTCGACATCCTCCTGATCTCGCCCGAGCGCCTGGCGAACGAACGTTTCCGCACGCAGGTCCTCGCCGGGATCGCTGCGGATATCTCAATGCTTGTCATCGACGAGGCGCATTGCATCTCGGACTGGGGCCACGACTTCCGCCCTCACTATCGATTGCTGGAGCGGATCGTCAGAACGCTGCCGCCCAACCTGCGTCTCCTGGCCACCACGGCGACGGCGAACAACCGCGTGATGGAGGATCTCGCTGTCGTGCTCGGTCCGAACCTGGACGTCTCGCGCGGCGATTTGAATCGATCCTCGCTCGCCCTGCAAACCATCCGCCTGCCCAGCCAGGCCGAGCGCCTCGCCTGGCTGGCAGAGCAACTGGCCGCGCTGCAGGGGCACGGCATTATTTATACGCTGACGGTGCGTGACTCCGACCAGGTCGCCGACTGGCTCAAGACCCGAGGCTTCAATGTCGAGGCCTACACGGGCAAGACAGGTGATCGTCGAGAAGTGCTGGAGCGGGCACTTCTCGATAACGAGGTCAAGGCGCTGGTCGCGACGACGGCGTTGGGCATGGGCTACGACAAGCCTGATCTTGAATTTGTCATCCATTACCAGATGCCGGGTTCCGCCGTCGCGTACTACCAGCAAGTTGGACGCGCGGGCCGTGCGGTGGACTCCGCCTACGGTGTGCTGCTCAGCGGCGAGGAAGACTCGGACATCACCGGTTGGTTCATCCGCAGCGCCTTTCCGACTCGTCAGGAAGTTGCCGATGTCCTTGGTGCACTCGAGGAAGAAGAGAACGGCCTGTCCGTCTCCGAGCTGCTCGGTCGTGTCAACCTGAGCAAGCAGCGCGTCGACAAGACGATCGGGCTGCTCTCCCTCGAGGCCCCAGCGCCGATCGCCAGGCAAGGCACAAGGTGGCAGCTCACGGCAGCCGCGCTGAGCGATGGGTTCTGGGAGCGCGTCAAGCGACTGACGGCCCTGCGGGATCGCGAGCATGAGCAGATGCGTGAGTACGTCAGTCTACCATTTGGTGATCATATGGGCTTCCTGATCCGTGCGCTGGACGGCGATCCCCGTGGTGTCACGCCGCCAGTGCTTCCCCCACTGCCGATCACGGTGAACGGTGCGTTGGTTCGGGACGCCGTTGCCTTTCTTCGGCGCACCAGCCTGCCCATCGAGCCCCGCAAGAAGTGGCCGGATGGGGGGATGCCACAGTATGACATCAGGGGAGTCATTCCCGCCGACCATCAGGCACGGCGCGGGAAGGTCTTGTCTGTATGGGGTGACGCTGGTTGGGGTGAACTGGTCCGGCAAGGCAAATATCACGCTGGTAGGTTCGCCGACGACCTGGTTGCGGCGTGCGTGAAGATGGTTCGCGAGTGGAACCCCGAGCCCAAACCGACGTGGGTGACGTGCGTTCCATCGCTGCGTCATCCCGATCTCGTCCCCGACTTCGCGATGCGCCTGGCTGCGGCCCTGGGTCTGCCCTTTCTTCTGGTTCTTGCGAAGGTAGACGTCAGGCCCGAACAGAAGACGATGAGAAACAGTACACAGCAGGCGCGCAATATCGACGGCTCGTTGGCGCTCAACGGGCCGCCAGTTCCGGATGGCCCGGTGATCCTGGTGGACGACATGGTGGATTCACGCTGGACACTGACCGTGGCCGCGTGGTTGCTCTGCGTTGGCGGAAGCGGTGTGGTTTGGCCGATGGCGCTCTCTCAAACGGGGCACGATGAATGACCCCCCCCCTGTCCCCAAGCACCCAGACGATCCTCCTGCTGACGGCGCCATTGATCGCTGGACGCGGAACCTCCTCATCCGAGGTCCTGTCTCCGGGTGAATACAAGCGTCTCGCTCGCCACCTGCAGGAGAAACAGCGCCAGCTCGGGGATCTCGTGTCGCCCGATGCGGCGGATCTCCGGCGGGAGTGCCGGAGTGTGGTGGACGAGGCCCGGTTGCAACGTTTGCTGGGACGCGGCTTCCTCCTGAGCCAGGTCATCGAGCACTGGCAGGCGCGCGCCATCTGGGTAGTCAGCCGCGCTGACGCCGAGTATCCCTGCCGCTTGAAGACGCGCCTGCGGGAAGACGCCCCAGCAGTGCTCTACGGCTGCGGTGAGATGAGTTTGCTGGGCTCGGGTGGCCTCGCCGTGGTTGGATCTCGTCACGTTGGGGAATCATTGATCGACTACGCGATGGCAGTGGGCCGCTTGGCGGCTCGGGCCGGAAGGACACTCGTATCGGGTGGCGCCAAGGGCATCGATCAGGCCGCCATGCGTGGTGCGCTCGAAGCTGGTGGCAGGGTCACCGGCGTCCTCGCGGACAGTCTGGAACGGACGAGCATGAATCGCGAGCACCGCAACCTGCTGCTTGAGGGCAAGCTCGTTCTGGTTTCGCCCTACGACCCGAGCGCCGGGTTCAACGTCGGCAACGCCATGCAGCGCAACAAGCTGATCTATGCGCTGGCCGATGCATCCCTGGTCGTCAGCTCCGATCTCGGGAAAGGCGGCACCTGGGCGGGGGCCATCGAGCAGCTCGGTAAGCTAAAATTGGTGCCCGTGTACGCCCGATCGACGGGCGAGGACTCTGCCGGTCTCGATGCCCTGCGCAACAAGGGTGCGATCCCCTGGCCGAATCCGCAGGACGCGGAAGCATTTGAAGGTGTGTTCGATGCCGTCACGCCAGACTTAATTCCACTGCCCAAGGCAGGACTTGCGCTGTTTCCCGGCGCCGGTTCGTCCGACATCGCCCCGAGGCCGCCAGCGGTGCCGGAGACACCACCGGCGATCGGATCGCCCATCGAGCGAGTGGTGACTTCCGCTGCTCCACCGGGGGATGCCCCCGTAGGTCCGGTGCCCAGCTTGGTGCCCAGGGCGGCGCGGGCTCGCGGGGCCCAGTCCGACCCGGCCAGCCCGGTGGTGGAGAAGGCATCGAGACCTGCAGACACCCTGTTGGCGACGGTCCGAGAGGTGATCCCGCAGCTTCTGAAGGCGCCGATGAAGGACGGGGAGGTTGCTGCTGCGCTGGGCGTCTCCAAGGCGCAGGCGAGAGCGTGGTTGGGGCTTCTCGTCGATGAGGGTGTGATCGAGAAACAGGAGAGGCCAGCGCGGTACATCGTCAAGAGGCCCAGCCTGTTCGAATGATCCAGGACGATGCATCCGCTCCAACCTGCATCGATGCGGGCTGAATCGCCCCCGCTTTCATGCTGAGAGGGGTACGGTCGTGGCGGAGGGGCCGCCCAGGGCCCGGCCGGATGCGTGGCCCCGTTTGCCGCCCCGCTTGGATGCATCGCGCGCCGCAGGTGGCTAAGCGGGGTCGTGCGACGGGCGCGGATCGCGGGGGTCGGGGGGGGCCTGCCTCCGACCGTGCTTGAGAACGCCGACCTCGAGACGGAACTCGGGGTCGAACCGGGCTGGATCGAGGCACGTACGGGCATCCGCTCACGCCGCATCCTGCGCGCCGACGAATCGATCGTGGATCTGGCGGAGGCCGCCGCACGCGAAGCGCTCGAAACCGCTGGCCTGAGGCCCACGGATCTCGACGCGGTGGTTTGCGCCACGACGTCTGCGCCCTGGCAGTTTCCTTCGCTTGCCTGCCTGCTGCACGACCGGCTCGGCGTTGCCGACGCACCGGCCTTCGACGTGGCGGCCGCCTGCACCGGTTTCATCTACGCACTCTCGGTCGCCGAACAGGGCATCCGCGTCGCCGACTACCAGCGCGTGCTCGTGGTCGGTGCCGATGCGCTGAGCCAGGTTTGCGATCCGGCCGACCGCACGACCCGAGCCCTCTTCGGCGACGGCGCGGGTGCGGTGGTTCTGGTGGCCGAGCCTGGGGACAGCGGTCGCGGCGTTCTCTCGGTTAGGCTGCGCGCGGCCGGCAGTGCCTGGGCGCTGCTCACACTGCCCGCCGGGCTACGCCGGCCGGAGTCCTTCGTGGCGGGCGTCGATCCATGGATGCGCATGAAGGGACAGGAAGTCTTCCGCTTCGCGGTCGACCAGCTCGTCGCGCTGACCCACGATGTCCTCTCGCAGGCGGGATCCACGCCGGGTGACGTCGATCTCTTCGTGCCGCACCAGGCAAACCTGCGCATCATCCGCATGGTGGCGCTCCAGCTCGGGATCGAGCAAGACCGATTTGTGCAGAACCTCGAGAGCTGCGGCAACACCTCGGCCGCATCGATTCCGCTCGCGCTGGCGGCGGCGCTGGCCGCGGGAAGGATCGCGCCGGGTCAGCTTGTCGTGCTGGGCGCCGTGGGCGGCGGCATGACGGCCGGGGCCGCGGCTTTGTTGTGGTGACGGTTGCGTGAGGGCGATGGCGGACGAGCCTGTCACGGCCGGCGGGTTCCAGCAGCGCTACGGCCCGGGCTACTTCCGGGGCGAGGGCAGCGGCTTCTCGAGCGCGGGTTACGAGACGGTCCACGCGAGCTTCCGCGAGTGGATGGATTTCGTGCGCGACGAAGTCGGTCCGGGCGCGCTCTGGCTCGACGTCGGCTGCGCCTATGGGTTTCTGGTGAGCGAGGCGTGCCAAGCGGGCTTCCGCTGCGTTGGCATTGACGCGAGTCGCTGGGCGACCCGCCAGGGGCGGCAAGTCCAGCGGGCAGCGGCTGCGGCGGAGAGGAGTGCAGCCAACGGCGTGTCCGCAGGCGGGCCGGCGCAGCACCTCCCCCAGGGCCCGACCGCGCGGCAGGGCGGTGCTCTGGCGTGCGCTTGGGCCGAGGAGTTGCCGTTCGGAGCCGCGCGCTTCGCCGTCGTCAGTGCCTTCGATGTCCTCGAGCATCTTCCGGATCCGCAACGCGCGCTCGACGAGATCGCCCGGGTGCTGCGTACGGGCGGGCTGCTCCTCGCAGCCACGCCCGATCCGCTTCGCTTCGACCGGCACGAGCCGAGCCATCTCGCCGAGGCGCCGCCCGCGGTGTGGGTCCGCCGGCTGGAGGAACGCGGCTTCGTTGTCGCGCACCGGTTTCGCCAGGCGCCCTTCAATCTCGAGCTGATCGCCCGCCGGGGCGGTACGCGACCGCGTGTGGCCTGGGATGCGCTCGGCGTCGCCGAAGGATTGTTCGAGTTGCGGGGCGATCCGGCACTACGGGCGTCCCTGCGCCAGGGTTTCGAGACCCCAGCGGCAGCTGACAACTCGCGCCTCGCGGGGGATGGCGCGGAAGTGCACCTGCTCAACGCGGGCCGCGAACCGCTCGAGGTCGGGCTCGTCATCGAGGGGGAGGGGCTCGCCGTCGGCGAGATCCACCTCGGCGGACGCTGCCTTGGGCGGGCGGACGAGGAGATCCGTTTCTTGCTGCCCTCGGGTGGCCACGGTCTCGTGTTGCGCAGCCGCGGTACCTGGATCCGCCTGCGGAAGGTGCGCTTCGAGTCGCGCGCCGTGACCTGCGCCGAGGCCTGTCGAACGCTGCCCTTCGATCTCTTCGAACGCTACGGCTTGATGGCCGCTCTGGTCGAGCGGTGGGCGCCCGAGGCAGTTGCGTTGCTCGATGTCGGCGGAGCAATGTCGGCCGAGGCGGGCCACCTCGGTCACGTCGAGGACTTCGTGCCTCAAGTCGATGTGCAGAGCATCGACACGCGCTGGATCGACCATGCCCGGCACGGCCGGATGGAGCCGGGGGAGGGGTTGCCCTTTGCCGATCAGGCCTTTGACGTGGTGTGCTCGCTCGACGTGCTCGAGCACGTGCCGCCGCAGCTACGGGACGATTGGCTCGGCGAGCTCTGGCGGGTGACGCGCGGCCTGCTCGTCGTCGGCGCGCCCTTCGATACCGAAGGCGTCGCGGCAGCCGATGCGTGGCTCCACCGCCTGATTCTCGAGCGTTATGGCTATGGCGCGCCCTTCCTCGAGGAGCATTTGAATCTGGGATTGCCAGGGATCGAGACGGCACGGGCGGCGCTCGAGCGAAAGGGGGCCGCGCCCGCCGTGGTGGCCTCAGGATGGCTGCCGCTGTGGCGGCTCGGACAGGAGCTGAGCGCCACCCTCTCGCACCCCGTGCAGGACCGACGCTGGGTCGGGGCCATGCAGCGCTTCAATGGCCTGCTGCCGCTGGCGCCCGGCGGCGAGCCGGCCTATCGACACATTCTGGTGGCGCATCGAACCCGACCGATCGCGCAGGCCGCCCTTCGCGCCAGCTTCGATCCCTGGCGGGCGCCGGATCTGGCGGAGTTCCGCGCGATTCTCGAGGCCTCGCCGGGCGGCGCGGACGATCGATGTGGCGCGACCGGTCCAGGGACGGAAGCGGGCTCGTGAGCGGATCGCTGCCCGCGCTCGCCGCCGTCGGCCCGGACGCCGGCTCGCCGGCGGGACCGCCCGACGCCCGCGTCGGCGCATCTCTGCCCGAGGTCACCATCGCGATCGTGACCTGGAATGCCCGGACTCTGCTCGAAACGTGTTTGACCTCGCTCGCGGCGGTCGATTACCCGGCCGATCGGCTCGAAGTCCTCGTGCATGACAACGGTTCCCGCGACGGCACCAGCGACTGGCTTGCGCTCGCATGGCCCCGCGCGCGGGGCACGGCCTCTCCGGGGAATCTTGGCTTTGCGGCGCCCTGCAATGCTCTGGTGCGCACGGCGGCCGCGCCACTGGTCTGTCTGGTCAATAACGACATGACATTTGCGCCCGACTTCCTGCGCCGCATGGTCGAGGCCTGGCACGAAAGTGGTGCGACCTGCGTCGGGGCGCGTATCTGCGATGCCACGGGCGAGCGTCTGGAGTACGAGGGCGGCAGCGTGAATCTGCACGGCCACGGTGCGCCGCTGGGCTTCGGTAAAGTGGTGACGCACGGTGTGGGCTGGCGGGACACGCTCTTCGCGAGCGGAGGTGCCATGCTGGTCGAGCGCGAGCGCTTCCTCGCCGCCGGAGGGTTCGCGGCCGACTATTTTGCTTATTTCGAGGACGTCGATCTGGGTTGGCGGCTCGGCGCGCTGGGCCAACGCTGTGTCGTGGCGCGCGGCGCCCGGGTCTTCCACCGCGAGCACGGCAGCGAGGCTGCGCTCGGGCAGGGCGGTCGGCTCGTCCTGCTCGAGCGCAATGGTCTCCTCAACATCGTGCGCAACTACGGTTCGGATTGGGCAGAGCCGGTGTTCGCCTGGGCACTGGCCCTTCTCGCGGAACGCATGCGGCTCGTGCCGGAGCAGGCTCGCGATCGCCGCCGGGCGCTCGCTTCCGCCATGGCCGCGTTGCCGGCCGCCCGCCGCGCCGGTCGGGCGCTGGCGGAGCGCCGCCGGGTGCGCGACGAAGAGGTGGTGGCACGTTTCGTCGAACCCCTGCGGCCCGTTCTGGGAGGAGAGGAATACGCCGAGATCCAATCGCGACTCGCGCGTGAGTTTGGCATTGACCGGCTGCTCGAGAGAGTCGGATCGCGAGGGGTGGCGGCATCTCCGGACGCGGCCTCATGAGCGTCGCACGGGGAAAGTCGCGGCGCGGCGATACCGAGGGTCGCGCGGGTGCCTTTGCGCTGCGCTGGCGCGACGAGCGCGTGGTCGTCCCCGTCCTGCTCGGCGCGGACGCCTTCGGTGGCCTGGCCGCCCTCTTCGGGGCGTTTCTCGTGCGGATCTCGATCCCCGTGCCGCTCACGACGCATCTGCTGCCCACCGATCGCGTGGCCGTGCTCAACGAAGCGATCGCGCTGGTCCTCACGACGCAGTTCTCCCTCCTGTATTTCTTTGGGCTCTACGACCTCCGCCTGCTGCGCAGCGGTCGCCATCCGCTGGTCTCGACCGTGCTCGCCCTGGGCACGCAATTGCTTGCCATCTCGGCCTGGTACTTCTTTCGCGGGGACCTCGCCTTCCCGCGTTCGGTCCTCACCCTCTTCACGTTGCTCGACATCCTCTTCATCTCTGGAATCCGGCTCGCGACACGTGCGGCACTGCTGCGCGGTCATCGCGCGTTGCGCGTCGTCCTGGTCGGGCCGGCGGCGGGCGTCGCCGATCTCGCGGGGATGCTGCGCGCGACGTCATCGGGGCCGCATGCCGTGGAGGTCATCGGCGGGATCCGCAGTGACAGTCCGGCCCGACCCAGCGAGGCTTCGACGGCGGGTGATCTGCACTGGCTCGGTACGACCGCCGACCTCGAGCGCGCGGCCCGGGCGGGGGGAGTCGATCATGTCATTCTGCTGCCCGCCGAATCCTGGCAGGATGATCTCCTCGACCGGGTGCTGCGCGCCACGGATGTGCCCGATGCGCCGCGCGTCTCGGTCGTCCCCTCGGTGCACGAGCTGCTCGTCGGCCGGTTGGCATCCCTCTCGATCGAGGATGTGCCACTGATCGAGGTGGCGCGGGATCCACGCGGCTCGCCCGGCTTCGTCGCCAAGACGGTTTTCGAGTACGTGCTGGCCACGGCACTCCTGATTCCGGCCCTGCCGATCGTGGCGGTCGCGGCGCTCGCCATCGGGCTGACCTCGACCGGGCCCGTGATCTATCGCCAGCGGCGTGTTGGTCAGGGCGGGCGCGAGTTCACGATGTACAAGCTGCGCACCATGCGTACCGGCGCCGAGGATGACACCGGTCCGGTCCTGGCGCAGCCCGACGATGCGCGCGTGACTCCGGCGGGACGCATTCTCCGCGCGCTGCGCATCGACGAGATTCCGCAGTTGCTCAACGTGCTCAACGGCACCATGAGCCTGGTCGGTCCCCGGCCCGAACGTCCGGAGTTCGCCGAGCGCCTCGTGCGCGAGATCCCGGGCTACGCCGAGCGCTGGCTGGTCAAGCCCGGTGTCTCGGGCCTCGCCCAGGTACGGGGCGAGTACCATACCTCGCCCGCCTTCAAGCTAAAATACGATCTGGCCTACGTCCACAACCACTCCCTGCTGCTCGATCTCCGGATCATGGCCGAGACCGTCAAGTCACTCCTCACCCGTCGCGGCGTGTGACCGGGGCCCGCGGCAGGGGTGCGGGCGGGGGGATCGCTGCGGCGCGGGCTGTCGTCTGCGGTGCTGCGGCTGTGCGGGCCTCGGGCGGACAGGACGAGACCCTCAAGCAAGGCCTCGCGCGTCGCACCGCGGTGCCGCGGACGCGCGGACCTCAGGAGGCGGCTTTGGCGGCCGCCGAGAGCGCCTGCAGCGTGTCCTCGTCGAGTGCGCCGTCGGGGGTGAACCCGGCCGTGCGCTGGAATGCCTCGAGGCCGTTGATCGTCACTCTGTCGAGCTTGCCCGTGATCGGGCCCTGGTACTCGTGCAGGGCGGTCAACTCGCGCTGGATGCGCTCGATGGTGGACTGTGGCGCGTCCTGATCGAGGGCGGCATGGTCGAGGGGCTTGATCGCATCCTTGATCGCGTCTGCCGCGGCGCGGGCCTTCTCCTCTGTGATCTGTCCGCTGCACGCGGCGAGCGAGCCCAGTGCCAGAGCCGCGACGTTGAGAGCGAAGGGACGATGTCTGCGCATGGAAACCGCTACCGCTTGCCGCCGTATGGATGCAAGGGCGGCCGGCTCTGGATCGACGCGCCCGCCTGGGCGATGTACAAGCGCGCCGCGGAAGCTTGGATCGGTCGGCGCATGGGGGTCGGCGGGGATCGGTGGATCTGGAGGCGGTGCGGGGCGGCATGGCGAGGATCTCGGGGCAGACGGAAGCGTTGCGGACCGCCGCGAGGTGGAGCCTGCTCCTGCTGGCGGCGGGATGCGCGGAGGCTCGGCGCCTTGACGTTGCGGCGGGTCTGTCGGTGGCGCGGACCCTGCCCCCCGGCGCGGACCTCTCCGCGGAACCGGCCGGCCTCGTCGCTATCAAGGGCCGAGTCGTGGCTCTGACCTCGACCTCGCGTTGGGTCAAGTTCGAGCTGGTCGAGCCGGGCCCGGCCGAACCCCGGGGGGCGGCGACTCCGGTCCGGGTCGCGATTCCCCTGATCGGGCCCGAGGCGGCAGTGCTTGGCGCGCGCTGGAGCGATCGCGAGGTGCGGGTGGTGGGAACGGTCGATGGCCTGGCGTCGCCGCCAGCTCTCCTGGTCGATGGACCGCCGCGCGTTTTGGTCCTCGACGATCCGCAAGCGGCGACTGCCGTCGAGACCGTGGCGGGCGTGGCTCCGAGGCAGGAGCGAGCGGCCGAGTCCGCACGAAGCGTCGCGCCGCTGGCTCCCTCTCCGGGCTCGGGGCTGCGCGTGCCCGGCGCTCCTACCGGATCAGGCCGACCGGTCGAGCCACCGGGTTCCCCCGGACCGCGGCCTGGTGCTGCGAGCGCGCTCACGAGTCCGCCCCCGGCCACGCCCGGAGAGCTGCGGCCGGCGCCCACCGCGATGGTGGCCGGCGAGGGGGTGCGTGCCGTCGAGCATGGCGTAGAACCGCGTCCGGTAGCCACCGCGAAGGCGGCCGGTGGGCGAGCGCGTGCCGTCGAGCACGGCATAGAAGCGCGCCCTGCACCCACCGCGATGGCCGGACCCTCGGCGGAATGTCGGGCTGCACGTGCGACTCGTGCCACCGCCGCCGCGACGGCCCGAGACGTCAGCGACCGCCTGGCGACGTGTCTCGCGACACGGGCCTCGTGTCGCGACCAAATTGCCGCGGCACGTGATCCCCTGGCGGAGGTGGCCGCCGCGGAAGAGCGGGTCGCCTGGCTCTGTGCGGGGGTGCGGTGAGTCTGCCCACCTGGCTCCTGAAGCGCCGCCCGAGTCCGCGAGCGCTTGACGTGGTGGTGATCGGCGCCGGTGTGGCCGGCCTCGCTTGCGGCGCAGCACTGGCCCGCGCCGGGCTTCAGACCGCGGTGATCGAACGCGCGCGGCGCCCGGGTGGTCGGCTCCAGAGCTTCGGCGTCCAGGGCTGGTCAGTCGATACCGGTCCCCTGCTCTGGTCCGGTCCCGAACTGCGCAGTGTCCTGGCCTTTGCCGGTGTCGAGACGGCACCGCTCGTCACGGTCGATCTTCGCCACCAGCTTCGCCTTGCCCTGCTCACCGAGAAGGGTGCTGCGGGCCCGTGGCCTCTGCCCGTGCCCGGAGGGGTTCCGAGTCCGGCCGTGCTGGCGGCAATCAAGCAGCTCCACGACATCCCCCGCCGCGCCTTTGCTGATCTGGGCACCCTCTGTGATGCGCTGCGCACCGAGCCGGCGCCGGAGGGAACGACGCTCACGCGCTGGCTCGAGGGCCGTGATGTGGATGGCGCGGTGCTGCGTGGCCTGACGCGCACGGCCGAGATCCTCGGCGCGCCACGCGGGCGCGGTCTCGAGATCGACGCACACGAGCTGGCCCTGCGCCTGGCATCCCTGCATGGAGACGAGGGCCTTGACTTTGTAGTTGCCGGTGACGGACCGATTCCCGGTGCACGTGGTGTGATCCAGTGCCTCGTCGATGCCTTGCTTGCCAGCGGCGGCGAACTCCGGCTTGGCATGCAGGCCCGGACGGTTCTGGTCGAGGACGGTGCGGCCAGCGGAGTGCTCGTGAGTCGCAGCGACGAGCCTTTCGTGGAGACGATCGAGGCGGGCGCGTGCGTGCTGGCCGTGGGGCCGCGTCATCTCGCAGACCTCCTCCCGGAGCGCACCCTGCAGGAACTCCCGGTACCCCGCACACGGATCACCTGGGCCTGCGCCGCGTGGGGACTCGACCGGGACGAGCAGACGCGGGAGATTGTCGAACCCGCGCCAGGCAAGATGCCGGCTCCGTTGCTGCGGGCGTTGCCTGTCGGTGATTCCGCGATTGATGGCTTGGTGGTCGATGCCGGGAGCTTCGCGCCGCGCGTCGCGCCGCCCGGGCATGGGCTTCTGCTCGGGCGTCTGCGCATCGGTGCCGGGCGGCCTGCGGAACTGCAACAGAGTGGTCCCGGCGCGGCGGGCCTCGCCGCCCTGCTTGACGTCGCCTGCCCCGGGGCAGCCGAGCGCCTCTCCTGGGACCGGTTCTGGTTCGAGTCCGGGGCCGAGGTGCCGCTGGCCGGGGATCCCGACGAGATGCCACTCGCTGTTCCCGGTCTGCCGCGGGTGCTCCTCGCGTCGGCTCACGTCGCCGCGGCCGGCGGTGAACCGGTGGCGCGGGCCGCGAGTGCGGGGGCGGCTGCGGCACGACGCCTGCTCGGCAGCGGTTGACGGGCACGGAGGGGGCACGCTCGCGGCCTCCCGGCGGGAGGGCGCTCTCGTTCGGTCAGGATCTCGGTCCGCACGAGATCCTGAGCGTCCCGTAGCGCGGAGGCCTGCGCAGTCGTCTCGGGCACCACGCCGAGCAGCAGCCAGCCCGGAGTGAGGTCCGAGCCTCCTGCAGCGCGGGCTCCAGGGACGGGCGGGGGGAGCGAGGGGGGCAGGTGCGCCACCTCGCTTCACAGCACACGGGCGAGGAACCTTGGCAGCGGAGTGAGCGCCTGGGCGTTGGCGGGTGCTCCACCGCTCTGGCAAGCGCGCACGCTTCGGTTCCGTGTGACGGCTCTGCACGGGCTATCCGGTGCGTCGGGGGGCGAATTTCGTCCAGTTTGCGACCTCGCGCTGGCACCCGAGTTGCCACTAGGGAATCACGAGCCCTTTCCGGCTCCCCCAGCGGAGAACCACGTGATCATCGATCGCCAGACCTTCATTGACCTCGCAACCCATCTCGAAGGGGCATCGGAAGCCGTCCTCGACGTCACCCGGCGCTGCGTCTCGCTGTGCGAGGACAACACCGACGAGCGCCCGCAGCCGAAGACCTGGGTCGGCCTGGTCGAGTCCCTGGCCGCCATCAATTCGGAATTGACGGGACTCGAGCAGACCCTGCGGGCCGTGCTCGAGGCGAACCGGCAGGAGAACGATTTTGCCCGCGCGGCCCTGCGCCGAGACGGCCTGATGGACGCCTGAAATCAGGGGAGTCCGCGGCGGCCTCGCGTCGCCTCGGGCAAGGGCGTGGCGATCGCAGGGCGCGTTGATCCTGAAGCCCCGCCCGCTCTACCTGCATGTCTCGCCACGAGCCTCGGCGTCGCCATCGCTGTGCGGCGCCGGGGTACCTCGTTCCGCCGATGCACTCAGGCACACCTCGCCGCAGGCTCCACCGTCGCGATCGCGGCGCGGAGACGTGCGCACGCTGATCCGCAGCGCGCGGGCAGAACGGGCCGGAGCCTCTGCCACCAAGCGCCCCGCGGCGCCTGCCGTGCGGCGCGTCAGGCGCGGTTCAGCGCCAGCTGAACGACCGAACTCGCCGCGGCCACGATCACTGCCGCAATCCAGACGAGTGGCCACAAGGTGGGGGCGGATGGCGTGCGTGCCCGCGTCAAGATGGGCCGCGCGATCATCGGCAAGGAGGGCAGGAGTCCCGCCGGCGCGAGCGCGAGGCTCTGGTGGAGCCCGTTGTCGATGACGAGCCTGAGGTGCGCCGGGTGTGGTCGAGGCGTGGTCGCGACGAGCCGCAGATTGCCCGTGGGACGGCCCGAGCGTCGCGACGGGCGGCGCCTGCGCTGGGGGAGCGATCTCAATGCGACGGCGGCCTCGAATTCCAGAATAGGCATCGTTGATTCCCCTTCAGTGTAATCCATGTTTGTCTAGCTTGCGGTAGAGCGTTCGGCGCGACAGCCCGAGCAGGCGGGCGGCCTCGGTGCGCTTGCCGGCCACCGAATCGAGCGCGCGCCGGATCTGGCAGCGTTCGGCCGCATCGAGCGAGAGATCGGTGCCGTCGCTGTTCGGTCCGCCGCAGGCGCGCAGGACGTCGGGCGGCAGGTGTTCGACCCCGATCGTGCCGCTGCGCGCAAGGATGGCCGCGCGCTCGAGCACGTTGCCGAGGTCGCGCACGTTGCCGGGCCAGCGGTGGGCACGCAGAGCGCCGAGCGCGGCCGGCGAGAGGGTGCTGCGCGGCAGGCCAAAGCGGCGCGAGAGGTCGGCGAGGAAGCACTCGGCCAGCAACTCGACGTCCTCGATGCGATCGCGCAGCGCCGGCAGCTCGATCGCGCCGACATTGAGGCGGTAGAAGAGGTCCTCCCGGAAGCGGCCTGCGCTCACCATCCGCTGCAGGTCGCCGTTGGTCGCGGCGATCACGCGGATGTCGACCCGTGTCGAGAGCGGCGAGCCGACGCGCCGGATCTCCCGGTTCTCGAGCACGCGCAGCAGCTTGACCTGCGCGTCGAGCGGCATCTCGCCAATTTCGTCGAGAAAGATCGTGCCGCCATCGGCGGCCTCGAAGAGACCACGGCGATCGCGGTCCGCACCGGTGAAGGCGCCGCGTACATGACCGAAAAGCTCGGCTTCGATCAGACCCGGCGAGAGTACGCTGCAGTTGCAGACCACCAGCGGTCGGTCGCGCAGTGGCGAGCGGGCGTGGATCGCACGCGCGGCGAGTTCCTTGCCGGTGCCACTTTCGCCGGTGACGAGGACGGTCGTGGGATAGGCGGCGATACGCTCGATGAAGGCGAACACCTCGCGCATCACGCGGCTGCGCGCGACCATGCCCTCGAACACCGCCGAGTCGCGGCCGCCGAGTTCGAGGATGCGGACGCGCTCGCGCAGGCGGCGGCGGTCGACCAGAACCCGCACGAGTTGCCCCAGCCGCTCCGGATCAACCGGCTTTTCGAGAGCGTCCGCCGCGCCCGCCTGGATGGCCGCGGCCGCCTCTCGCACCGACGAACGGGCGGTGACGAGGATCAGATCGGCGTCGGCCTCGTGCCGACGAAGCTCGAGCAGGAGGCTCTTGCCGTCCAGGCCGGGCAGGGCGACGTCGGCGACCGTCACGTCGATCGGGTGGAGCGTAAAGATTTCGAGGGCCTCGGTCGCCGAGGCGGCCGTGTGGACGCGGTAGCCGCGCGCCGCGAGCAGCCGAGCCAGGGCCGCGCGCTCACAGGCTCCGTCATCGACGACGAGCACCTGTCCCGGCTCGTTGCCGGCCGCACCTGTGACTTCACTCTCGGGCATCGGGGGGTCCCAGGCGGAGGGCAACGCAAGGCCAGTGCCACGGCGCTGCGCCAGCGTTGGCACAGCGATCGCGCCGGCCGTGGGCTCCTTTTCCCTTGTCCGAGCCGCGCTCCGGCACGTCGGCGCTACGTCGGCGTCGGCATTTCGACACTCCCGCGCCGAGATTGGCGGCCGTGCTCCGATCCTGATAACCGGGGGCGCGTTCGGTGCGGGCGCGTGATGCGCTGCGTTGCGCTGGTATCCCCGACCCGCCGGACTCCCTGAGTCGTGGGTGTAGCGGGCGAGGGTCGCGAAGATGGACTTCGGTTTTAGCGAGGAGCAGGAGCTGCTCCGGCAGTCGGCGCGGGACTTCCTCTCGAAGGAGTGCCCGATGCCCTTCGTCCGCCGGCTGATGGAGGACGAGACCGGGCACTCACCGGACTACTGGCGCAAGCTCGCCGATATGGGATGGCTCGGCTTGACGCTACCCGAGGATGCCGGCGGTTCCGGACTCGATTTCGTCGATCTCACCGTCGTGCTCGAGGAGATGGGCCGCGTCGTCATGCCGGGGCCCTACCTCTCGACCGTGGTGGCTGCGGGCTTCGCGCTCACCGATGCCGCCAGCCCGGCGTTGCGCGCGCGTACTCTGCCGGGGATTGCCTCGGGCGAATTGATCGCGACCGTGGCGCAGCTCGAACCCTCGGGGCGCTGGGATGCCGAGGGCATCGCGGCGACACTGCGCGACGACGGCGCGGGGCTGCGACTTGACGGGACCAAGCTCTTCGTGCCCGACGCGCAGGTGGCCGATCTGATCATCGTGGCCGCCCGCCGGCCCGGCACGAGTGCGGCCGAGGGCGTGAGCCTCGTCTGTGTCGAGAAGGGCAGCCCCGGTCTCGAGGTGCGCCCGCTGCGCACCATGGACCAGACGCGGCGGCTGGCCGAGGTACGGCTTGACGGGGTGTCGGTCGGGCGCGACGCGCTCCTCGGTGCCGAGGGTGAAGGCTGGCGGATTCTGGAGAGGATGTCCGACCGGCTCAAGGTAGCGCTCTGTGCCGAGGCCTGTGGCGGAGCGCAGCGCGTGCTCGAGATGTCGGTCGACTACGCCAAGGTGCGCGAGCAGTTCGGCAAGCCGATCGGTTCCTTCCAGGCGATCCAGCACAAATGCGCCGACATGCTGGTGCAGGTGGAGTGCGCCAAATCCGCCACCTACTACGCAGCCTGGGCGGTCGCCAACGATGTCGAGGAGGCTCCTCTCGCCGCCGCCATGGCCAAGGCGTGGTGTTCGGACGCCTACCGCAAGGTCGCGGGCGAGGGCATCCAGATCCACGGCGGCATCGGCTTCACCTGGGAGCACGACATGCACATCTACTTCAAGCGCGCCAAGAGTTCGGAAGTGACCTGTGGCGACGCTACCTGGAATCGCGAGCTGGTCGCGCAGCGGATCCTCTGACCGCCCGGTCTCGGACGCCCGTCAGATTCTGGAAGATACAAGGAGAATTGGAGATGGCCGGAGACGAGCCCGTCATTGAATCCGTGCTCCGGGAGCATCGGACCTTCGCGCCGCCCGCGGCCTTTGCGCGTGCAGCACACATCCCCTCGATGGAGGCCTACCGCGCGCTCTGTGCCGAGGCCGAGGCCGATCCGGCGGCGTTCTGGGGGCGGATCGCCCGCGAGAACCTCGATTGGTTCCAACCCTTCGAGCGCGTGCTCGAAGGCGAGGTGCCCACGACGAAGTGGTTCAGCGGCGGCCAGCTCAACGTTTCCCACAACTGTCTCGACCGCCATCTCGGTACCTGGCGTCGCAACAAGGCCGCACTGATCTGGGAGGGCGAGCCGGGCGACCAGCGGGTTCTGACCTACCACGAGCTGCATCGCGAGGTCTGTCGGGTATCGAATCTGATGAAGTCACTCGGCATCGAAAAGGGCGACCGGGTCGGCCTCTACATGCCGCTCGTGCCCGAGCTCGCGATCGCGATGCTGGCCTGCACGCGCATCGGCGCCACGCATTCGATCATCTTCGGCGGCTTCTCGGCGGATGCGATTCGCGACCGGATGAACGACGCCGGGGCGAAGCTCATCTTTACCGCGGACGGCGGCTACCGGCGTGGCGCCACGGTGGCGCTCAAGAAGACGGTGGACGCGGCGGTCGAGAACTGCCCGTCGGTGCGGCACGTCGTCGTGCTGCGCCGGACCGGCGAACCGGTCGAGATGCAGGCCGGACGCGACCTGTGGTGGCACGAGGCGCTGGCGGGGGTCTCCGCCGATTGCCCCGCCGAAGCGCTCGATGCCGAGCACCCGCTTTTTATCCTCTACACCAGTGGCACGACCGGGAAACCCAAGGGCGTGGTCCACACCACGGGTGGCTATCTGACCCACGTCACCTGGACCTCGAAGATCGTCTTCGATCTGAAGGACACCGACACCTACTGGTGCACAGCCGACATCGGCTGGGAGGTAGGAGCAGGAGCGATCTGGACCACCTGCGGGGCATGACCCCCGTGCAGTGCTACGGCTACGGCGACGGCGACGGCAGCGGCTACGGCTACGGCGACGGCGACGGCGACGGCAGCGGCAGCGGCTACGGCTAC
>SXLG01000164.1 GCA_005777805.1 Pseudomonadota bacterium
ACATGGAGGAAGGCAGCCTGCGCTGCGACGCCAACGTCTCCGTGCGCCGGCGAGGAACCGATACTCTCGGCACCCGAGCCGAGATCAAGAATATCAACTCCTTCCGTGGTGTCGAGCGCGCGATCGAAGTCGAGATCGAGCGTCAGATCGATCTGATCGAGGGTGGTGGGACGGTCAAGCAGGAGACCCGCCTGTGGGACGCCGACCGTGAGCGCACCGCACCGATGCGCTCGAAGGAAGACGCGCACGATTACCGCTATTTCTCGGAACCGGACCTGCCCCCGCTCCGGGTCGAACCCGCGCGCATCGCGACCATCCGAGCCGCCCTGCCCGAACTCCCGGCCGCCCGCCGCCAGCGCCTGGAGGGAACGCATGGTCTGCCGCCCTACGATGCCGAGACTCTCACCATGCGCCGCGATCTCGCCGAGTTCTTCGAGGAATGCTGTGCCGCCGGTGGCTCGCCCAAGACCCTGGCCAACTGGATCCTGAGCGAGATCTGGCGCGTGGTGCGCGAGCGGCGGCTCGATGATGCGCTCCGGATCGAGGCCTGGCCCGTGGCCCCGACCGCTCTCTCCGAACTCGTCGCGCTGATCGAGGACGGCACGATCAGCGGCAAGATCGCCAAGACCGTCTTTGAAGAGATGACGACAACAGGAGAAGCTCCCGCGACAATCGTCGCGAACCGGGGCCTGAGGCAAGTGAGCGACGAGGGCGCGATCGCGGCCGCAGTCGACAGTGTGCTCGCCGCCCATCCCGACAAGGTTGCCGAACTCCGCGCCGGCAAGGAGAAGCTGCTCGGTGTCTTCGTCGGCCAGGGCATGAAGGCCACTGGCGGCAAGGCCAACCCCGCGATGGTGAACGAAATCATCGCGCGCCGCCTCGCGGACTCCTGAGGCCCGCCCCAGACAGCGTCGCGCAGCGCGGCTGGGGATCGCGCCTCCTTCCTTGATCCACTCGGTCGTCGCAGGCAGCGCCGCGCGGGCGCCCCAAGCGAGGTCACCGCGCGCCGGGTTCTCCACGACCTCGCGCGACTGCAATGTCCCCAGCTACCCCCGGCGGCCGAGAAGTCTCACCCCCGGGCCATGCCCCGGGCAGAGCAGGAGTAGAATCTGCACGATGTGTGCCGTCCTGCCCTCGTTGTCGCATACCCGGCTACTCCCCGGCCAGAGCGGGAGCGCCGGGCAGAGATTCTCTCCTTGTCAGCGGCCGTCGGCGCTCCTCGACCAGCGGCTTGGGCCGGCGCAGGACCTCGACCAGAACGAGGGGCACTCCCCGCGGCAGGTGACGCGAAGCCACGAAGACCTCACGCGCCCGGCCGGGCGGAATCGTGCTTCGCCGCTGGCCTGCGAACCACGGCATCACCCACGGATTGCGCAGCCAGCTCTCGGCCTCCTCGGGCGGCACCAGAAGGAAGAGCCGGAAGCCGTGTTCCAGCACGCGCGCCGCGAACTGGCCGGGCGATGCCCCCCAGCGCAACGCCTCCTCCAGGTAGATCGCGTTCACTCCGGCATAGAATTCGAGATTCTCGACCGGTCGCCCGATCCGGGTCGTGGTGAGGACCAGAGCATTGTCGGGCAGAAGGCCGGCCACGGTGGCCCGCGCGCGTTCGACTTCCGCTCCCTGAAAGCTCCCTCGCGTGCCGATGCCCTCGGCCGTCCGCCAGCCGAAGATCGCGAAGAGAGCGAGTCCGCACAGGACACCGAAGGCGTCGCCGCGCGCCGCCGGGCGCCAGGCCGTGCGGGCCGCCGCGAGAGCCATCGCACCGGCCAGTGTCCACGAGGTAAAGAGCCGCGCGCCCGGACCTGGCGGTTCCGCCCAGACAAGCCAGCTCGCAGCACCGCCAAGCAGAAAAACCCAGGTGGCAGCCGCGCTCGCTCCGAGGCGTTGCCGGACCCAACCTGCGGAGTTCGCCATCCAGCGCCCGCCCTCGACCATCAGCAAGGGCAGGAGAATCAAGGAACCCGCGAGGTAACGCAGATCCGGCCGTGACCAGAGGCTGAAAAAAGGCACGGTGAGGAGGACGTAAGGCAAGATCAGCAACGCCAGAGGCGGGTGAGCCAAGGCGGCCAGCGCACCGATGAGTGCGAGGAGCAGTCCGAGCCGTCCGGCCACCTCGGCGATCGAGTTGAGATTCACCGGGAGGACGCTCGCGAAGTGTCGCAGCCGGAGGCCGCCCCCCTGGACCAGCGCCGTCTGTCTCTCCGCGGGCGCCGCAGCCCAGGCCGCGTCCGGTACGAATGCCGCGAGAATCTCCCGCAATTGCGGCAATGGACCACCCGCAGACTCGGGCGAGCGGCCACGCGGCCGAAGGGCCGGCAAGACTTCTCGCAACCGTGGCACGAGGCTGCGCGCAAGCATGGAGTCCCCCGCCTCGGCCATAGCCGCCAGGGCGCCGGGCGGGCCGACGTGATCCGTCCCGACCCCGGCCGAGCTCAGCAGCTCCCCCGCCTCCATCGCTTGAGTTGGACGCAGAGGGTTGCCCGAGACCAGCGCGTTGTAGGCCAGCATCGGCGAGGCCCCCACCACGCAGCCCAGCACGCCGGCCAGGAGCGGCACCAGCCGCCACGGCCTCCAGCAGAGAGCCAGCCCCATCGCCGGCAGTCCGTAGAGGACGGCGTCGGGCCGGATCGCTGCGGCGTAGCCGAGGAGCAGACCCGCGCCGAGAACTCGCTTCACCGACAGGGCCAGCGCCACCCGACCTCCCGCAGGCACCAGCAGCAACAACCCGAGCAGGGCGGTGGCATGGGCGGGGACGTCCCGCAGCGGTGTGATCGACCAGAGCAAGAGATAGTTGGGCAGCAGAACGAGGAGCAGGGCCGCGGTCAGCCCGAGCCAAGCCGAACGCAGCAGGCGGGTCGCGAGCAGCGCCACGACCAAGATCAGCGCGGCCATGGCGAGCGGGTTGACGAGATGGATGCCGACGGTGCCGCCAAGACGCAATGCCGCAGCGAGCACGAGCGGGAAGCCGGGCGCATAGCGACAGTAGAGCCGGCCACCCTCGAGGACGTAGGTCTGGGCGAGCACGTCGACCCGCAGGCCTTTGGCCACCGCAGACGAGACGAGTTCGGCAGGCGCCCAGTCGTGGAAGATCCGTCCCGCCGCCAGATCGCGGGCAAAGCTCAGATACCCGAACTGGTCGATGGCCAGGTACCAGCTCTCGCGCTGCCACACCCAGAGCGCGACGATCAGTGCCACCAGGACCGTCGCCAGAGCCGGCAGCGCGCCGCCGCCCACCCCATGCCACCGCCTCTCTCCTGATCCCCGCGCCACCGGCTCCTTCCTCGATCAGGCGAGAGCGGATGTCCAGAGAGGGACGAAGGAGCGATCGGGCTGGGCGACAACCACGCTTCTTCCGCGGCCGGGCGAGGGCGAATATCCGGAGAGGGGCCTGCGATGGTCGAGGCGGGCGTCCTGCGGCGGTTCTTCCTCGATCAGACAAGGGCGGACATCCAGAGAGAGATCCGCACCGCCGGGGGTCGTCCATGGCCGCGAGCGGAGCAGTGCTGCGCCGCGGCTTCCCGGCCCGGCCCCGACGCGAAGGGCCTGCTCTAACCTCGCCGGGGCCTCTTCAGGGGAGTCCGGCCCAGCAAAGAGCCCATCGGACCGGGATTTGGGACGAACCGAAGATTTCTCCGCCCCTCGCTCTTGCGTGTGTTGACCGTTCGGGACCGGATGGCGTAGTCAGAATACTCAACGAGAGCATGGTCGTGGGTCTGCGCCGGCAGGCGCGGCTCAGTGGTCGGTTGATTCGTCGAGGTAAACTACCCACGCCCCCTCTCCCCAAACCCCCCAGGAGGACATCGAACATGTTGAAGAGGACTTTGAGTGGCCTCGCTGCCATCGCGATCTGCGCGACCAGTGCAGCGGCGGCCTACACCCCGGGCCCCCTGCCATCGGATACTTTCGGTGGCGGGTACGTTCCGGCAGATGCGCTCGTCCTCAAGGACGAGCAGAAGGCCGCCAAGGCTGGCGCCCTCCATGCCGTCAAGGTGACCGGGTGCTATGCCAAGGGCGTAACCAACGTCGCCAATGGCAAGCCCGATGGCGTCGCCGCGTGCATCCAGAAGTCGACCGAGGTCTACGATCTCAAATTGGCTGCGCTGCTGAACCTGCCGGATTGTCACGACTACAGCGCTGACGCTCCGGTGATCAGCGCGCTGGTGAAGACCTTCAATCCCGGCGTGTACTGTGAGTCGCCGAGCGGCGCCTTCATCGACAGCGCCACGTTCTGAGCGACACAAGCGCCGCTTTCGTTCATCTCTTCAGGATTCATGTAGTTCCGGCGAGGGGCCTCGACTCTCGACATTCAGACGAGCCGCTTGAGCGGCATCAACCGGCCGATGGAAGGGCCTTGGAGATACGTCTCCAAGGCCCTTCGCTTTTGGGCCCGGTACGCCTGATTCCTACGCTTGGGTCTGCAAGCGCCGCGAGAGCCCGACCGGCAGATCGCCCCCGCGCAGGCAGGCCATGCGCGGGGTTGCGCGGCCCTGAGAGACTCGCCCATACGACGCGGCGCGGCTCGTGGAGCCCCGCCCGCACCCGCAGATACACCGACCGAGGTCAGCGCGACGGCGCCTTGTCGGCCTCACGCTTACGGCGGATCTCCTCGAGAATTTTCTCTGGGGGCATCTTCCTGCGGAGTTCGTCAACCGTCATAGCCCCAGGCGGCAGCGCCTGCGTCACCGTAATATCGACGAAGTCCTGGTCCACCTCGCCCTTGGAGTCCGTCACGATCACGCTCGCGCGGAAGTCTCCGGGAATCTCGTAGGTATGGCCCGGGGCTTTCTCGCTGCTGAACGGGGTCGCGTCGCCGAAGTCCCAGCGGTAAGTGAAGGGCGGGTGACCGGTCCCCGGGATGACCTCCACGTCGAGGTGCACGGCGTGCGGGGCCTCACCGAGGATCTCGTCGGCATCGGCGAAAGCCGTGAGCGCGCCCACCTGCGAATCGTCCGTGGCGGGGGCCGCCGGGTCCGGCTCGACCACGATGGCTTCTTCTGTCTCGATCACGATGGCTTCCGGCTCGATCGCGCCGCCCTGTGCGCCTTCCTCCGGCATCTCACCACCACGCGAGCAAGCCGCTCCCCATGCCGCGACCAACACGATCACTCCCAGCCTACCGACGAGCTTCATGGCTCGGCAGAGTGGCAGAACGCCGCCTCGATCGTCAACGAGCCCGCGGACATTTGCGTTGCGCGGCGCATCACGGCAGGAGTCGAGCAGCGCACGCGCGCGCTCCAGCGGCATCGGTCGCCACAGATCACCGCGCGCCCGGCGATGGCCGCGAGAGGTAGGAACAGCGATGAACGAAGATCACAGGAACACGGCTTCCCGAGCTCCGAGCCGTGCTCTCGAGACGCTGGGCTTCGTCGCCGTCACGGCCCTCGCCTTCGGTCCCGCGCTCGGCTGGCTCCGGGCTCTGCCGGCGATCGTCGCTTTCTACCTCTTCGCTCTCGGAGGCATCCTCGGCACGCTGGCCTCACTGTGGATCCTGGTCCGCGCCGTGCGCGGCCGCGTGCTCGGTCTCGGTGCGGCCGGCGGACTGCTGAGTGGCATCGTCTTCCTTTGGACGGCGTTCTCGAGCCCCCGGGGCCCGGTGATCAACGACTTCTCGACCGATCTCGACGATCCTCCGGAGTTCGTCGAGGCCGCCCGCGCCACCGCCAACCTCGCGCGCGACATGAACTACGACCAGACCCTCGCCCCGGTCCAGCAAGCGTGCTGTGGCGATCTTGCGCCGATCGAGATGCCCGGTCTTCCCGCAGCCCTTGCTTTCGAGCGCGTGCAGGCGGTCGCTTCGTCGATGCCGGGCTGGACCGTGGTCGCCACCGACGCGCCAGCGGGCCGGCTCGAAGCCGTGGCCGAGACTCCGCTCTTCGGCTTCCGCGACGACGTAGTGGTGCGCATCCGTCCCGAGGGCGCGGGCAGTCGCGTCGACATGCGTTCCAAGTCGCGCGATGGACGCGGCGACCTCGGCGCCAATGCAGCCCGCATCCGCGCGTTCCGCGAGCGCCTGCTCGCCGCCGCGATCGTACAGCTCGGCCGGGGGCACAGCGGCGACACATCGGGGCACTGAACTCTCCTGGGAGCAGACACCCCACGCGCGGCCTGCACCTTGGTGGCGCACAGGTCGCCACACGACAGGGACGCTGCGGAAGGCCGAAGGACGCCACACGCGCATGGCCCTCGACCTCACGAAAAGCCGCGTCTGGCGCGGCTTTTCGCGCGCCCCTTCCTTGACAGATCCGCAGACCTCGCGTACTGGGAATCGCCGCCGCGCTAGACGCGGAAGGATGAATGAAATCCAAAGAGGGGGTGTGCGTATGACGAAGTCGGAGTTGCTCAATCAGCTGGCGGAAGCCTCGGGGATCACGAAGAGACAGGCCGACCAGGTGCTGACCTCGCTCGTGGAGCTCGCACAGAAGTCGGTGAAGAAAGGCGATCCGGTGAAGATTCCCGGACTTGGCATCCTTCGTCTCCGCAAGATGAAGGCGCGCATGGGTCGCAACCCGCAGACCGGCGCGGCGATCAAGATCCCGGCCCGCAAGAAGGTCGGCTTCACGGTCGCCAAGGCGTTC
>SXLG01000165.1 GCA_005777805.1 Pseudomonadota bacterium
CGTGCGGGGTCCGCAGCCACGGGCCGAGTGGGCTGCCCCTGCCAGCGACGCGCACGCGCAGACTAACTGTCGCTTGCGCCGTGCCGTCGGCCGCGCCCTGCTGGCGTGCGTGGTTCTGGCGAGCCCCGCCCGCGGTGCACCATCCGCGCCGGGCGACGCACCCGGTCACCTCCACCGAGCGGGGAGCGCCGAAGCCGCGCCGGGCGCCCGGCCAGACCGCGACCACGGGCTCCGGCACGGAGCGAAGATCACCGTGCACGGGTCGGCCGTGGTGCGGGTCGCTCCCGACCGCGCCTTCCTCTCGCTCGCGGTCGAATCGCGCGATGCCGATCCCGCCAAGGCCCAGGCCGCCAACGCCGTCGCGATGGCGGCGGTGCGCGCGAAGCTCAGCGCCGCCGGACTCGGCGACGATCGGGTGCGGACGCTCGGCTACCAGCTCGACGAGGAAATCGATTGGCACAAGGGCGAGCGCCGTGTGCTCGGCTTCAAGGCCAGCAACACGATCGAAGTGAGGATCGACGCCCCGGGCCGCAGCGGCGAAATCTTGGCTCTCGCCGTCGAGGCGAATGCCACTTCCGCGCTTGGCATCCGCTTCGACACCTCCGACCGCGCCGGTCTCGAGAAGGAGGCCTTGCGCCAGGCCACCGCCGACTCGCGCCAGCGAGCCGACGCCGCCGCGGCCGGCGCCCGACTCTCGGTCGTGCGCGTGCTCTCGATCGAGGAGGCCGGCACCGAATTCGTGCCCCGCCCGGCGCTGGCGATGCGCGCCGCCGCCATGGCCGAGACGGCCCCACCCGTTCCGATTACCGCCGGCGAACTCGAGATCGTCTCGCACGTCACCATGACCGTGCTGGCGCGCTGAGCGGCTGCGCAGCCCTTCAGCCGGTGCGCAACGCCGAGAGAATGTGTCGCGTCGCGGGGCTTTTATTGAGCGTGTAGAAATGCACGCCCGGCGCGCCGTCGCGCAACAAGCCGCGGCATTGCGCCAGCGCCCACTCGACGCCGATCGCGAAAGCCGCGTCGGCATCGCCGTCGGCCCCGGCCAATCGTCGCTCGAGGATTTCCGGGATGCGGGCGCCACACATCCCGGCGATGCGGCGGATCTGTGCCGCGTCCGCCATCGGCATGATCCCCGGCAGGATCGGCACGGCGATGCCGGCGGCGCGAGCCCGTTCGACGAAGGCGAAGTAGTCGGCGTTGTCGAAGAAGAGCTGTGTCACCAGGAAATTGGCACCGGCGCGAACCTTCGCACCAAGATTCCGCAGATCGGTCTCGGCGTCGGGTGCGTCGGGGTGCATCTCGGGATAAGCGGCGCCGCCGAGGCAGAAGGGCCAGCGCGTGCGAATGAACGTGGCGAGATCGCTGGCATGGGCGAAGCCGCCGGGCGCGGGTTTGAACGTCTCACCCTTGGGCGGATCGCCACGCAGCGCCAGCACGTTCTCGATGCCGGCAGCCGCGAGCCGCTCGAGCACCTGGGCAATCTCCTCGCGCGTATGACCGGTGCAGCTCAGATGCGCCATCGCCTCGATACCGAGCTGGTTGCGGATCTGGTCGACCAGCTCGACCACCTGCCCGCGGTTCGATCCCATCGCACCATAGGTGACCGACACGAAGCCCGGCTGGAGCGGCTGGAGTTCAGCGATCGTGCGCAGCAGTGCTTCGTGACCCGCCGGGCTCTTCGGCGGGAAGAACTCGAAGGAGAAGAGCGGCCGGTCGGCAGCGGCGAGCATCCGGTCGATGCGCATCGCGCCGCAGCCTAGGGACGGCCGCCAGGATCCGCAAACCCGTCCGGACCACGGGCTCCCGCTCGCGGCCGGAGCGGACAAATCCCTTGTCGAAATCGAGCGGTCAAATCACTTCTCCGCAGGAGCGAGTGGTCCCGGCGCCTGGCCTTCTCGTGCTCGGTTGCCTGAGCACCCTGCTCGCGCGCAGGAGCGAGTGGTCCCGGCCCCTTCCCTTCTCGTGTGGCATGAGCGAGAAGACCTGCGTGAAGCGGAGCTTCTACGCCGGCGTCGCCTTGGGCGCCCTGGTCGCGATCGGGATGGGCTTCGGCCTGGCGCTCTTGCCGACGACGCCGACCTGGGCGCTGCTGCGACTCGCGCGTGCTGCCGATGCGCACGACACCGACGCGATCGTCGAACTCGTCGACGTACCGGCGCTTGCGCTGCGGACGCTGAGCGAACTCAGCTCGAACCCCACGGAGATCCTGGGCAGTGCCGATCCCGCCCGCGATGCCGGCCAGGCCGTGCTGGCGCTCCTCGGCGGCGGCCGCCTCGGCACCGTGCTCGACGCCCCCGAGCTGGCCCTGCGCGTCGGCCCTCTCGACCTGCTCAGAGCGTGGTGGAACATGCGCCGCTCGGGCGACGAGGCCGTGCTGACGCTGCTCGCCGGCGCGCAGCCGATCGACGTCGTCTTGCGCGAGAACGGGCCGGGGGGCTGGAGAATCGTCGGGATCTCACCCCTGACGGCTCTCCTCCAGGTCTCTGTCCCCGCCGACACGATGCCGCGTTCTCGTTGATTGAGAGAACGACGGGGCGCCACTCGAGCCGGAGTACCGCGCACCGGCCCGGGCATTCGCCGGCGATCCCCGGGGATGAGGGGCTGGCGCACGGGGACTCGGCGCATCGCGCACCGGCCGGGGCGGTCGCGCCGGCTCGGCGACGGCATCCCTTTGCCGGAACGGCACACCCGGCGCACCCGGCTGTGCCACGAGCGCACGCCGGCCGTTGTGGGGCGCGCCAGGCGTCCGCTCCCGCGCCGCCCCTTGGCCCCGTCGCCACGGAGGCAGTGGGCGTGGGCCAGCGCGGAGCGCAGAGCCTGGGCCGTACATTTTTCGCTGGACTGCGCGTCGGGGAAAACCGGCACGCGACTTGCGGAACATCCGTGGGCCGGTCACTCGCAGCGCGTTGCTGCCCGCAGGAATCGGCACGAAGGGATGCTGAGGATGAGGATGGAATCGGTGAAGAGAAAAGACGAGCGGGGCTTCACGCTGATCGAGCTGCTGGTGGTGGTCGCGATCATCGGCATTCTGGCAGCGATCGCGATCCCGCAATTCTCGGCCTACCGCGCGCAAGGTTTCAACGCGCGCGCGTCGTCGGATCTGCGCAATCTGGCCACCGCCGAGGAGGCCTACTTCGCCGCCAACGCGGCCTATACCGCGACGCTCACCCAGCTCACGGGCTTCAAGCAGTCCCCCGGTGTGACGATCTCCGTGGCTCCCGGCGCGACTTCGTTCACGGCGACCTCCACGCACGGGAGCGGCGACAAGACCTTCAACTGGGACTCCGCCAACGGCGGTCTGCAAAACGCGCCCTGACCTGACCTGACTTGATCCGTCCCGGCGCAGCGGATCTCCCGGCGGTCACGCCGCGAGATCCGCTGGGCGATTCCTCGACCCCGGACAGGAGCAGGACGAGCCTTGGGGCGAGCGGCGCCCCCGCCGCGAGATCCGCTGGGTTTTTCTCAAGGCGGCCCGCCCCCCTGCCCGTTGCCCTGCGGGGTTCCCGCCCGCACACCGCCGCCAGTGCCGAGCTGAGCCGCAAATCGCGCCCTCGCTCGATCCGCGTGGGGTGACCGGCCGACGCGTCGCGGCAGGTGCACCCCACCCGCCCCTCGCTCCCCGTTCCATCGTCCCCTAGAGGGAGCCGCAGCGGACGGCGAGCCACGCCGCCCACCACGGGAGAGCGTCGGTCATGAAGAAAATGCGTGAAGTCTGTGTCATCGGCGTCGGCATGACGAAGTTCGAGCGTTGCGACAAGCGCTATGTCGAGCTGGTCCACGAAGCGATCAACGAGGCGCTGAAGATGGCCGCCGTGCCCCCCACGGACTTCGAGCAGGCCTACTGCGGCTACGTCGAGGGCATGAGCGCTCAGGGGCAGCGCGCGCTCTACGAGATGGGTCTCGGCGGACTGCCCGTCTACAACGTCCACAACTACTGCTCGACCGGCTCCAACGCGCTCTTCCTTGCCTGGCAGGCGATCACCTCGGGCATGAGCGAGTGCGTGCTCGCCTTCGGCTTCGAGAAGATGAAGAAGGGCTCGCTCGATTCCCAACTGACCGGCCTCAAGGACGATTTCAAGGAATCGGAAAAGAAGCCCCCCCAGGCCGCGGTGTTCTTCGGCGACGCCGGCCGCCAGCACATGGAACTCCACGGCACGACCAGGGAGCAGTTCGCCCGGGTCAGCGTCAAGAATCATCGCCACTCGGTCAACAATCCACGCTCGCAGTACCGCGACGCGGTCACGCTGGAGGAAGTGCTGGGTTCGCGCGAGGTCTACGACCCGCTGACCATCATGCAGTGCTGCCCGACGTCCGATGGCGCCGGGGCGGCGATCCTCTGTTCCGAGGATTACGCCCACCGCCACGGCCACCCGAACCCGGTCAAGATCAGCGGCATCTCGATGCAGACCGATTTGCTCGAGGACTTCGGCCTCGGCGCACTGGGCCTGATCGGTGTCGGCATGTCGAAGCGGGCGGCGAACAACGCCTACGCGATGGCCGGCGTCGGGCCTGACGACGTGCAGGTGATCGAGCTGCACGATTGTTTCAGCACCAACGAACTCATCACCTACGAATCGCTCGGGCTCTGTCCCGAGGGTCAGGGCGGGCGGCTGATCGACGAAGGTCAGGTGACCTATGGCGGCAAGTGGGTGGTGAACCCATCGGGCGGCCTGCTCTCGAAGGGCCACCCTCTCGGCGCGACCGGGCTCGCGCAATGCTTCGAGCTGGTAAGCCAGCTCATGGGCCGCGCCGACAAGCGCCAAGTCGATGGGGCCCGCGTTGCGCTGCAGCACCACGTCGGTCTCGGCGGCGCCAGCGTCGTCGCGATCTACCAGCGCTAGCAGGAGCGCTGCCAGAGACCGGACGGCAAACGTTTCAGCCGGGCCCGCCTGCGGGCGCGCCGTGCCCCCCGTGGTCACCGGCCTCGGTCCCGCCGCCGGCGGGTGGGCACGGTACCTGCTGGCCGTCACAGACCTCGATCACGGCCATCATGCCGTTGTCCTCGTGCTCGCCGATGTGGCAGTGGTACACGAACTTGCCGGCAATCACTGGATTGTCGAAGGGCACGCGCAGCACCACCTGCCCCTGCGGCGACCCCGCAGAGGGACAGGCATAGAGGGGCCACGCCTGGCCCTCGACCACGCGGGTCACGCACGATCCGCCGGCATTCCGCTCGCAGTCCCGGAACGGCAGATTGACCGTGTCTTGATGACCGACGAACGGCAGCGCCACACCGTCTGACTCGACCACCTGATAGTCGAGCTGGTGGATATGGAAGACGTGGTTCTCGCCGGTGCAGTTGTTGATCACCCACTCCTCGACACAGCCCTCGGCGGGCTCGAGCGGCACCACGGTATCGATCCGATCGATGTCGAACTGGCGGCCGTTGATGAAGAAGGGCGATCCGGTGACGCTCTCCTCGAAATCGAAAGTGCGCTGGCGGCAGACGGGACGATCGCGCAGATCGTCGACCGGCGGAAACTGATCGGCTGCGGGGAGTGCCGGCGTCTCGACCGGCGAACCGTGGCTGATCAGCGTCGCCAGCACGCCACCGGTATTGCAATCCGACTGCGGCCCCATGCACGTCTCGGGGTCCGAGCTGTCGCACCCGACAGTGTTGTCGATACTCGCGTCGGCGCACGAGCCACCGTCGTAGACCGGGTTCCCGCCGTCGAAGAACGGATCGTAGCCCGGCGGCCGGTTGCCCTGCGGCAAGGCGCGCAGGGCATAGGCTCCCGCCGGGCCGCCGATGACAAGGAACTCGGCCCGGGCCGCGGTCGGCAGCATGATGTGGTTGCGGGCCACGAGCTGGGTGCGACGGTTGCCGTCGCGCGCCACTTCGTAGAGCACATGGCCGTCGAGCGAAAGATCGTAGTAGAGGTCCGCACCGACGTTGCCCACGCTCCAGAGCTGCATCTCCCCGGGGCGGATCCCGATGCGCGGATTCACCTGGCCATTGACGGTGCGGGTCGTGGGCTCGCCGGTGTCGGGGGGCGAGTTCACCTTGCCGTCGGGCAGGATCTGGACGTCCTTGAGCAGCAGCACGCGCTGGCGGATGTCCGCGAGCTGCGGAAAGGGCTCGAGCAGACCGTCGACCACGATCGCCCCCGACATGCCCCCACCGATCTGGGCCTCGGTCAGGCCGTGCTCATGGGGATGGTAGTAGAACATTCCCGCCGGATGATCTGCTGGAATGGCGATCGAGTAGAGGATGTCGCCACCGGGCGCCGCATCGACGAAGACATCGTCGCCCAGGCCGTCGGCATTGGGCAGCGGCGAGACGCTCATGCCGTGGTAGTGCAGATTGGTCCGGTCCTCGGGCAGGCGGTTGCGCAGTTCGAGGCGAATCGTGTCACCGGGCGCGACCCGAAGCGTCGGCGGGGCCAGCTCGCCATCATAGACCGTTGACTTGACGACGCGACCACCGACGCGCACCCCTGTCGCCCGGGCGGTGAGCGTGGCGCGCAGGACCCCCCCGCGACCACTCTCGATCACCCTTGGCTCGCGCAGGCGGTTGCCGCCCCCACCGGGGCTACAGGCCGCCACGAGCAGTGCTGCCCCGAGACTCACGATCCGACGCTCGACACCACGATCTGACATGGGCGTCGATTAGCAGCCTTGCCGCCGCGACAGAACCGAAACGGCCCAGACTCGAGCTTCGACCGGCAGCCGGTCCAGGTCGCCGAAGACGACGCCAGAACCGGAACGGCGGCGAGTTTTGCGACCGAGCCGGTCGGTCTTCGCGGCGAGTTCGGCCAAGACGACGCCGAACCGAAACCGCCAAGGTCGAGCCCCGACGGGGCAATCCCGCGCAGGCTACTTGGTCGCGACCGGGTTGACCGGGCTGCCCACGCCACCCTGGACGGGCTCGGGCGTCGCGCTCAGCAAGAACTCGTAGACCCCATCGGCGGCGCAGTCGGTCGCGAGATCGTCGAGGTGCCAGTTCTGCCCCTGCAGGAGACCGACCTCGACCAGATTGAGCAGATGCACGGGGAAAAGCGCCTGATCGTCCTCGCCCGGCCAGACCTCGAAGGCGAACGTATCGGTCGCGACGGCCGCGACGTCGCGCTCGCGCAGCCAGGGCACGGCCTTCCAGGAGAGCCCGGGACTCGGGATGCGGTAGCCCTCCTTGTCGCCGGCGCGCAGCAGCTCCATCTGGCCCGTGCGGACAAGCAGGACATCCCCCGGTTCGACCCGGAGTCCGGTGAGGGCCACAGCGGCATCGAGGTCGGCGGGGCCGATCGGGTGCCCGCCCGGCACGCGCTCCCGCCCCATCGCCCGCGCCACGTCCAGCAAGAGGCCGCGCGTGACCACCGTACGAACCTTGTCGATGCCACATTTAGCAGCGCCGGTCTCGGCACGGATCGAGGCCGAGGGGTGCCCGTTGTAGAGGCGTCCGTCGTAACTCGCGTGGGCCAGCGCATCCCAGTGGGTCGCGGCCTGTAGGCCCATCGTGATGACATCGTCGCTCATGCAGGTCGCGGCGGGATCGCCCGTCCAGGCCGTATTGATGCTCACCATGGCATGCACCGGATTGATGCGGTTCGGGATGCGCCCGGTCTGCGGACCGTCGCTGCCGAGCGGGATCGCCAGCGAGAACGACACGCCGCGCCGCACGGCGCGCACGCCGCGCAGGGTCGCCTCGGGCGTGATGAGATTCAGCGTCCCGAGTTCGTCGTCGGTTCCCCACCGACCGTGATTCGAGACGCGGCGCGCGACCTCGTGAAACCATGCGGGCAAAGGCATCCGGCAATCCTCCTCGACAAGAGGTTCAGCCTTCGCCCAGATCGGGCTCGCCGGCAAACGACGGCTCCCGCGCCCGCGGCGGGCGACGTCGCAAGCTTCGTTGTCGGCGCATGTCGCGGGGACACTCGACCACGTCTGAGGGTGGAGCGTGGTGCGACGTTTGCCCAAGCAGCAGGTCGTCGGCCCACGCCAGAAGGCTCGACCACCACGGGGAGGGAGAGCGGCTGAAAAATGGCCCGGCGGCAGATCGGGCTACGCGCTGCGCAGCGCCACGCGCACCGGCGACAGCGTCGCCAGCGCTGGCGCTGCCGCGGGCGACGGCCGGCCACGGTGGCAGCCGAAGCGCCGCGAGATGTCGTTGGCCGTGCGTGTGAGTGCCGCCAGTACCGTCGGCGATCCGGTGCGAGCCATGCGCGCCGGGGCTCCGATCAGTGTGACCGCACCGACGGTATGGCCGGTTCGGTCGAAAACCGCGGCCGCCGCCGACATCAGCCCAGCCTGCCACTCGCCGCGATCGATCGCCCAGCCCGCTGCCCGCACCGCTCCCAATTCCTCGGCCAGAGCGCTGGGCGGATTGAAGCCGAAGCAGGGCGTCCCCACGCCCGCCAAGCCCATCCCCCCGATCATCCCCGCGAGCAGGATCTGCCCGGCAGCACTCGTCTCCGCGCAATACCGCCGTCCCAGTTCCACGGCGGCCGACCCGCTGGCCGGATCGGCCCGCTCGACGAAGACCAGGTGGCCGTCAATCAGCACGCCATAGGCCGCGGTTTCGTCCATCTGCTGGCTGAGCCGTGCCAGCGCGGGCCGAACCTCTGCCAGTGGCGCACAGCGGCGAATCGCGACCATGCCGAGTTCGAAGACCTTCAGCGAGAGCCGCAGGCGCCGGCCCCCATCCACTCGTTCGAGAAGGCCGAGCTGGATCAGGGTCGCGATGAACCGGCTGGCCGTGCTCTTGTTGAGCCCGACCCGCCGCGAGAGTTCCATCACACCGAGCTCGGGCTCCTGGTCGGAGAAGGCGAGCAGGATCCGATGCGCTTTCTCCAGCGATGCATTGCGATTGGCGGTGGTGTCGAGTTTCATGTGAGGGTTCCCATGTATGACGAGCTTGAGATTGGGGTCTGATGGTCGCCGGCAAAGGAAATGTTAGAGCCCTTGGTTCGCGCTGGTCAATGCTTTTTCAACGAGTTGCCATAGCGACCCGCCCCAGCCTCTCGTTCGCTGTGGGGCTCGCGCTGCTGGCGCTGGCGCATCGCGCCGGCCTGCCCAGCGCGGCCGCAGCCGATGCCGCCGCCGCGAACCGGCCTGCGCCGGAAGCCAGGCCCGCAACCACCTCGGCGGCCGACCCACAAGCCCCGGCTACCGCCGCCCGTCGGGCTGCGGCGGTTAGCGTGGCGGACCCGCGCCGCGACGGGCTCCGGGAACTCGCCCGCGCCGACGAACTCCTCGGGGCCGGCGAGCGGGTCACCGACCGCGACGAACAGGCCCGGATCTACCGCGAATCGCTGCAGCACGCCGAGCGAGCCGTGGAACTCTTGCCAGACAATGCTCAGGCCCATTTCCTGGTTTTCGGAGCCACCGGCCGGCTCGCGCAGCTCGATGGTCTCGCGGCCGCAGCCCTCGAACTGGTCTCGCTCAACCGGCGCCTCGACAAGGTGCTCGAACTCGACCCCAAACATGCCAACGGGCTCGCGGCCCGGGGTGGGATGCTGGTCAAGCTGCCGCGACTGCTCGGCGGCGATGTCGACGAGGGCGTCACCTTTCTCGAACGTGCGGTCGCGCTCGACCCCGACGGCGTGGGCAAACGGCTCGAGCTGGCCGAGGCCTACAACATCGCCGGACGCCGCGACGATGCCCTCCGCCTCTCGCGCGAGGGCCTGGCCGTGGCCAGGGCGCGCGGCAAGACCGACAAGATTGCACTCTGCATCGCGTTCCAGGAGGACCTCGAGCAGGCCTGCGAGGGCTGTCCGGTCGAACTGATCGGACGCTGAACCCAAGGGGAGATCGTCCTATGGTCGAGAAAATCGTCGAACTCACGGGCACCTCGAGCCGTTCGATCGAGGAGGCCGTACAGATGGCCCTCTCACGCGCCTCGGTCACGGTGAGCGGGATCCGCCGGGCCGAGATCACATCGACCACGGCCCTGGTCGAAAACGGGCGCATCAACGGATGGAAGGTCGAACTGCGCGTCGCGTTCGAAATCCGCGACCGGATCCACGAATGACCGAGCCCGTCCCGGATGCGGCCCGGATGCGGGAGGTCGCCCCGGGGGTCCTCGAGGTCTTCCTGCCGCTGCCGTCGAAGCCCTCGATCGTCAACGTCTTCCTGATCGCGCTCGGCGGCGAACGCTGGGCTCTGGTCGACACCGGCACCGGACGCGAGGAGAGCCGGGCCGCTCTGGACGAAGCCCTGGCGCGCCGCGGCATCGAGCCGGAGGCGCTGACCGAGCTGCTGGCGACGCACCACCACCCCGACCATTTCGGCGCCTCGGCGTGGCTCAAGGCCCGCGGTACGCGCATCCACCTGAGCGCTCTCGAGCGCGATCGCGTGGCCTACGCGCTGAACGCCAGTGCCGAGGACATGCTCGTTCACGGCCGCCGCCACGGCATGCCGATCCCGGCACAGCCCACGGGCGCGCCGAGCCCGATGGACCTCTGGGCGGCCAGCTTCCAGCCCGCGACCGAACCCGATCATCTGCCGGAAGACGGCGAGGTGCTCGAACTGGGCACGCGGCGGTTCCAGGCCATCTGGACGCCCGGGCACACGCCGGGCCATCTTTGCTGGCTCGACCTGGAGAGCCGGATCCTCTTCGTGGGCGATCATCTGCTGCCGAAGATCACGCCGCACGTCGGCGTCTTCGCGACCAGCCCGCCCAATCCTCTCGGTGACTTCCTGGCCTCACAGGAAAAGGTCGCAGCCCTCGACGTGGCGCTGGTCTGCCCGGCGCACGGCGGGGTCTATGCTGACCACCGCCACCGCGCAGGCCAGCTCGTGGCGCACCATGAACACCGCCTGCGCGTCATGGCCGACCTGCTGCAGGCCGGCCCGAAGAGTGCCTTCGAGGTCACCCGTCAGGCGTTCGCGTGGGTCTTCGAGGACGGCGTCAACCGCTTCCAGATCGGGGCTGCCGTGATGGAGACCATCGCCCACCTCGAGTTGCTGGCCGTGCGCGGGACCGTGCCGCGCACGCTTGGCGAGGATGGCGTCGTGCGCTTCGGCTGAAAGAAGCAACCGGCGGGAGACCGGCGGGGGAGAGGAGGAACCCCACCGGCCTCGACCGCCGGTCCGAGCAACACTGCCAGATTTTTGTGGGTCCAGTTGGACGGCTACGGTTTTCGGAGGGGGTGGCGTTCGCCCTTCCTGCTGACCGGATCACCGCTTCCCGGATCCTCCGGCGTGTCGCCCACACCTAATATTCTCCCAAATTGGTCCTTATTCAAGGACCTTTCCCACATTCAGCTCGATCAGGCGGCCCGCCGTGTCGATTTCGATCGATGCCGGTCGCCCGCGCTGTAGGGACCCCCATGACACGGCGCGTCCTTCGCTCATGACAGTCGATTCGGGCGTCTTCCGGCCACGCAGCCCGTCCACCTCGACGGAGCGTTCATCCACGAAGGTGATGGCGCCTCGGCCCACGCGGGTCTCGGCCGACGCCAGGACCGACCCCGCCGAGCCGAGGACGATCCCGAGTGCCAGCCCAAGCGCCATCGCCCGGGGGGGCAGGGGCCGTCCTGGGATGCTTGTCCGTGGCCGATGCCCGCACCCGAGGGCGAGCGCCGTCGCCACCCGGTCCAGGGGCCGCCATGGAATGCTTGTCTTGGCCCGGTACTCCCGCGCGGGCGCGAAGCCGAGCGCCATCGCCCAGCGGGTCTGTCGGCCGCGCGGCGCGCGGCTCGTCCCTTCCTCCCCTGCTGCCATCTCGGTCTACCTCCTTAACCTCGCGTCGCTCGGGCGATCCCCGTCCTGGCCTTCAGCCACCACAGTCCGCGCACGGACCGGGTTTGGCGGCCTCGAGATGCACGCCACTGGCCGGATCCACGCCCGCGGTCTGGACGTTTCGGCGCGAATCGAGATCGAAGACGTGCATCCGACCGAGTCCTTCGTTCTGGCCGAACTGGGCGGCCCGCACGCGGCCATCGGTAGTCCGCACCAGCAGGTTCCCGGGAAGCGCCCGGTAGCCGACGTAGGACGCGAGCACCGTGGCCTTGAGTGCTGCCGCCGAGCCCGTCAGATCGACCGCGCGTGGGCCCATGTCGGGCACGAAGTTCAAATCATCCTCGAGCGAGAAGGAGGCGCCACCGTCGGCGGTATGAAAGGCCTGGGCCGCGTCGCGGGCGAGCGCTCCGGTCAGCGCCGACATCTGCGAGGAAGTCGCCACCTGGAGGGTCAGAGCCGAGAGCGCGACGATGAGTCCGAGGGCGACGATCATCACCATGCCGCGCTCGTCGGCGAGCCGGCAGGCCGGGGCACGCGAGGGCCCGGCGCGCATCATGCAATCCCCTGGCGGAACGCGAGGTTCCGCACCTGGACCTCGGTCCGCACGCGGGTCCGCGGCGGTCCACTGTCGGGAAGGGCGTCGGGCTGCGCCACCGTGAGGTCGAGCACGATGCCGCGCAGGTCGTCGCCCGGCACATCGCTCACCGTGCCGTCTTGGGCCACGAAGCTGAGCGCCACGCTCTCCACCTCGTCGGCAAGCAGGACGCCGCCGCGGGTCAGCAGGCCGCCAGAAAGCACGTAGGTGACCTCCTCGATCTGGCTCACACTCGGCCCGACCGGATAGGCCCGGCCGAGCGGCGAACTCAGCGTCAGGCTTATGTTCGCACCGGCGGACGAAACCGCGGTGAGCGTGCGCACCTCCGAGTACAGGCCACTGTCGACCACGATCCGGGCACCGCTGAGGAAAGCGCCGGCGAGCGGCGGGGCGACGACGAGGGTGTTGCTGCCGGCAGCAGCGCTCTGGGCCAGCGTCGTCACGGTATTCGAGAACGCGCCGCGCAGGATGAGCGTGCCGGTACCGCCGCTGGTCGTATAGTCGAGCGGCGGCAAGTCGGCGTCGGCACCCACACCGAGCATTCCGTAGCCGGCCATGCGGAGATCCTGGCGCAGGATCTCGCCGAGATGCCGACCCGTCTGCTGCGCGTCGGCCAGCCCGCGCTGACTCGCGGCACTGCGCCCCTGCACCGCGACCGCACCGAACATGACACCGAGCACGACCAGCCCGATCGCGGCCGACACGAGCAGCTCGATCACGGTGAACCCGGCCTCGCTCGCGCGCCGGGAGGCGTCAAGTCGCGGCTTGCGCTGGCGGCAGGGCGACCCGGAAGCTTCGGGACGGGGCGTGCTCACGGATTTGTTACCTGACTCACCATCGTCGAGAGGGCCAGGTAATGTACCCCGAAGCGATCGTCCCAGACGACCGCAACATCGACCTTCCGCGACAGACCGACATCGCTGACGATCCGGAGTGCGATGAATGTTTCACCTTGACGCTGCTCGCTCGCGGCCGTGGTCGTGATCTGGGCCCACGAGCTGCGCCGCATCCGCTCGAGGTGTTCCTCGGCAAGCAGCGTGGCCAGTCCCTGGTTGTTGCCGAGCGACTGCGCCTTGCTGGCGACGGCGTGCGTGCCCGCGAGGCCGAGAAAGGCGATCGCGATGATCAACGCTGCCGCCAGCGTCTCGATCAGCGTGAAACCCCTCTCGTCGCGCAAGCGAATCATTGCCAGCCGCCCGCTCCGTTCTGCCGGAAGACTCGCGCGCGGCCGACACCGGTCACCGCGACCGCGTAGCCGAAGGCACCATCGGCGGTGGAGACCACGAAGGTTCCCGACGTCGAGGGCAACCCGCGGGCGTTGAAGGCCAACGGCGTGCTCGGTACCGCGCCCGCGAGCGGCGTGCCCCAGGGATCACTGGCGGCGCCATTGGTCTGGAACGAGATGCCCGGCATGCTCTGGCTCAGGTCGACACTGCGGATCACGGGGTCCGAATCCGGATCGATCGCGGGCGGAACGGCGGCGCGACGTACCTGATAGACCACTCCGCCACCCGCGCCGGTCGAAATGTAGTGCGGCACGCCTGTCCGCAGGCTCATGGTTCGCGCCCAGTGGACATTGCCGAGCAACTGCGTCGCGGCCGCGCTCGAGCGCATCTGGCTGGTGAGCTGCGAGTACTGGGGCACGGCGATGCCGCTCAGGATCGCGATCATGGCCAGCACGACCATCAGCTCCATGAGAGTCCAACCCGACTCACCGAGCCGTTCCGTCTTCCTCGATCTCACCACCACACCTCCACCCCACCCAAGGCCGGAGTCGCCGCGCGACTCCGCCCGAACCAAGGCTCAGACACAGCAAGCCGCGTTCCGGGCTCCTGCCCGTCAACGCCCAAGCCGTGGGCCGGTCGGGTTGGCGAGGTCAAACCGGGGACTTCCCCGATACGACTCAGCAGAGTTCTGGATCGATCGAGCGACATTCGCCGGAGAACCCACCGGGTGCCGGCCGGCGAACTCCGGGCAGCCCGGTCGGGCGTCGAGACCTTCGGGCGGACGCCAGCGCGGATGCGACGCCGCCCGGCCGCCGCCGCGTGGCAGAGCCGGCGGAGAGTCGCCGCGCCGTCACTTCCTTCACGGCCGACCCGGCGCCCGGAGCATCTCAGCGAGCGGCTCCGGCTGGGTCGCGCCCTGCCGCGCCGCAACAACCGCGCAACGACGCCAAGCAGGCGGTGGGTTTCGCCGGCGCTCCGGCCGGGTCGCGCCCTGCTCCGCCGCAACAACCGACGCCGCTCGCCGGCGGCGGTGACTTCCGCCCAAGCTCGGCGAGTCGCGAGTTGCCCCGCCGCAACTGAGGTGGACCCCATTTTTCGGACCACGGCGTGACCTCGCCAAGGTGGATCCCGCATGGGGTCGAGGCGGAACGTTGAATCGGCGAAGATGCCGCCATGGCGTGGCGAGCGGGGCTGTGTGCGGGGCGGCAGTACCGCGCGCGCGTGCTGGTCGTGCTACTCGGGCTCGCGGCCGGAGTGCTGGCGAGCGAGGTCACGCTGCGACTCGCGGGCCGATCGTTTCGGCCGCACCTGCGCAACCGCGTCTACCTCGCCGAACCCGACCCGCTGCTCGGCTGGCGCAACCGACGCAACTTCGCCGGGCCGTACGGGGGCGACGAATTCCTGACCCGCGTGACCCTCAACAGCGAGGGCCGACGCGATCCCCCGGCGCGGCCGGATCGGATTCAGGGATGGACTGCCCCTGGTGCCCGCAACCCGGTAAGCCATGCGGCACGGGACACTCGCGGTGGTCTCCGCGTCGCGGTGCTCGGTGATTCGCAAGCCTTCGGGGACGGCGTCGAGGATGACGAGACCTTCGCCGCCCTGCTCGACGGGCCGCACGTGGTCGTCCGCAACCATGCCGTCCCGGGCTATGGCACGGACCAGGAGATGCTCCTCTTCGAGCGCGACGTCCGCGCCAGCGCGCCGGATGTCGTGATCGTCGCCGTGTACCTCGGCAACGACCTGCGCGACAACGCCGATTCCGGAACCTGGCAGTACCCCAAGCCACATTTCGTGCGCGACGCCAGCGACGGCCTCCGTCTCACGGGTAGCCCGGCGCTGCGGCCGCCCCTCGTCACGCCCATGATCGAGCTGTTCCGGGCTCTGATGCGCCACTCGGCGCTGCTCAACACGCTCGCCGCCCGGGCTGCCGAACCGGACGTTCCCGCCCGCCGCGACCGGGTTTGGTGGGAATCGTCCGGCCAGCCACTCGCCGAGATCTGGGCCGCCACCCCGGATGCGACAAGCCGCGCCTCGTTGGAGCTGACCGCTCTCCTCCTGCGGGCACTGGTCAAGCAGATCGCGGATGCCGGCGCGCGTCCCCTCGTCGTGTTGATTCCCGAACTCGGCGCGGTCGAGATCGCACGTGATCCGAGCTGGCAGAGGGATCTCGCCCGGCGCGCGATCGACTGGCGCCGACCCCAGCGCCAGATCATCGCCGCCCTGTGCGGCGCGAAGGACCACGGGCCATCGGCCCGAGCCGCGACCCGGCTTTGCGACTCCCCGCTGGATTCTCGAACCGACGGCGCGACGTGTGAGCCATCGGCGCTGACCACGCCTCGGCAGCGCGACGGCGCTACTCTCGCCCGGCAACCAGGCCCAGACATCGAGGCATCGGCGACAGCCCCGCCGTGGCGGTGCAAGAGCGCGCGGGGCCTGATTGTGATTGACGCCCTGCCCGGACTCGCGCGCGGCGAGCGGCCCTACTACCCCGGCTGGAAGCATCTAACCGCCGAGGGCCACCGGATCCTCGCCGGATTGCTCGCCGACGAGCTCGGTGTCGACGAAACCGCGCACGACCACAGCGCGCGGTAGCGCCGCTGCCGCGTCGGCCGCGCGCAGTGCCTCGAGTGAAGCGAAGAGATCGCAGCGCACAGAGGCCGCCACCTCGACCCGCCGCGCCCAGACCAGCCCGTGCACGGCGCAGGGCTCGGCCTCGAGACGCAGCGTCCCGGAGACGAGAAGCGCTCCCGCGAAGTCGATTGCTCCCGTGATCGCGAGATCGCCCTCGACCAGCAGGACGCCCCGCCCCGTCAAGCTCCCCGCGGACCCACCGCGGAAGCGTGCGGCCGTGGCCGCCAGCACGATCGGCGCGCCCGCGGACAGGCCGACGGATTCGAGTCCAGACGTGCGCGCGAAGGCCGCGACATCGAACACGCGAGCGAGGGCCCCCCGTCGCTCGGTCTCGAGCACCTCCCAGCCGAGCGCACGGCCGGCCGCTTCCAGCTCGACGAAGCCCCGCGCCGCCAGTTCGCGCGCCGCCCCCTCGCCGCTCAGGCGCAGACCCGCAGGCAAAGTGACGAGTTCCCCACTGGTCACGACCAGGGCGGCGGGCAGATAGGGCTGCCGCGCCCGTCCGAGCGCCCCTGCAACGCCACGGCGCGTCCCGGCGACCGACCAGCCGCGGCCGAGCACCCGGATAAAATTGCTCCCTGACGCGGCCGCGGGGATGGACCCGCCGCCCGCCGGCCGGGCCTCGATCAGGCGCGCCTCGTAGCCGAAGGGCTCGCCGGGGAAGGGCACCGCCGCACCGCCGAGATCGAGCAGAGGGCTGGCCTGCAGCGGATCGACGAGGTCCGCGGGATTTAGTGGTTCGGGCAAGGCGCGGCCGGGAGCCAGCACGGCGGCGACGTGATGGACCGCAGCCTCGGCGCTGTAGCGGGCCTGGAGCGCGGCCCGTCGGCGGCCCATGGCCCAGAATTCGTCGCCAAGCAGCCGCAAGGCAACCGCGCTGAGCGTCGCCAGGAGTGCCGCAACCAACAGGACCGCCAACAACACGACCCCGCCCTCGGCGTGCCGCAGCCTCATCGCCCGCACCCGCGCGGGTCTGCGCCGATGGCCGCCCCGCCACGCGAGAAGCGTCGCCCCCCGATCGCACCCACCCCTGGACTTTTGCATGTCCCACCGCTGGACACGGTGCCGTCCTCGGCGCTGCACACTCTCATCGCGTGCACCCGCCGCGCAGGGCGGCGCTCAAATGTGTTGCGACATCGATGTCGCGTCCACGCCAGCTCCGCTCGAGGGCCAGGTCGAGATCAACGCGTCGCGCGGGAGCGGCGACGCCCACGCCGGACGCAGCCGGTTCGCCGGCCGCGGGCGCTGACGCTTCGCTCTCCCCGAAATCGATGGTCGCGTGGGCGAGATCACTCGCGATGGCCATCGACTGCTGGCCGATCCGCCGCACCAGCCGCCGGCCGCTGCCGGCGGCGATCTCGATCTCTTCGAGCGACTCGCGGTCGATCGCGCCATCGCCGTCTCGGTCCGCGCGCAAGCGCAGGCCGGTCGGGCCCGCGCTCTCCAGCGCAACGACCCCGCTGCACGCGGGATCGCCCCCCGCCGTCTGCACGTCGCGCCCGACCACGTCGGCGGCAAAGGCAAGATCGGCCATCGCGCGGGTCTGCTCGAGCATCTGCCCGAAGACTCCGGCATGGGTGACGAGCAGGGTCAGTGCTGCGGCCCCGACCAGCGACGCGCTCGTCATCGCCACGAGCAGTTCGAGGAGACTCATCCGGTCCTCACTCTCTGCGAACCCGTGTTCAGCCGCCCTCCGCTACGCAAGCGACTCTCCGCCCCCCTCTCCACCCCAGCCTGCAGCACGTCGAGCAACACGTTCGCCGCGTCGACGCGTGCCGCCCATCGGAGCGAATCCGCTCCAGCGCCCACGACGCAGACCAGCTGACCCACGGACGTCAATCTGGTCATCCCACAGACCAGCCGCGCGTCACGCATGGCAACGAGTCTGGTCCGTCCTTCGCGCGAGAGGCTCATGGCCCCACCCCGACCAGTGTCAGACCCGTGATCGACGGGCGCTCCCAGCGTGCGGTGACCTCGATCCGCCACAGCCCCGCGGCGGGGTCGTCGGCGACCGGACGCCAGATCCGGGTCACCTCGGTGTCGCCAAGCGTGACCACGTCGGTACCGGGTGCACGCCGCTCGGGGTCGGTGGCGAGCAACTCCTCCAGCCGGGACGCCGCCGCGGCGAGCCCGATCGCTTCGGCATGCGCCTCGGCCGCAAGCCGCAGGAGAGTTGCCGCCGACGCCCCCACCGTCATGGCGAGACCCGACACGAAGCAGAGCGCGAGTCCGACCTCGACCAGCGTCCAGCCGTCCTGCCAGCGCCCCACGTGGCCCTCATTCGACACGCAGCCTCCCTCTCTGATTGACAATCACCGAGCGGCGCTGGCCGCGTAACTCGAGGGTAAAGGTCGCGTTTTCGGCGAGGCCGTCGGGGAAGAAACGCACGTCACCACCCGAGGTCGCCCCGGCGAGCTCTGCTCCGCCGGCCAGGAGTTCGCTCGATCCCGACACGCCGGCGGGGATGAGGTCGACCCGGCGATCGCGCACGCGCACCTGCCACGAACGGCCCTCGGCCAGCGCACCGCGACGGGCCCGCACCATCGCGCCGACGAGCCCCAGCGCCGCCGAACGCAGCTCGACGCCCGTGCGAGCCGCGACCATCGACGGCACCGCGGCCGCGGTGACGATCCCGAACAGGGTCAAGATCAGAACGACTTCGATCAACGTCCACCCCTCCCGACGAGAAGCGCGAGCAGGCCGCGCATCACGGCGAGGGACCATCCCGCCCGCGACGCGATCTTGCATCACCCACCCGGCTACCCGTGCGGGCCAGGATTCGAGTCGACGAGTCTGCACGCCCCCCGACTAGCGCCGCGCCCCGAGCACTCCCATGACGGCGCGCGCAAGAAGTCTACTGCGATGCGCGGCGGAGAACCCGGACACGCACCCCGTGCTCCGGGAAGGGCTGCCCCACGGCATCGGTCAACCGAAATGCGCCACGGACAACTCGAACACACGGCACGACGCCATCGGCAGACGCGCGGTGTCGGTATGCCCGATGGCGGAAACGAGGGAGCATTCGGACCCGTTGCGCGACGTCGCTGGAAAGCGAAGCGCACAAACCTCCAGCGCGGGAGCAAGCCCCACCGCGATGCCGTGAGCGCCCGGACTCTGCCGACGTAGAGCTGCGCCCGACCGACAGCTCGCCCGCCGCGACGGAGCAAGGGCCCCCGCTCAGCCGAGCGTGCCGACGTACCAGGCGATCAAGGCCTCGCCTTGGAGGAGTGTCGTCAGGGCGCCGATCGCGAGGAAGGGCCCGAAGGGCAGTGCCAGCCTGGTGTCGGCGCCGCGCGCGATCATGATGCCGACGCCGATGACCGAGCCGACGACGGAACCGAGGAAGAGCGAGAGCAGCACGCCCTGCCAGCCGAGGAACGCGCCGATCATCGCGAGCAGTTTGATGTCTCCGCCGCCCATGCCCTCGCGACCGGTCATGCGCTCGTAGAGCCAGGCCACGAGCCAGAGGGAACCGCCACCGACCAGCACACCGAGCGCGGCTGCGCTGAGGCCGTCCAGCGGAGCGCCGTGACTGCGCAACGGAGCAAGGGCCAGCCCCGCCACGATTCCGGGGAGCGTGATGCGATCGGGGAGCAAGCGATGGTCGAGATCGATCCAGGTCAGCGCGATCAGCCCCGCCGCGAAGACAAAGCCCGAAACGAACTCGAACGACACGCCGTAGCGACGCGCCAGCGCGACGGCGAGCAGGCCCGTCAGCAGCTCCACTGTCAAGTATCGCGCCGAGATGCGGGTACCGCAGGCCGCACAACGCCCGCGCAGCGTAAGCCAACTCACGATCGGCACGTTCTGCCACCAGCGGATCGGCGCGTCGCAGGCAGGACAGTGCGAGGGTGGCGACACCACCGAGAGCTGGCGCGGAACCCGGTGGATGACGACGTTGAGGAAGCTGCCCACCGCGGCACCGAGCGCAAACGCGAGCGGCAGCAGCACGAGCGGCGGCAGCTCTCCCGCGTTCATCCCGGGACCATGCCACGCGCGGGTCGCCGCGGCCACGCGACTCGCGGGCGCGACCGCTGGCGCGGCACCTGTCCCGGACGTCGCGCCAGCAGACGCCCGGCCGTCGCGTCCGCCGCGAGGGCCGTGACCAGCGCGACCTCGATGCCGAGCATGTACTGGCGACCCAACGCCAGCGAGCCCACGCCAAACACTGCGAGGATGAGCGCCCACGCCAGCACCGGGCCCCGCCGGGCGAGCGCAACACGCAGTACGAGGACCAGCCATCCCACCTCGATCGCGGGAAATCCGGAGAGACCGGGATCGGGGTGTGTGCTCAACGCAGCGGGATCGCGCCGCAGAGCCGCGTAGTCCTGAAGCCGCACCCATTCGAGATGCTCGTTGAGCGGCGCATCGGACAGCCAAAAGAAGCGCGTCGGCCGATACTGCGCCGGACCGAGCACGGGCAGCCAGAGCATGAGCGCCAGCGCGACGACAGCGAAAAGCGCAAAGGCCGCAACGGCACGCGCGGCCCGCGTGCGCGTCGCCGGAAGGGCGAGCAGCAGCGGCAGCGCGAGCCACGCCAACGTGGGCAACGCCGGCGCGACGGAATCCAGCAGCGGTACGAGCCCGAGCGCGTGCACCGCCTCGCCGAGCCGCACTCCGACTTCGAAACCACCGTGGATGCTGCGATCGAGCTGCCACAGCGGCGCGTCGTACAACCCCCCTTCGACCGCGGGTGCGAGGCGACGCCCCTGCGCCAGCAAGCCAAAGATAAAGCTCGATACCAGGACGAGCCCCGCATCGACGACCAGCGTGCGGGGCGCACCGGCCCCGGCCGGGATCGGCAGGCCCGAGCGCCGGCCCCGGCCCCACGTCGTGAGCCGGGCCAGCCCGAGCACGGCAAGCGCCGGAACGACACCGGGCAGCAAGACACGCACCGACCAGAGCGGTGGTTGTCCGAGCTGTCGCCCCAAAGCTTCGAGAAACGCACCAAGAGCCGCGCAGATCGCGACGGCGGCGCACAGCGCAAGGGCTGGTCGCGGTTCGCGAGAACGCTCTACGGGTGGATGAGTCACGATTGCTCCCTAGAGCGCGCCGCTCCGATGCCCCGGCTGCGGAACCTCTACCAGCGCGACGCGCGCATGCGATCGGGCAGCGGAGGGCCGACGTTGACCGGGTCCCGGCCGGGAAATCGCGACCAGTGCGACGCGCCCATCGATCACGCGGGGCGAGGAGTCGCCTGCGAGCAACGCCGACATGCGCGCCTGTGCGGCCGGCGTGGTCGGGGCACCCGCGACCAGCAGCGCGCACTGCGCCGTGTTGCAACCGCGTCCTTCGGCCCAGTCCTCGAGCGCACAAAATCGTGTCCGGCCACCAGCACCATCGCCGAGCCGCCAGCGCGCCAATGGCAGATACGCGAGTGGCACCACGGCCCCGGCGGCGCAGCCCGGTGCTGCGGCCATTTCGGCGAGCCCCTGCTCGACCGCCGCGGCGTTGGCTTCCCAGGGTGCGACCATGAGCGGCGCCCGCCACTTCCAGTCCTGCTCGCGATCGAGCAGCACCAGGCAGGCCAGCCCCGCCGAGACCGCAAGCGCAATCGTCGGACGTCGCGCCAGGAGTGCCCCACATGCCGTTAGCGCCAGCGCCGCCAGCACCGCGGCCGCAACCGTGAGCGGCCACGCAAAGCGCGTGTAGACCGCGATCGGTTGGTGCCAGGCGAGCAGCGCGTAAGTCGCGACCAGGAGGATCGGCGCGACGACGAGAACCCGCGCGGCGCGGGCTCCGGGTTCGCCGCGCCAGGAGCGCGCCGCGAGCACCACCGCCCCCGCCACGATCAGCGGCCATGAGCGCGCGAAGAGGAGCCCACCCATCCATTCGCCAACGATGAGCCGCAACGCCGCTACGCCATCGCGGGCGCCACCGGCGGCGAGCGCGGCGAAACCAATGTGCTGCGTGGGCAGCACCGGAGAGGTCACGATCGCGGCGAGCCCACGTCCGGCGAGCGCGCCCTCGAGCCAGACGCTCGCGCCAAGCGCAAGAACGGGGAGAGCCGCGGCGAAGCAACGCCGCCGCAGCGGAACAGCCGCCTGCGGCAGAAGGAGCACGAGCCCGCACGGCACCGCCATCGGTTTGGCGAGTGCCGCCACCAGCAGCGCCAGGCCAGCTGCACGCACGTGGCCCCGACTCCACGCCCAGGCGGCGAGGATCAGCCCGACACCCACCAGCAGATCGGCGCTCGAGCGCAGCATCAGCACGACCCGCAGCGGATCGAGCAGATAGAAGAGCCCGACGAGCAGACCTGCGGCGATGCCGAAACTGCGCCGGCTCACGTCCACGAGCGCCGCACCGGCCGCTGCCGCGCACAGGATCGAGAGCGCCTGGGCGAATTCGGGACTCCCGGCTGCTCCGAAGAGCAGGAAGGGCAGGACCTTCGGCACGGTGTAGCCGAAGCTCGCGGGCACGCCGGCGCGCCAGTCTCGCCAGTGCGTCAAGTATGACAGCAGGTCGGGGTCGAGGCGCAGCGCGGGGTGAGCGAGCGCGAGCCAG